>DATJAQ010000370.1:0-3007 GCA_035516075.1 Terriglobia bacterium | reverse complement strand
CCGAGTGCGCAGGCAGTTTATCCCGCCGTGCTGCAATGCTGAGTCAAGGCAGGCTGCATGAGAAAGCCAGCCAGCGGTTCGACGTGCCGGCACTCAAGGCAATCGCCCGGAGTTTTGCACGCGAGGCAGCGCTGAAGGTAGCGGTGGACGGATTGCGAGGGATAGCCGGGGCCGGGGGCATGAGCGAACCGGAGGTGGCCGCGTTCGAAGGCGCACTGGGAATGCCCGCCATCCTCGCTGCGCAAGCCGGCCTGCTCTCCGACATGGATTTTATCGCTGACGCGCTTTACGACCGAGTGCCGAAGGCCGCCCGCGCGGCCGCCTAATCAGGATCGGGCTGGACAGCGTCCGGCCAAAAACAACGAGTCCGCTGACCGCCTCTGATTCCCGCCAGGCGCAGAGGGAAGCAAAAGGGGGAGGACTCAGGACTGGAAGGCTGATCATGGAAAACACCGCTTATCGAGCTATTGCGATCGTGGGGGTAGGGGCCGTTCTTCCCGACGCGCCCAGCGCGCCGGCCTTTTGGGAAAATGTGAAGAACGGGCGCTACAGCATCAGCGAGGTTCCGCCCGACCGTTGGGACTCGACGCTCTACTACAATCCCGATCACGGCGCGCCGGACAAGACTTACTCGAAAATCGGCGGCTGGGTGCGTGAGTACGCATGGGATCCGGTGAAGTGGCGTCTGGCCCTTCCGCCGCGCGTGGTGAAGGCCATCGATGAGGGGCAGAAATGGGCCATCGCCTGCACCCGCGAAGCTCTGGATGACTACGGTTACCCCGAGCGGCCACTGGCGCTGAGTCGCACGGCCGTGATCCTCGGCAACGCCATGGGGGGCGAACACCACTACCTCACCGTGCTGCGCATTTCTTTTCCGGAATACGCGCGTGAACTGGCTGAGACCCCCAGCTTCGCGGCGCTGCCGGAAGCTGCGCGCAAGGAGATGACCCGCGAATTGCACCAGCGAATCGCGCAGTTGCTGCCCGAGGTTACGGAAGATACGATGCCCGGCGAATTGGCCAACTGCACGGCCGGCCGCCTTGCGAACCTCTTCAACTTTAACGGCCCCAATTACACTACGGACGCAGCCTGCGCCTCAGCCATGGCGGCGATTAGCGCGGCAGTCGAGGGCCTGGTCGCCAACGACTTCGATCTGGCGCTCACGGGCGGTATCGACCGCAACATGGGCGCCTCTTCCTTCATTAAGTTCTGCAAGATCGGCGCGCTCTCCGCCACCGGCACTCGCCCCTATGCCGAGGGAGCCGATGGCTTCGTGATGGGTGAAGGCGCTGCCGTCTTTCTGCTCAAGCGCTTGGCCGATGCGGAGCGCGACGGCGACAAGATCTACGCGGTAGTGCGCGGCCTGGGCGGATCGAGCGACGGCAAGGGAAAAGGCATCACGGCGCCCAACCCGGTCGGCCAGAAACTTTGCATCGAGCGCGCCTGGAAGAACGCCGGCTTATCGCCCGCTACCGTCACGATGATTGAGGGCCATGGCACATCGACCAGCGTGGGGGACGTGGTCGAAGCGCAGAGCATGGTGGACGTGCTCGGCGATTTTCACCTTCCTCACGGCTCAGTGGCGCTAGGCTCAGTTAAATCGAACTTTGGGCACCTTAAAGGGGCCGCCGGCGCGGTAGGATTGTTGAAGACGACCCTGGCGCTGCGCGACAAAGTGTTGCCGCCCAGCTTAAACTGCGAACATCCGAATCCCAATATCAACTTCGCCCACTCCCCGCTTTACGTCAATACCGTGCTTCGGCCCTGGACCCAGGCTGCCGACGGAGTGCGACGCGCGGGGGTGAGTGCTTTCGGCTTTGGCGGAACGAACTTCCACGTCGTACTCGAGGAGTACATCCCTCACCGGCTGACTGGAAACGGCAAGCGCTTAGCGGCGGTCGGTGATCCGGCGCCGCATGCCGAGCAATCTCAGGCCCTCTCGCCGGTTTCAATTCAACAGAAAGACGACGGTGCACAGGCAAGTGCGCCTGTGACTTCTGAGATCCTGTGCAAGGCGCCTTTACGCGGCGCGCTGGTCGTCAGCGCCACGTCGAGGCCGGGGCTGGCCGAACGACTGCGCCCGATTCAACGGGCTGCCGAGGCAGGCCAGGCCTCGTCGCCGGCCGCCCCGGCCGTTTCGGATCTGCGCGCCCCCGAACGTATTTCCATCGACTATGCCGACGCCGCTGACCTGGCGGAGAAGTGCGCCAAGGCCCTGAAGGCTCTCGAGGCGGACCAACCGGCGATGTGGAAGGCCCTTCGGGCACAAGGCGTCTTCCGGGGCTGCGGTCCTGCGCCTAAGGTGGCGTTCCTGTATACCGGCCAAGGTTCGCAATATGTAAATATGCTGCGCACGCTCAGCGCCGCCGAGCCGATTGTGGCCGCCACGTTTGCGGAAGCGGATCGAATCATGACCCCGCTCCTTGACAGACCGCTCAGCGAGTTTATCTTCGTCACCCAAACCGATGCTGCGGCCGTCGCGAAAGCCGAAGAAGACCTGCGCCAGACCGCCATCACCCAGCCCGCCGTGCTAGCGGCCGATCTTGCGCTCACTCGCCTCTTAGCCGCCTACGGCATCCGCCCCGACATGGTGATGGGCCATAGCCTGGGCGAGTACGGAGCGTTGGTCGCCGCCGGCGCTCTTCCCTTCGCCGATGCACTCGAAGCCGTCAGCACTCGTGGCCGCGAAATGACCCGCGTCTCGGTGAAGGACAACGGCCAGATGGTGGCCGTGTTTGCGCCGCTGGACGAGATCGAGCGAATTCTCAAGACGATCAACGGTTACGTGGTCACAGCCAATGTCAATAGCGGCCGCCAGGCGGTCATCGGCGGCGCCAGCGAAGCGGTAAGACAGGCCATGGAAGCTTTCCTGAAGGCGGGCTACAACGCCGTGCCGCTGCCGGTCAGCCACGCTTTCCATACTTCGATTGTGGCGCCTGCCAGCGAGCCACTGCGTCGAATGCTTGAACGCCTGCGCCTGGAATCACCGCGTCTGCCGATAGTCGCG
>DATJAQ010000369.1:0-5246 GCA_035516075.1 Terriglobia bacterium | reverse complement strand
TCCCGCATACCTGCTCTCCGGATCATCCGGGTCGAGTGACGCCGACGTGGTGCCGGCGCGCGATTGCACCAGGGCGAAAATGAACGGCAGCACCGTGAGGTTAGCCACGGTTGCTGCAATCAGCCCACCGATGACGGCGCGGCCGAGGGGGGCGGCGGCTTCGGCTCCCTCCCCCAGGGCCAGCGCCATGGGAATCATGCCGGCAATCATGGCGGCGCTGGTCATCACAATCGGACGCATGCGGGCGCGCGCGCCTTCCATCCCCGCCGCCAATGCCGAACTTCCCGCGCGGCGGCGCTCCTCGGCAAAAGTCACCAGCAGGATCGCGTTGGCCGTTCCCACCCCCAAAGCCATGATCGCACCCATGTAAGATTGGACATTCAGGGTGGTGTGCGTCGCCAGCAGCATCAGGACAACCCCACAGAGAGTGGCCGGCGCGGTAGTGAAGATGACCAGTGAAAGCCGCATCGATTCGAAATTGCCGGCCAGCAGCAGGAAGATCACCGCCACGGCCAGCAACAGGCCGGTGCCGAGGCTGGCAAAGGTCGCGCGCATGGGAGCAATCTGCCCGCGCACCTGCACCGTCGCCCCGCGCGGAAGGTCGCCGGCAAGGTGAATCGCCGCATCGATGCGGTCCGCAACCCGGCCCAGGTCTTCGCCTGCCACATTGGCCGAGAGGGACAAGAGCCACAAGCCGTTGATGCGGTCGTATTCCCCCACCAGCGTCCCCTCGGTAACGCGCGCCAGGTCGCCCAGGAGGGGGTGGGCAGCATAGTCGGGCATCACCGGAATCGATTGGACGTCCTGCACAGAAGTCATGCGCGGGAGGGGATACTGCACCTGCACCTGGTAAGCAACGCCGGTTTTGGGATCGGTCCAATAATTGGGCGTGGTAAAGCGGCTGGAGGCCGTAGCTTCCGAAAGCGACCGCGCCACCTGTTCGGCCGTGACGCCCAGTTGACCCGCCAGTTCGCGGTTCACCCGCACATCCACGCTGGGGTAATTGAGGGGCTGCTCGACCCGCAAGTCGCGAAGCGCCGGCACCTTTCCTAATTCGCCGCGCAGCTTTTCCGTGTACGCGCGCAGAGCGGCGAAGTCCGGGCCGGTCGCCGCCAGTTCGATGGGAGTCGGCGCGCCAAAATTCATGATCTGGCTGACAATGTCCCCCGGCTCGAAGGAGAAGGAACATTCCGGAAACTTCGGGGGCAAAATTCCCCGCAGTTTTTCTTCCAAGGCAGCTACATCGATACCGGCCCCGGGGCGGAGCGCCACGTTCATCATCGCTTCGTGCGGCCCGCTGGTCCAAAGAAAGACCGTGTTGATGGGATAACTGGCGCCCTGCGTGCCCACATAACCCAGGCTGATATCGACATTGCCGGCGCCGGCAGCGGCCTGAACTTCGTCCAACACCTTCGTCACCAGCAGCGCCGTCTCCTCCGCGCGAGTTCCGGCCGGAGCATCAAACCGCAAGCGAAATTGGTGCCCGGTGACATTAGGGAAGAGTTCTCTTCCCACCAGTGGTCCCAGCAGTAGGAGGATCGCGAGCGCCGCCCCGGCATAAATCACGATGACCAGCCAGCGGAACGATGCTACGCGCGCCAGCACGCCCCCCCAGCGCTCACGAACGCGGTCGAAATTCAACCAATTGGGCGGCAGTTTGACTGAATCCGTATCGCTCTTTCGGTGCATCCACAGGAACAAAACCGGCAGCAGAGAGCTGGAGAGCAGGAACGAAGCCACCATGGCAAAACCCACCGCCAGTGAGAGCGGGACAAAGAGGTTCTTCGCCACCCCGGTCATGAAGAGCGACGGCACGAAGACTGCCACGATGGAAAGCATGGAGAGAAAGCGCGCGACAACGGTTCGGCGCGTCGCGTTGAGCACTCCGCGCGCCACCGGCAAGCCGGGCTCCTGCGCGAGGGTGCTGTCAATGTTCTCAATTTCCACTACCCCTTCGTCCACCAGGATGCCCACGGCCAGCGCCAGCCCACCCAGCGTCATGATGTTGAGAGTCTGCCCGCACAGCCACAGGCCCACCACCGAGGTCAGCAGGGCGAAGGGAATGGTGGTCATGACGATAAACGAACTCCGCCAGTCACCCAGGAATAGCATCACGATGAGGCCCGTCAGCAGAGCGCCCAGGAGCCCTTCCCTCACCACGGAGAGCAAGGCGCTCTTGACATAACCCGACTGATCGAATTGATAGCTGATGTCGATATCGGTCGGGACCAGGGAGCGGAATCGCGCGAGATTCTGCTTTACCTCGTCCACCACCGTGAGAGTGGAAGCGTCGGGGCGCTTGGTGACGGGGATGTAAACGGCCCGGCGGCCGTTCACCAGCGCGTACCCCGTGGGGATGTCGGTGCTGTCAGCCACGGCGCCAATGTCGCGCAGATAGACCGCGGGGCCCGCCCCGGTGCGTAGCGGCACATCGAGCAAGGCGTGAATATCGGGAGTAACGGAATCGCTGGAGACGATGCGCAGCAGGTTTTCGGTGCGCACATTACCGGCGGGCATCAGGATGTTGCCGCTGCTGATCGACTTCACCACCGCATCCGGCGAGAGGTTGTAAGAGCGGAGCCGGTCGGGATTGACCGTAACCACGATGGTGCGTTGATTTCCCCCGAACGGCGGCGGCGCAGACACGCCCGGCAGCGTGGCGAACAGCGGGCGAATGCGATTGAGCGCCAGATCCTGAATCTCACCAATCGTGCGGACTTTGCTGGAAAAAACCAGATAGCCCACCGGCACGGTGCCCGCGTCAAACCGAATGACGAAGGGATTCACTGTTCCGTACGGCATGAAGGCGTGGGCGCGATTGACGTACGAAATGGTCTGGGCAAGCGCCTGGCTCATATCCGTTCCGGGGTGAAACGTGAGTTTCAACAGGCCGTTGCCCTGGATTGACTTGTCCTCCACGCTTTCGATCCCGTTGATGTAGAGGAAGTGGTATTCGTAGTAATAGACCAGGTAACCTTCCATCTGCGCCGGACTCATGCCGCCGTAAGGCTGCGCCACGTAGATGACCGGCAGATCGAGATTGGGGAAGATATCGATGCGCATGCGCAGCGCCGCCAGCACCGCGCCAAGCGCTACCGCCACCACCAACACCAGCACCGAAATGGGCCGCCGGAGGGCGGTTCGGATGAGCCACATGAGTTAGCGTCTCTTCGAATCCAGTGACTTGTTCATCGGGAGATCGGGTGATCGGGCGATCAGGTGAACAAACGGCAAACATGATTGGATCGGCCCGTTGGTCGCCGGGTCACCCGATCATCCATTTTTCAGATTCGTTCACCCGATCTCCCGATCACCGGATCACCCGATTACTTCGCCCGCACCATCGCAAGGAACGGTTCCAGATTGCCCTGCGCCACGGCCACGCCGAACAGTCCGCGCCACGCGTTGAGACGGGCCACGGCATCATCTCTTTCAGCCTGTGCCAGCAAGCTCTCCGCCTCCGCCACCTCCACCAGATTGGTAAGGCCGGATTGATAGCGAACCCGCGCCTGGGTCTCCGCCTGGCGAGCCGCTGCCAGGGCAATGGGAGTGTTTTGGGCAACCAGCGCGTCTGCCTGGTACGCAGCCTGGGCGGCCGCCGCCTGCCCGTTGAGGTCTTGCAGGGTCTGTTGATATCGGGCCTGTTGGCTGCGCTCTTGCGCCTCAGCGATGCGCTTCTGGTCGCGCCGCGCGGAGAAATCGAACAAATTGGGAAACACCACGGAAACTCCCGCCACCCAGTTGCCGCGGTCGAGACCCAGCCCCTTCGCGCCGCCGGCGCTCGTACCGTCGGGATTCGCTCCGCTGCCGCGCCCGAACACCTCCGACTCCACAAACAGGTGGGGATAATCGGTGCGGTTGATGATGCGTTCCTTGGCGCGCAATTCCTCCACGCCGGCCTGCTGGTCAAGCGCCAGAGGATGAGCGGAGGGCGGGGAGGGCGGCAACGATTCCGCCGGCGGCGAGGCGAGCAACGGGTGAGGCTCGACCTCGAGGGAAGCCCCCGCCGCTCCCATCAGCGAGGCAAGGATGGCCTGCGTCTGTTTCTCCGCCGCCTGCGCCTGGAAGAGGCGGGTGCGCGCCATGGCCAGCTCGGCGTCGGCACGCGAGCCGTCCGCTCCCGGGCGTAGTTCCTGCTGGACCAGGACCTGCACCGTCTTATCGAACACCTCCCAGCGATGCACATCCGCCTGGGCCGCCACTACGGCCTGCTGAGCGGCGACGAAGTTGAGGAAGTATTCCCCCGTGGCGGAAGCAACCTGCAAGCGCGTGAGTTCCACGTCGGCATCCGATTTATGCTCGGCGGAGCGTGCCTGTTCCACCGCGGCACGTCGCAATCCGAAATCCACCGGTTCCCAGGAAAGCAGCGCGCCAGCCTGCGTGTTCCAGTAACTCGTTCCGGAATAGGGCTGAACCGGACCCTCCACCGACGGGATTATGGAGGCCGGAAGGAAGATCCCAGCCACCTGGTTCTGGGTGGCGCGATTCGCCTGGTAGATAGGATTCAATTGCGGCAGATATGACGTCCGCGCCAAGGCCACGCCGCTCCGCGCGCTTTCCACCTGTTCCAGTGCGGCACGCACGGCGGGGTAGTGCGCCAGGGCATAGTCGATCGCGCCGCCCAGCGTCAGGGGATGGTCAGGAAGCGCCTGCCCGGGCAGCCTTCGGCCCGACGCGAAGACCAGGAATAAGCCCAAGATTGCCGCAAGAGTTTTACGCCTCATACAGGCCCCATCTCCGGTAGCCGTTTCTGTCTACTGCCGGCCCTTGCTCTCATCAACCCCGAACATTTCACCAAATAACTCCTGCACGCGCCGGCGCGCGGTGCGCAGCGCCTTGCGGCCCAAGGGCGTAATCGCATACATGCGGCGCGCCGACTTGCCGTTGCGCTGCAAGTGAGATCGCAAGTAATCCTTCTTTTCCAACCCGTGCAGAATGGGATAGAGGGTTCCGGCACTCAATTTATACCCGTGCCGGGCCAATTCCTCGGCGATGCCGATTCCGTAAATGAGTTCCTCCGCCGCGTGATGGAGGATGTGCAAGCGGATCAGCCCCGAATAGAGACTTTTATCATCCATAATGATTTTCGATGCCCTGTTTCGATATCGAATTAGAGTATAGAAGGGGCAAAACCAGTCTGTCAACTGACATTCCGGCGGCGGGCACTCACAACTTATGTGCGGAATCGTAGGTTTGTTGATGAAGCCAGGCCGCCGCCGGGAGGGAGGGCGGCATAATCCTCTTCG
>DATJAQ010000368.1:0-16127 GCA_035516075.1 Terriglobia bacterium | reverse complement strand
TTCTTCTATTTGCTTTCGGTAGGTGCGGCTCCGCCGCCCTGCTGTGCGGAAAGGCTCTGCCTTTCCGGGACGAGTGCGCCCCCCACGATTTCCTTCTGGCCGCCTCGAAGGCTCAGCCTTCGAGGCGGCCAGAAGGAGGAGAAAAGTCTGGGGCGAGGCCCGGGAAGCCCTAGGCTTCCCGCACAGCAAGGCGGCAGAGCCGCATAAATGGCCACTCCTCATGACTGCCATTCGGGTCGATGGCAGCAGGGCGGCAGAGCCGCTCTTAATGTGCAGCGTTCGCCAACTCGAATAGGCTGGGCGCAGAGCCGCTTCCGCGGTTGGGCGACTTCACGTTTACCTGGAACACTCGTGAGGGGTCTCGGGGCTGTTCAGAGGACTTGGCGCCGTGTTCTAATCGCCGGGGGCCGCCGGCGTGTATATCCTGCCGTGGCCAACGCATCCAGGCGGATCGCCCTGCTTTGGTCCTGGCGGCGAGGGAGGGTTCCAGCATGCGGTGGCGGAAGGCGATGTTGAGTTGTCTCGGGCTGGTATTTTACGCTCAGGCAGCCTCGGCCGGCTCCTCGCTGCGCGGGCCCAACTGGGTCGGATCGTGGGCGGCGTCCGAGCAAGTTCCGGAGGCTGGCAACTCGCTCGAGCCCGGCGATCTGCGCGACGCCACCCTGCGCCAGATCGTGCACCTCTCGATCGGTGGAAGCGTGGTGCGGGTGCACATCTCAAACGCGTTTGGAACCGCACCCCTCCGTCTCACCTCGGTGCACATTGCCCGGCCCACCTCGGCGTCGTCGCCCCAAACCGATGCTGCCACGGACCGTGCGCTGACGTTTGCAAAGCTCCCGGCCGTCACCATTCCCGCCGGCGCCGAGTATATTTCCGACCCCATCGGTTTCGCGGCGGAGGCGCAATCCAATCTCGCCATTACGTTCCACCTTGACGAGCCGCCGGTGGGAGAGACCAGCCATCCGGGATCGCGGGCCACCTCCTACCTTGTGCACGGCGACCATGTGGCAGACGCGGACCTGGCGGGCGCCATGCGATTCGACCACTGGTTTAACCTCGAAGGTGTGGACGTGAGCGCGCCGCCCGGGGCCGCGGCCATCGTCGCGCTTGGCGACTCGATCACCGATGGGCATGCCTCCACCATCAACGGCAATGACCGCTGGCCCGACGACTTGGCGCGCCGCATCCTTGCGGCCATGCCCGGGCGCCCGCTCGGCGTACTCAACGAGGGCATCGGCGGTAACCGTTTGCTGCTCGACGGACTGGGACCGAACGCGCTGGCGCGCTTCGACCGTGATGTGCTCGCCCCGCCGGGCGTCCGCTATTTGATCGTGGAGGAAGGCATCAACGATATCGGCACCTTCGGCCAGGAGACCAACCAGCCGGAGTCTGCGCATAAGGAGCTGGTGCGCAGGATCGTCGGGGCGTATGAACAGATTGTGCTGCGCGCTCACGCCCATGGCATTCGGGTGATCGGCGGGACGCTCACGCCGTTCACCGGGAACGGCTATTACCATCCTGGGCCCTTGAGCGAAGCCGACCGGATTGCCGTGAATCGATGGATCAGGGCGCCCGGCCATTTCGATGCCGTGATCGACTTTGACAAGTCGCTTCGCGACCCGGCGCGGCCGGAGCAACTGCGGCCGGAATATGACTCCGGCGACCATCTGCACCCTTCGCCGGCGGGATATCGCGCCATGGCCGGGGCCATTCCCCTGGCGGATTTTGCGCCGTGATCGCCACGCTTACTTCCCGGAGGTCGCAATGAAACCCGCATTTCCATTCCCCGTCACCGCCGGCGTTCTGCTGGCGATCGCCGGCACGCTTTCAGGCGGCAGTCTGCGCGGCCGGGCTCGCCCTGCCGGCCCTGCCACGTCCCAAGCCAGCTTGCCTGGGCCCGTCACGTTCACGGCGGAGCAGGATCATCAGAACATGATGGACCAGCTTGGAATCAGGGCGCTGCGTCCGGGCCCGAGCGGCGATGAGAAGGCGCCGAATCACGCGAATTACGACGAGTCAAAGGCCAACCGGTTTCCGGACCTGCCCGACCCACTGAGGCTGAAAAACGGCGAAAAAGTGACGACTCCGGAAATGTGGTGGAAAGAGCGCCGTCCGGAGATCGTGGAAGACTTCGAGCGCGAGGTCTATGGGCGCGTGCCAAGGGACGTCGCCAAGGTCACGTGGTCAGTGACGGCGACCGACCAGGAGATGATCGGATTCCATCCCGTCGTCGCCAAAGAACTGGTGGGCCACGCCGATAATTCCGCCTGTCCGCTCATCGCGGTGAATATCCGGATGACGCTGGTGACGCCGGCGAATGCGAAGGGGCCGGTGCCGGTGCTGATGATGTTCGGGCGCAGCGGTTTTCCCGCGCCCAACCAACCCTCGGATGAGGAACTCGAGCGCATCAACGCGGCGATGAAGGCGCTGCTGGTGAGGCAGGATCCCTCGCTCCGGCAGATTTTCGACGCGCACCCGGCGTATGAGCCAGAACGCCCGGTGCCCTTTCAGTTCCCGCAGTTCAACGCCGACGGCGACCCGCCCTCGACCTGGGAAATCATCGCGGACGGCTGGGGCTTTGCCACCATCGACCCCGCCAGCATCCAGGCCGATGACGGGGCCGGACTCACCCGGGGCATCATCGGGCTCGTCAACCGAGGCCAGCCTCGCAAGCCGGACGACTGGGGTGCGCTGCGCGCGTGGGCTTGGGGCGCGGGCCGGGGACTGGACTACCTGGAGACGGATGCGGCCGTGGATGCGAAGCACGTCGGCATCGAGGGCGTCTCGCGCTATGGCAAGGCGGCGCTTGTTACCATGGCCTTCGACCGGCGCTTTGCCATGGTTCTGGTGGGTTCCTCGGGCAAAGGCGGCGCCACCCTTTTGCGCCGTAACTTCGGCGAGGCGGTGGAGAATCTCACCGGCGGCGAATACTACTGGATGGCGGGCAACTTCATGAAGTATGGCGCGTCGGACGCCGTGTCCGGCGGCAAGAACGCAGGCGACCTGCCGGTGGACTCCCACGAGCTGATCGCCTTGTGTGCGCCGCGCCTCACTTTCATCAGTTACGGATTGCCGGAGAAAGGCGACGCCAAGTGGCTAGACCATCAGGGAAGCTTCATGGCGGCGGTGGCTGCGAGCCCCGTCTTCGAGCTGCTCGGGGCCCAGGGGCTCGGCGTGCCCGAGGATTACCACAGCGCCAAAATGCCGCCGGTGAACGCCGGCCTGCTCGGCGGGCAGCTTGCCTGGCGCCAGGATGACGGCGGGCACACCGACGCGCCCAACATGAAATATTTTCTGAAGTGGGCCGACGGATTTATGGGACACACCCGGCCGGCCGCCGCAACTCACTGAAGATTGCTGAATGTTGCGTACTGCGATGGAAGAGCGCCGATTCGAAGGGTCAACCGGCCTCTAAGAATATCCGGCGCCCCCTGTGGCTTCCCGCAGTGTTGAGCGGCTGCTCATGCCGTCCGGCACGAGGCCCGCACACGCGCCGCGCCCTTGCTTTCGACTGCGCCGTCATCCGCCAGGGATGCTCACCTCGGCAGGGTGGTCTCGCCGGTGATTTGGAACTCGGCGGAGACGCCGGGCGCGCCTGTGCCCGGCTGGCCGCCGCCCACCGAGACGGCGTAACGGCCGGGCAGCACCTTGTGTAAACCGGCTTCCGTGACCTGGCTCAGAT
Source organism: Terriglobia bacterium (assembly GCA_035516075.1). Classification (GTDB taxonomy): domain Bacteria; phylum Acidobacteriota; class Terriglobia; order UBA7540; family UBA7540; genus Gp13-AA77. The sequence continues at coordinate 12,445 of DATJAQ010000368.1, read as the reverse complement.
CGCGCGGGCTGAGGGTGAAGGCGACGTGGCGGGTTTCGCCCGCAGCCAGATGAACGCGCTCAAATCCCTTGAGCTCGCGAAGGAGCACGGGAAAGGGCTGGGAGGCCGGCGCGGAGGGGGGACGATAGAACGAGGAACCGGGGGCCGGCGCGAGATAGACTTCGGCCACTTCGTCGCCCGCAATCTTCGAGGTGTTGCGCAGATCGGCTTCGACGCGGAGCGAAGCTCCGCCCCGCACGTTCGTAGTGGAGAGCTTGAGGCGGCTATAGCTGAAGGTGGAGTAACTGAGGCCGTCGCCGAAGCGATAGAGGGGCTGGCCGGTGAAATAGCGATAGGTGCGATTGGCCATGGAATATTCTTGGAAGGGTGGAAGCTGGTCGAGCGCGGCGTAGAAGGTGACCGGCAAGCGGCCGCCGGGGTTGTTCGCGCCCGAGAGCGTCTCGGCGATGGCGGCGCCCCCGGCCTCGCCCGAATACCAAGCTTCGAGGATGGCGGCCGCATGCTGCTGGGCCCAATTCACCGCCAGCGCGCTGCCGTTCATCAGCACCACCACCAGGGGCTTGCCGGTGGCCTCGAGCGCTTCGAGCAGGTCCTGCTGCGCGCGCGGCAGGCCGATATCGGTTCGGTCGCCGCCGTTGAAGCCCTCCACGTGAATCGGCATTTCCTCGCCTTCGAGGTTGGGCGACAAACCCACGAAAGCCACGATGACGTCCGATTGCCCGGCCACCTTCACCGCCTCAGCGCGCAGCACGTCCACCGGTGGCTTCCAGGTGAGGGTGACGCCGGCGGCGAACAGCGGCGCCGTGTGGGTGTATTCCAGGCGGAAGTCGTGGGGCGCGGTGTCGTCGAAGTGCACCGGGATCACCGGAACCTTCGGGCTCCAACTAAAGTTGGTGTGGCTGCTTTCGCTTACGGGCTTGCCATCGAGAAAGACGCGGAAGGTCTCCTTGTCTCCGCACGGATAGCAGTGCGCGGCGTCGATGCCAAAGGTGTAATCGCCGGGGCCGGGCGGGGTGAGGGTGCCCGTCCAGCGCACCGCGAAAGCTTTCATGGGCACGCCGGGCGCAGGCGAGGCCGCGTCCCAATCGAACTGAATCTGCGGGTCAATCCGAGTCAAGACGGGCGAACCGGAGAAATCCGTATTGGCGAAGTACTCGGCTTTGAGGCCCGGGGCGGCGTCGCCGGAGGCGGGATGAAACACGGTGCGCGGCACGGGCACGGGCAGCTCCGACACGTAGGGCGAGCCCTGGGCGTAGAGCACCTCGGCCTTGCCCGCGAATTCCTTCTCCAGGCCGTCGATGGGCAGCACCGGATGTGACGGCGTGCCGTTGTAATTGCCTTCGAGCGCGGGCAGCGCCTCGGCGTTGGGGCCGATGACGGCGATATTCTTCAACTCCGGCTTCAGCGGCAGGAACCCGTCCCGATTCTTCAGCAACACCATGCTCTCGCGCGCCGCCTGCAAGGCCAGCGCCTGGTGCGCGGGCGAATCGTCCTCCGACATCGGGATTTGGTTGAACGCCACCGCGTCCGGCGGGTCGAACATCCCGAGCCGGAAACGCGCGGTGAAGAGGCGCTGGAGCGCGGTGTCGAGCTCGCTTTCCTTGATCACGCCGTCGTGCACGGCCTTCACCAGGGCGACGTACTCGTTGCCGCAGGTGGTGTCGGTGCCGGCCTCGACGGCGAGGGCGGAGGCGTGCTCCAGGTCGGGCGCGAAATGATGGCCGCGCATGATGTCGTCCACGGCGCCGCAATCGGAGGTGACGTAGCCGGGAAATTTCCACGCGTCGCGCAGGGTTTTCTGGAGCAAATAGGGATTGGCGCAGGCGGGTTGGCCGTCGATGGCGTTATAGGCGCACATCACGGAGTCGGCGTGGCCCTCGACGACGGTGGCGCGGAAGGCGGGCAGGTAGGTGTCTTCGAGATCGCGCGGCGAGGGGTTGACGTTGAACCCGTGGCGCAGGGGTTCCGGGCCGCTGTGAACGGCGTAATGCTTGGGGGTCGAGATCACCTTGAAGTATTTCGGGTCGTCTCCCTGCAGGCCGGTGACGAAGGCCACGCCGAGGCGCGCGGTGAGGAACGGGTCCTCGCCGTAAGTCTCCTGGCCGCGGCCCCACCGGGGATCGCGAAAGATGTTGATATTGGGCGACCAGAAGGTGAGGCCGAAGTAGATGCTGTGATTATCGTCGCGCTGGGCCTGGTTGAACTTGGCGCGCGCCTCGGTGGCGATGGTTTCGCCCTCGCGATGGACGAGCGGCGCGTCCCAGGTGGCGGCCATGCCGATGGCCTGCGGGAAGACGGTGGCGAACCCGGAGCGCGCCACGCCGTGCAGCGCCTCGTTCCACCAGTCGTAGGCGGGCACGCCGAGGCGCGGAATGGCGGGCGCGGTGTGCTGCATCTGGCGCACCTTCTCCTCGAGGGTCATGCGGGCGACGAGGTCGTTCACGCGCCGGGCGATGGGGAGCGAGGGATTGAAGTAGGGCGGTTTCTCCGGAGCGGCGCCGGGCGCGGAGGCGCTTTGCGCCTGCAAGGCATTCGCGGCGAAGCCGGCGGCGAGGGTGGTGACGGCGGCAAGCAGGCAAGGCGATTTACGTGTCATGGCCCAGACAAGATAACCGCTCAGGGCGGCGAGATCAATGGCTACGAGAGCGGAAGAACCAGTAACGAGGTACGGTTGGCGAGTGCCGGAGCGAGGACGGCTTCACCGCATCAGAAACGGCGAGCACCGAGCAAGGGGGCGCAAGCCACCCAACCGAAGCGCGGCCACGCCCGCCGCAGCGGGCGCTCCTGCTACAATCTCCGCCATGAACACGCCCGCCTGGAACTGGCGCGTCGTGCTGGTGCAGCCGCGCAATCCGCTGAACATCGGGGCCGCCGCGCGCGCCATGGCCAACTTCGGATTCCGCGAGCTGATGGTGGTGAACCCTTACGAGCCCACCTGGCGGGAGACGCGCTCGGCCGTGGGCGCCGGAGACGTGGTGCGCTCGGCGCGGGCCGTGCCGGCGCTGATGGACGCCGTCGGCGACGCGAATCTGGCGGTGGGCACCACCTCCGGCTCGCGGCGGCACCTGGCGCGGGAACTGGTTGCTCTGGCCGAGCTGCCGGACTGGCTGCAATGTCACCGGCCCACGCGCCCAGCGAGCCGGGGCCGCACCGTGCTGCGCGCGGCGCTGCTGTTCGGCTCCGAGAAGACGGGCCTCTCGAACGACGAAATGAGCCACTGCCAGGTGCTGGTGCGCATTCCGACTTCGCCCGGCTGCCCCTCCATGAATCTGGGGCAGGCGGTGGCCGTGTGTTGCTACGAGCTGGCCCGGCAGGGCGTCGCGACGAACCGCGCAACCGGGGCGCGCATCCACCGCTCCCACCCGGCCGCGCAGCAGTCGCTGGAGCACCTGGTCGACCGCGCCGCGCGCGTGCTGGACGCGGCGGGGTATCTCAAGCCCAAAAGCCGCGCGGCCACGCTCCTGAAGCTGCGGCAACTGCTGCTGAAGCTCGGGCTCACCGAATACGACGCCCGGATTGTGGGAGGGGTGCTGGCCCAGATTGAATGGAAGCTCGGCCTGTTAGCCCGCTGAGGTAGGCTCGGCCCGGGAGGCGCCTGCCGTCTTGGACGGGCCCGCACCAGCCAGCGACGCGAGCGGCACAAACGCTTCCAGCATTTGCGGGGCGCGCCAGTTATCGAGCATCGCCACCTGTTGCACGCAGGACACGGTGCAACGCGGGGCGCATGATTTGCGGGTGTTGTACTCGTAGTCGAGGTGGGCGCGGGTGTACTGTTCGAGCGGAATGCCCGGATAGCCGCGCTGCTGCGAGCAGTAGTGCACCAGCCCGTTTTCGCAGACGTAGAGATAACGGCTCCCGGCGCGGCAGCGCCACGGGTGCTCGCGTCCGCGCGCGATGTCGTGCTGGAAACGGTTGAGGCGCGCGTAGGAACCCTTGCCGAAGCTCATGATCTTTTCGAAGATGTCCTGCTGCCCGGCGGAGAGCGGCTGGAGCTGGCCCTCGCCGTCGTGCAGAATGCCCACCGTGCTGGTGAGGCCGAGCTCGAGGGCACGGCGCGCCACGGTGAGCGCGTCCTGCGGGTTGCGCACGGGGCTGCCCAGCACGGAGTTGATGTTGACGTGGAACTCCGCGTAATCGGCGAGCATGCGGAGCTTCTGGTCGAGCACTTTGAGGCTCTTTTTCGACACCTCGTCGGGCATCACGTTGTCGATGCTGATTTGGAGGTGATCGAGCCCGGCGCGGTTCAAGCGCTGGATGCGCTCGGGCACCAGCAGGTAGCCGTTGGTGATCAGACCCGCCAGCCGGCCGCGCTGCCGGATGCGCCGGATGATGAGGTCGAGCTCGGGATGCAGCAGGGGCTCGCCGCCGCTGATGGTGATGATCGAGGTGCCCAGGTCCGCCAGCCGGTCCACGCGGCGCAGCATTTCCTCGGTGGGCACAGGCTGGGAGAAATCGTCAAACTCGTTGCAGTAAGTGCAGGCGAGGTTGCAGCGGCGCACCGGGATGAGATGGGCGTCGACCGGGTGGTGCTTGGAGATGAGCGCCCACGCGATCATGCGCCATTCCCGCACACGCCGGCCCGTGGCGCGAAGCCCCCGCCGAATTTTGACTGATTTCACCAAGTTTTCCCGATCGAACCCCTCAGCCGGGGCGCGTGCCGCGCCGCAACGCTCCGCCGGGCGCTCCCCTTCGCCTGCTTAAGTGATAGAACATTCGGGGCCTTCACGCCAACTTTGAAGGTCTGAATGGCGAAAATGCCCGGCCGAACTGCGGATGGGCGCCTCCACGGCGCTTCCCGCCCCCGGGCGGCGTTAATTCTTCTTCACCTTTTGGGCACCGGGGGCGTTGATCTCGAAGGTCGACGAAGGAAGGGGTCGGTTGACCTTTTCCGCGGTGTAGCGCGCGATCAAGTAGTCGCCGCCGGGCTCGAAGAACTGCTGCTGGATGGGCAGCCAGGAGTCCTCGCTGATCCAGAGCTGAATCCTGGTGAGCTGGCTCGACACCTCGGGGCGCCGGGGCGTCAGCTCCAGAACCGCGGCGCTCTCGCCCTGCAGGTCCTCTTCCGCGGTCATTTTCACCTGGTAGGCCGCCTTCAGGCTCGACGCTTCGGTACCGAATCCGAGCAGCAGAAACTGCTGCACCAGCCCGCTCTGGCGCTCGAGATTGTACTCTTCGATGCGGTTGATTTTCGGGTAGTAGATCTGCGCCCGATTGCGCTTGAAGAGAATGGTCTTGGCGTCGGGCTTCTCGAAACGGATCAGAATATCCGGGTTCTTGGGATTGCGCAGGAAAAACTCGCCGCTCTCGGTGGAACGATCGTTCACCACCACGGTGACGGTGGTGTAATCAAGGTCGGCGGTGACGGTCTTCAAGTGTTTGGCGGCGTCGTTCATGCGGGCGAGCACCTCGCCCAGATCGCTCTTGGCCCTGTGGAGCCGCGCTCCGGCGGGCCGCGCGGCGAAAGCCGCGAGGAGCAGGGCGGGGAGCAGCGCGAGCGGCGGGCGGCGGCAAACGGTTACTCGACTCACGGGGACACCACCGCGGTGTACCCCAGCATCACACCGTTCTTGTCGAGGACGGGCTCGAGGGACTTGAGGGTCACGGGATGCTTGAGGCGGGCCTGCAGAATGGCCTTCACGGCTTCCTCGGAGGTGAGAGGCTCCATGGATTCCACCAGGCGAGCGTCCACCAGGAACACGGAGCCAGCCTGCGTGCGCCCGACCTCGATCATGCCCTGGCGGTGGCGGAGGTCGGAAAGCTCGAGGGTGGGGCGGTCGCGAAACAGGGCGCGAGGGGTGAGAAAGATGAAAGCCAGAATCGCCGCGCAGATGATGTCGTATTGCCAGCTTCCGCGCTCGTAAGACCAGAAAATAGATCGCGAAAGAAAGAGCCGGAACTTGGCCCATGCGCCCAGCAGCGGTTGCTCCGGGCGGAGGGCTTGCTGCACCAACGGGTCGCTCATCGGTTTGATTTCGGCCATGGCTCCGCGATGCAAGAACGTTAACCTGCCAAGCGCTGAAGAATCAAGAGGAAACCACACGCCCGTCGCGCATGCGGATCACGCGGTCGGCCACGGCGGCGGCTTCGGGGTTGTGGGTGATCATCAGAATCGTCTGCCGGAAGGACCGGTTCAGTGTGCGGAGCATGTTCAGAACGAGCTGGGAATTTTCGGTGTCGAGGTTGCCGGTGGGCTCGTCGGCCAGCAGAATCTTGGGCTCGCAGATCACCGCGCGAGCGATGGCCACCCGCTGCTGCTCGCCCCCCGAGAGCGCGTAAGGGCGGTGAGCGAGTTTCGCCCGGATGCCGAGCATGTCCGCCACCTGCTCGAAGCGGTGCGGGTTGAATCCGTTGCCTTGAATGGCCTGCGCCAGGGCGATATTGTCGCGGGCGGTCAGGGTGGGCAGCAAGTTGAAACGCTGGAACACAAAACCGATCTTATGCCGCCGGAAACGCGTGCGATCGGCGTCGTCCATGCAGCAGAAGTCGTTGCCGTCCACCAGCACGCGGCCGCTGGTGGGACCGGTCAGCCCGCCCAGGATGTGGAGCAAGGTCGACTTGCCGCAGCCGGAAGGTCCGACGACAGCCAGGAACTCGCCCTCCTCAACCAGCAGGTTGGCGCCACGCAGCGCCGGCACCTCCACCTTCCCTATACGGTAGACTTTCTTCAGATCCTCAGTGAGGATGATCGGTTCCAATTCAGTCCCCGGGCAGCAGCCGCTCCGGGCCCCCTTACTCGTAAGCCAGCGCGTCCACCGGGTCGAGCTGCGACGCCCGCAGGGCGGGATAGAATGCGCCCACCACGGTGCCCAGCAGGGCCAGGACGGCGGCCTTCACCGCCCAGAGAGCCGTAAGCTCGATGGACAGCGTGGGGAACGAAGTGAGAAGCGCCTTCCGGGCCGCCCACGTGCCCGCGAACCCGGCGATGATGCCCACCGCACACAGCAAACTGGCCTCGCGCAGGATCAGTCCCAGAATATACCGTTTTGAGGCCCCCAGCGACTTCAGAATCCCGATTTCGCGCGTCCGCTCCGTGATGGTGGTGTACATCGAAAGGAAGATCACCAGGAAGCCGATCGCCACGGCCACCGCGATCAGTGCGCCGACAAACGTGGTGAGGGCGGGAAGATTACTCGACGTCATCAGAGACATGAATTCCTTCATGTTCCGGACCTCGTAGCCCGTCAGACGCTTTTGAATCTGGGCCGTAACGTCATCGGTGTACCCGGGCTCGGTGCACTTCACAAAAAAGATCGAGGCCTTGTCGTGCGACACGGAGAGGTCCTGAGCCGTCGCGAGCGGGATGAAGAGGCGCCCGCCCTTACCGTGGTTCACAATGGCGCAGACGTGAAAGTCGTGGTTCAGCAGATTCACCGTCTGGCCCACCTTCACGTGGTTCGCGTGGGCGTATATGTCGTCTACGAGAATGTCGTCGGGCTTCTGGAACGGGCCGCCGGCAAGGTAGACGAGGCCGCCGCTCACGCGGTTCCAGCTCTCCATATCGATGCCCCAGATCAAGTTGACCAGCCCGCGCGTGGAGTCGGACTGGAACAGCACCGGCGTCACCCCCAGGACGTGGGGGACCTGAGACAGCAGGTTGCCGATCTTAACCGGCATGGGCGCGGAGCTCAGGCCGAAGAAGAACGAAGCTCCCGGGGGCTGAACCATAACATCGGCCCCGATGCCCTCGGTGCGGCGGGCCGAGTCGTTCAGAAGGCCGCTCGTCAGGCCCACCACGATCATCACCATGACCACCTCGATGGCGACCGCCAGGATGCTCACCGCCGTTCGGATGGGCCGGTGCAGCACGTTGGCCAGGATCATCTTATTGCCCACCGGCGCCCCCCCCGCTCGCGCCTACATCGATTTGTTCAGCGCCCGCGGGCTTGGCGAGCACGAATTTGTCGGCGGCGATCGCTTCGTTGAAGGTGGCTTTTTGCACGGTGATCCCCAAGCTGTAATCCTCGGCGGGCCGCTCGAGCTTGATGTGCGACGGGTACCGCACACCCTGATAGTCCTGGTCGTCAGCGTACCGGACATCCTCCGCCAACGCGCCCTTGGCGTCGTAGAATTCCACGCGAGTCAACTCGAGGCTAGCGCCGTCGAACCAAACCTTGCGCGCGAGTTCGAACCGCTCAGGTCCCTGGCCGGCCGGCTTGGCCAGCACGACGTTCAGCACGTCGTAAGTTCGGGCCCCTTCCCTTTCCTGGTTCATGAAGAAAGTGTCAACCTCGCGATTGACCGCCGGCACCAGCAACGCTTCGAGGATATGCTGCGGCCGCAGGTTCTCGAGCGAGTTTTTGCCGGCCGCGGAGGCGCCGGTGTTCCCCACGATGAATTTCCTTCGCGACGGGACCCACACCCGGAACTCCTTGCCGTCCGAAGCCATATCGAAGATCGTGGTGCGCACCACCGGGGCCTGCCCGATCATGCGGATGTGGTCCGGAGCTTGAAGCAGGATGAAGGCCCGCACATCGTGGTATTGGTTGATCACCCCTGAATACACCGAGCCTGCGGTAGGCTCCAATTCCACCGTCGCGGACAACGTCCGTATAGAATCCCGCGCTGTATTGAGGCGATCAACCAGGTTGTCCGCGGAGGTCTCAACGGGAGGCGGGGGCACGGCGCCCGGCGAAACGCGCGTGGTCCGGCGCACCGCACAGCCCGCCGAGATAAGCACCGCCAGCCCCACGGCCGCGCCGAAGACGGTCGGCTTGCAAGTTTTCCGCAAACTCAATCCGTTCCACCTTGAACCATCCGAAGCTGCGCCCCCGCCACACTATTGGACGACGCGCGCTCAGGGGCAGTTTCCGCCCCATTTGATTACGATGCGCCGGCCCGCCGCTTGGTTCGGCCCAAACCGGGACCCGCGCCTGGGCCGCCGCCTGCCTGAGGGACGCCTCCGGGCACTTCGTGCCCAACGCAAGCGTCCGGGATGGTCTCAGCGGACCGTCGAGCGACTCCGTTCAGCGCTCAAAGCTCCGCTTTCAGGCTGCCGGGGACCGCTTTCCGCGCCAGGCGCCCAGGATCGCACCCATGATGAGCATCCCGATCAGCGGATAGCCCGCGATGATGGCGAACGCTTCGAGCGAGCGCGCTTCAAAGGCGAACTCCGTGCCCATCGTGGTACCCGTGAAGCCCAGCCACAGAAGCGCAGCCAGCGCCATTCCGCCGGATGGCGTGGTTCGGCCGGCCGTAATCATCAGCCTGGCAAGCACCCAGGCGATGATGAGATTGGCCACGAAAGCCACGACGTACCCCAGGGTGGCATTCCCCGTCTGGCTCAGCTCCGCCATGGTTTTTCCAATGGCCGCCTGCCACGGTTTGGAGAGCACGGTAAACCACACCGCGCCGAGCACGAAATGAGCGACCGCAGCGACGATCACCGCCGGATAGTGGACCTTGCCGCTCTTCATACCTCACCTTCCAAATCACCGGTCAAGGTCACGCTCCGGCGCCGCTGGGGCGCACCTCGAGCACGGCGGCGCCGCGGATGGCGTCGTTTTTCAAGGCATTCAGGGCGCGATTGGCTTGCTCCAGAGGAAAAACCTCCACCTGCGTACGAATGGGGATTTCAGCCGCCACCTTCAGAAACTCCTCCCCGTCTTCGCGGGTGTTGTTGGCCACGCTGCGCAGCACGCGCTCGTGGTAGAGCAAATCGTAATCGAGGCGCGGAATCGGACTCATGTGGATGCCCGCCAGCGCCAGGGTCCCGCCCTTGCGCAGGGCTTTCAGCGCCGCCGGCACAATCTCCCCCGCCGGCGCGAAGACGATGGCGGCGTGGAGCGGCACGGGCGCCTGGTCAAGCGTGCCGCCCGCCCACTGGGCCCCTAGTTCGAGCGCGAGCCGTTGATGCCGGGCGTCGCGCGTGGACACGTGCACCTCCACGTTCCAGTGCCGGGCCACCTGAATGGACACGTGGGCGGCGGCTCCGAAGCCGTAAAAACCCAGCCGCTCGCCGGGCCGGATGCCGGAAAGCTTCAGCGCCCGGAACCCGATGATGCCCGCACACAGCAGAGGCGCCGCGTGCAGATCGCCGAACCCCTCGGGCAGCGCGTAGACGAATTGCTCGCGGGCCGCCAAGTACTCGGCGTAGCCTCCGTCCACCGTGTAGCCGGTGAACTCGGCGTGCTCGCACAGATTCTCCTGGCCGGCGCGGCAATACTCGCACACTCCGTCCGTGCCCTGCAGCCAAGCCACGCCCACCCGCGCACCCGGCCGGAAGCGCGTCACGCCGGGCCCCACGGCCGCTACCACCCCGACCACCTGATGCCCGGGAATCACCGGCGACTTCCGGGGCGCGAGTTCGGCCTCCACCACGTGCAAATCGGTGCGGCAGACGCCGCACGCCTGAACCCGGATCAGCACCTGGCCGCCGCCCGGTTCGGGGCGCGGAACCTCGCGGAAACGAAGCGGGTTCGTTTCGATCGGAGCCGGAGCCTCGAGCACGCAAGCCTTCAAAACCCGTCCTCCTCCGTGAGACGATCGGGCGCGGCAATGAGGTGAGCCGCTGGTTCACCGCTATGATCCGCCCCAGGTTAGCGACCGTAATCCCCCGACATACTTTTGACAACTTGTTGACGAGAGTTTTACCTCACGCCTCCCGGCCCGGGCATCTTATTCACGGGCACACCTTGCCCCCAGGAGATGACAATGAGTCTACACAAGTATACAAGGTCTTTTCTCGCGGTGTTTCTGGGCCTGCTGCTAGCGGCCCCGGCCCTCGCTCAGTACCCCGGCGGGAACGGCGGCTCCACAGGCTCGGGCGGTACCACGGGGACGTACAACGCACCATCGGGCGGCTATGGATCGTCCACCGGCATCGCCATCGGAGCCGGCGTTGCGGCGGCCGCGGGCATCACCTACCTCGCCCTGCGGGGCCGCGGCAAGATGGTGGGATGTGTTGAACCTTCGACCGACGGAAACAAGCTGATGAACGAGAAGGACAGGAACACCTACGCTCTGGTGGCCACCAACATCGCCCTGATGCCCGGTGAGCGGGTGGCCTTGCGCGGGAAGAAGTCCAGGGACGATTCCGGCAGGCCTATCTTCGCAGTCACGAAGCTGGTGAAGGATTACGGCTCGTGCAAGCCGTAAACCGGGTGCAGGAACCTTGACTCCTGTAACCCTCAGCCCTCTCCCAGGGCGGGGAAAGCGCGGCGTAGCAGTGGCGGATCAGGAAGCGCTCAATCTCACCCAGAGCCGACGATGGGCTGTAGTACAGTGTTCAGTTCGACTGCGCCTGTTTACTCCAGTGAGCCTCCATGCGCCGCGTTACTTCAATCGAGCTGCTCGACCGGGGTCTGCTGGCCCTGGGTGAGGTCCGCGCCAATCTGGACGATCTGTGGCGCATCAACCGCTACCTGGGCGGCGTCTCCGGGAATCTGCGCTTGCTCGGGAGGTTCTTCGAGCGCACGGGCAGGCGCCGCGTCCGCGTGCTGGAGGTGGGCGCGGGCGACGGCAGACTGGCGGCTGGGCTGCGCCGCGAGCTCGGCCGCCGCGGCATTGAAGCGGAGTTCTGTGTTCTCGATTTCCGTCTCGAGCATCTGCGGGTGGCGGGGCCGACGGCCGAAGGGATTCATCCCGTGGCGGCGGACGCGCTCGCCTTACCGTTCGCCAAGGGCAGCTTCGACCTCGCCACCTGCAACCTCTTTTTTCACCACTTCTCAGGAGCCCGGGCGCTTGGGCTCCTTAACGCCCTGGCCTCGGTATCCCGCGAGGCCGTGCTGATCAATGATCTCGAGCGGCACTGGCTGCCCTACCTCTTCGTTCGCCTCGCGCCCTGGTTCTGGGGCCACGGGGTTTCGCGGCGCGACGGCATGGCCAGCATCCGCCAGGCCTACACCCGCCGCGAGCTCGCCCGCCTGGCCCGCCTCGCCGGTTTCCGAGACTTCGAAGTGCGCCGCATGATCCCTTTTCGGCTGGGCCTCGTGCTCTGGACAACTCCCCTTGGCGCGCCCGCTTAGCTCGCGAGTTGCGCCCCCGCAGGCCCGGGACGGGCGCTTCGACGAGCGCGGGTGGTATACTTTGGCCTTTTACATCCGGCGGGCGCGGGACGCGCGTGCGGTGCCGCGAACCGCCCCCGGCCACTACAGGATCATTCATGCAACCGCTCATCATCGGCGTCGATGTGGGAGGAACGAAGGTCGCAGGCGGCCTGGTCAATCAGAAGGGGAATCTGGTAGCCTCACTCACGGTGCCCACGCGGGCCGCCAAGGGATTCAGCGCCAGCTTCGGCCAGGTGGTTCATCTCATCGAGCGCCTCATCCACCGCGCCGGCGGCAAACACAACGTGCAAGGCATCGGGTTGTGCGCGCCCGGTCCGCTCGATACCCGTGCCGGGGTCATCCTGAACGCGCCCAACATCCCCGGATGGAAGAACGTGCCCCTGGCCGCCAAGCTCGGCAAGCGCTTCGGCCTGCCCGTCAAGGTGGAAAATGACGCCAAC
>DATJAQ010000367.1:0-3761 GCA_035516075.1 Terriglobia bacterium | reverse complement strand
GAGGGAAAACTTCATGGCCGAATCCGTATCCCGCGTGGGTGCCGTTTCAACTTACAGGGCTGGCTGCCCCAGAAACCTCCTGGCGCCAGTCCGAGGCGGAGAATTTTCTCTTGACATCCCCTTTCATAGAACACTTCCCCGCATCGTCTATCGGCTATTCGTTCCGACAACGTGAAGGTTTATTGCGCTACTACTCTGCGCGCAGTGACTCTACCGGGTTAACACCGGCGGCACGGCGCGCGGGCAGGTAACTCGCAAGCGCTGCTGCCGCCACCATGCTGAACGAGACGGCGGCGTAGGTGAGCGGGTCGACGGATTGAACTCCAAACAGCAGCGACGACATCATGCGCGTTAGTGCCGGCGCGGCGACCAGTCCGATGGCGATTCCGATGCCGGTCAGCACCAGCGCGTGGCGTACAAACATGCGGGCCAGTTCCTGCGGCCGGGCGCCGAGCGCCATGCGAATTCCAATCTCCCGCCGGCGTTGCGACACGGAATAAGCGATGACGCCGTACAAACCCACAACTCCCAACAGCAGTGCCATCCCACCTGCCAGGGCGAGCATGACCAGCGTGAACGAAGTCCGCGCCATCGATCGGCGATAGAGATAGTCCAGCGTGTGGACGTCCGAGAGCGGGATGTCCGGGTCGATGGACCACACGGCGCGGCGCACCTCGTTCATCAAGCTTTCCGAGCCCGCGCGCGGGCTGCGAAGGGAGAAAGTCACGTAGCGACGGGCCTCAGTGTCTGGAGAGCCTTCAAAGTTCTTCCCCAGCATAGGCCAGTACACCGAACTGGGGGCTTCCTTATCCATCCCGTCGTCGCGAGTGTCGCCCACCACGCCCACCACCTCGCGCCAGTCGTCTTTGGTGGTGACACGGATTTGCCGGCCGAGAGCGGCCGCGGGATCGCCCCAGAGATCGCGCGCCAGGCGCCGCGAGACGATGGCCACCGGCCGCGCCTCGTACGTCTCGCTCCAGGTAAAGTCGCGGCCGGCGATAAGCGGTGTGCCGAGCGTTTTGAAGAACCCCGGCGCTACGAATCGGAACCGGTGGAGTTGCATGTCACCCTGGGCGTAGGTGCGGCCCTTGACGAAGACCGGATCGCTCCATTCGTTGCCGTCGAGCGGGACGCTCATGGAAAGACCCGCCGAGGAAACGCCCGGCAGGGCCTCGGTCTTGCGCAGGATCTCCTCTTCCATGCGCACCACGCGTTCGGGCTCCTTCACTTGCGTGTCGGGGATATCCACGCGAAAGGTCTGAAGTTCCGCCGGCGCCACAAAGCCCGCATCGACGCTGGTCAAGCTCCGGAAAGTGCGAATCATCAGCCCCGAACCGATCAGCAGCACCAGCGCCAGCGCCACCTGCGCGACCACCAGCACGCTGCGCGAACGGTGCCGCTCGCGACTTTCACTCAGCGTACGGCCGCCCTCGCGCAGCCCGGTTGCCAAATGCGCGCCGGAGTATTTCCATACTGGAAGCGACCCGACGAGCAGGGTGGCGACGAGTGATAAGCCCAGGGCAAACAGCGCCACAGTTCCATCGATGGCGATTTCCTCGAGGCGGGGCAACCCGGCCGGCGCCAGCGCGACCAGGACTCGCAGGGTTCCGAAGGCGAGGGCGACGCCCAGCACGCTGGCCAGCAAAGCCAGCACGAAGCCTTCGAGAAGGAGTTCCGCGGCAAGGCGCTGCCGGCTCGCTCCCAGCGCGGCGCGAATCGAAAGCTCCTGCTCGCGGCCTTCCGCCCGCACGAGAAGCAAGTTGGCCACATTGGCGCAGGCGATCAGCAGCACCAGGCCAAGGCCGCCCATCAGCACCCACAGCACTTTGCCCACATCGCCCACCACGTCCTGCTTCAGTGTGCGGAGGTTCGTCCCGACGCGCGCCCGATCGAACATCTTGAGGCTGAAGCCGGGCGGCGGAGGGAAGCTCTGTCCGACGACAGGCAGCAGGCGGGCCACGTCCGCATTAGCTTGTGCCAGTGTGGCTCCGGGCTTGAGTCGAGCGATCCCTTCATAGCTGTATTGCCCCAGTGCGGTTTTGGCGCGGTCAAACTCCAGGGGGATCAGCAGGGCAAGATCGCGCTCACCGCGGAACCGGAACGCTTGCGGAAGTACTCCGATGATCTGCCGCAGCTTGCCGTCCACGGTTAGGGTTTTGCCCACCACGCCCCGATCTCCGCCGAACTTGCGTTGCCAGTGGCCGTAGGTCAGCATCACCGTGTCCGGGCTGCCCGGAGAATCGTCCGCGCGCGTGAATGCCCGGCCCAGCAGCGGGGAGACACCCAAAACTGGAAGCAGGCCATCGGTCACCGCCAGGCCTGACACGTGCTCCGGTTCTCCCCGGCCCGTGACGTTCAGCGAGTAGCCGGTGTGGACTCCGATGTCCTGGAATGTGCGGCTCTGCTCGCGCAGGATGAAATAGGTCGAGGGTGAGAGGTTCAACTCCTTCAGCCCGAGACCGGGAGCCGTAAGCCACACCGCCACCAGCTCCTCCGGGCGGGAATAGGGCAAGGGCTTCAACAGGACGCCCTCCACCACGCTGAAGATCGCCGTATTCGCCCCAATACCCAAGGCCAGCGTCAACACCGCCATCGCGGTGAACAACGGTGCGCGCCGGAGCCTTCTGAGAACTTGTCGGAGTTGAGTCGTCGCCGATCCCATGCTTTGCCTCCCGCGGGCGCCGCGGCGCACTCACGCTGCGGCGCCTGCGCAGACACACCTGCGCTTTAGACGCCCTAAGCTCTGATACGTTATGAAACCTCCATTGGTTCCACTTGAACTATAATGAGAAACCCGGCTCATACAACTGCAAGGAGCCTGAGATGAGCGCGCGGAACAGGGCGGCACGGATCCTGGTGGCGGTGGGCAGTGGTGTACTGTTCGCTAGCACCGCAGTGCACTCGCTCGCTGCTTACCCAGAACCGCGGACATTGAAAAGCATGACCGCGCTACTTGCTTACTCTCCTGTGCCGGCAAGATGCCGGCGTTACGAGGTGAGATGCCGGCCTTACGAGCTGAGACTCTGAGGCGCTGAGGGGTCGCCGATTTTGCCGAACGGGTCCGGTACTCTGCTGTTTTCGGGCCCCCCTCGCCGGTCCCCCGACACTTCCTCGTATCGTCTATCGGCGGATTCTTGAGGCAAGGTTAAGGTTTTTGGGGGCGGGCGTTGCGGCGCAATGATCGGAAGGGACCCCTCATCCGGCCCGCGACGGCGGGTGAGTACGCCTGTCGCGGTCCACCTTCAGAGAAGGAAAACACAGTTTTCGACGGGCATCCCGCCCGTGAGGGCGCACACGGCCGAGACGGCCGGGCCACGGAGGACGTGCCACGGGCATCCCTGCCCGTGCTCGAGCATGGCCAGGATGGCCATGGCACGTCGCCGGACGGCCGTACCACGGCTGAGGGGGCATAGGTTCTAACCTTTTTCGTGCCAGCTAACCGTGGGCGCTGGCCGCGTGAAACCACCCCCGTTGCTCCGCTCCGGCCCCTTCTGAATCAGGCGGGAGCTTTCGTGGCGGCCCCGTGGCCGGGGGCGCTGCCCATCAAACCAGCGGAAATGATGCTCTTTTACACCAGGGCGGACACCACGAAGCTCGAACCGACCTTCCTACCCCCTCGCGGGTCCCCCGACGCATTATGAAAGGGCGCCCCTAGTCGTGTACGGTGGGGTGGGTAGGAACCCCCGTACCCAAGGAGGAGCACCCTTATGAGCGAGGAGAAGTATATCGCGTTGGATGTCCATCAAGCGACGACGGTGACG
>DATJAQ010000366.1:0-14131 GCA_035516075.1 Terriglobia bacterium | reverse complement strand
CTCGTCACCGTGCTGTTTTTCCTCTGGGCGATCCCGCACAACCTGAACGACATTCTGATCAAGCAATTCATGAAGTCGTTCGAGCTCACCCGGCTGCGGGCGGGCCTGATCCAGTCGGCCTTTTACGTCGGATATTTTCTGCTCTCCATGCCCGCGGCGCTCATCATGCGCAAGTACGGCTACAAAGTGGGCCTGGTCACGGGACTGTTTCTCTTCAGCGCCGGCACCTTTCTCTTCTGGCCGGCGGCCATCCTGCAGGAGTTCCACTTTTTTCTCTTCGCGCTCTTCGTCATCGCGAGCGGCCTGGCCTTTCTGGAAACGGGATCGAACTCGTTTGTGGCGGTCCTGGGCGATCCCCGCACCTCGGAGCGGCGCCTGAACTTTTCCCAATCCTTCAACCCGCTCGGAGCCATCAGCGGCGCGCTGATCGGCACCGTCTTCATCCTCTCGGGTGTTGAGCTGAAGCCCTCGGAGATGCACGCCCTGCAGATGGCCGGAACCTATCAAGCCTACCTGCGCGGCGAAACCCTGCGGGTGGTGCGGCCGTACCTGGTGCTGGGCAGCGTGGTGTTCGTGTGGGCGCTGTTGATTATCAAGACGAAGTTTCCGAAAGTGGCGGAAGAGGCGCTGCCGCACGCAGAGCGCGGCCACAGCCGCCTGCGCGACCTTTTTCGTTACCCGCACTTCGTGCAGGGAATCGTGGCGGAGTTCCTCTACGTGGGCGCGCAGGTGGGCACGTGGAGCTATTTCATCCAGTACATTCAGGATTACACGCCGAGCCCGGAAAAAACGGCCGGCTACTTTCTCACCGGGACGCTGGTGGCCTTCGGCCTCGGACGGTTTATCGCCACCTACCTGATGAAATTCTTCAACGCGAACCGGCTGATGGGCGTCTACTCCGTCATCAACGTGGGTCTGGTGGGCGTGGGCGTGCTGCGCCCCGGCTGGGTGGGTGTGGGGGCCATGTTTCTCACCAGCTTCTTCATGTCGCTGATGTTCCCCACCATCTTTGCGCTCGGCATCAAGGAGCTGGGGCCGAACACGAAACTCGGGGGCTCGATGCTGATCATGGCCATCGTGGGCGGCGCCGCCGCCCCGCCCGCCATGGGCCTCATCTACCAGTTCACGAACAGCATGGCCGTCTCCATGCTGGTCCCCGGAGTTTGCTACGCCTTCATCGTCTACTACTCGTTCTACGGCTGCCGGGTGCGGGTGCCGGTGCTCGAGCCATCCTCCGCGCGCTAAGCGGCGGCCCGTGGCCGCGCGCCGCCTCGCGGCTGCCGATGCCGTCGAGGTCTATGATAGAGCTTCGCGCCTGGGGCGCGAGGGAGGCGGACGTGGGCGGCAATCCTGAGGGCGCGCGCGAGGCATTCGGCCGGCCGGGCATCGAGCCGCGCTGGACTCATGGCGGCAAGGACGGCGTGGGCACCGCCTATTCCACCTCGAGCCGCATCTGGTTCACGGTGTGGAACGGAGTCCTGACCGAGGTCTACTACCCCACGGTGGACCGCCCCCAGCTCCGCGACCTGCAATTCCTCATCACCGACCGCCACACGTTTTTCCACGAAGAGAAGCGTCACCTGCGATCGCAATTCACGCGCCTTTCCGACCACACGCTGGGCTATCGGGCCGTTAATTCCGATCCCGAGGGCCGCTACGAAATCGTGAAGGAGATCATTGCCGATCCTCATCAGTGCTGCGTTCTCCAGCAGGTCGGCCTGCGGGGCGATGAAGGGTTTCTGGCGCAGTTGCGGCTCTACGCGCTCTGCGCGCCGCACCTGGAGGTGGGCGGCTGGGGCAACAACGGCTACGTGACGGAGGTGGCGGGCCATCGCATGCTGGTGGCGGAAAAGGAGGGGACCTGGCTGGCGCTGGCAGCTACCGTGCCCTTCTCCAAGCTTTCCTGCGGCTACGTGGGATCGAGCGACGGCTGGACAGACCTGCACGACGACCTGCACATGGACTGGGAGTTCGACCAGGCGCTCGACGGCAACATCGCGCTGACGGGAGAACTCGAGCTCGGCGGGCAGCGCGAGTTCACGCTGGGGCTTGCCTTTGGCGAGAGCTTTCACAACGCCACCTGCACGCTGCTGCAGGCGCTCGGCATCCCGTTTGCCGAGCATCTCGAGCGCTACGCGCAGCAATGGAACCGCGCCTGCGGCAGCAAACAGTTGCCGCTCGAGCGCGCCTCAGGCGACGGCGGCCAACTCTACCGCGGCAGTTTCAGCCTGCTGCTGGCCCACGAAGACAAGTCGTACCCGGGCGCCTTCATCGCCTCCATGTCGATACCCTGGGGCGAATCGAAGGGTGACGAAGACATGGGCGGTTACCATCTGGTGTGGACGCGCGACATGGTGAACAGCGCGCTTGGTCTGCTGGCGGCGGGCGATGCCGACACGCCTCTGCGCGCGCTCATTTACCTTGCAGTCTGCCAGCAGCCGCACGGAGGCTTCGCGCAGAACTTCTGGATCGACGGCACGCCCTACTGGAGCGGCATCCAGCTTGACGAGGTGGCCTTCCCGGTGATGCTCGCCTGGCAATTGCAGCGCGCCCAGGCGCTGAAGGATTTCGACCCGTACCCCATGGTGCTGCGCGCGGCGAGCTTCCTGGTGCAGTACGGCCCCGTCACCCAGCAGGAGCGTTGGGAAGAAGCCAGCGGGTACTCGCCGGGGACGCTGGCGGCGAGTATCGTCGGGCTGATTTCGGCCGCCGGCTTCGCCCGCGCCCGGGGCGACGTGGACACGGCGCTCTTCCTCGAAGCGTATGCCGACTTCCTAGAGTGCCACGTGGAAGCCTGGACGGTGACGACGGCAGGCACCCTGGTGCCCGGCATCCCCCGACACTACATTCGGATCTTGCCGGCCCGTGTGGATGATCCCTCACCCGTCGAAGACCCCAACCGTGGAGTGCTCTACCTCACGAACCAGCCCCCTGGCGCGCCCAACCCTTATCCGGCGAACCAGATCGTTGACGCCGGCTTCCTCGAGCTCGTGCGCTACGGCATTCGCAAGGCCGGTGACCCGCTGATGGCAGACTCACTGGCGGTGATTGACGCCGTCCTGAAGGTGAACACGCCCGCAGGCCCCTGTTGGCGCCGCTACAATCACGACGGCTTCGGGCAGCGCGACGATGGCGAGGCCTACGAAGGCTGGGGCAGAGGGCGGGCGTGGCCGCTGCTGACGGGCGAACGCGGCCACTTCGAGCTCGCCGCCGGCCGCGACCCGCAGCCCTACATCCGCGCCATGGAGGGCTTCGCGTCGAACACAGGCCTGCTTCCCGAGCAGGTGTGGGATCAGCGCGACAGCCCGGAATATCACATGTACTTGGGCCGTCCTACCGGCGCCGCCATGCCGCTGATGTGGGCGCACGCCGAGTACATCAAGCTGCTGCGCTCGGCCCTTGACGGCCGGGTGTTTTCGCAGGTTCCCGACGTTGCCGAGCGTTACCTGCACAGGCGGGACGGCGTGCGTGCGATCGAGGTGTGGAAGTTCAACCGGCAGGCAAGGTCGGTGCGCCGCGGGCGCACGCTTCGCGTGATTGCCGGGGCGCCCTTTCAATTGCGCTGGACGCTCGACGAATGGCAGACCACCCAGGACACGGCATCGCAAGCGACGGCGATCGACCTGGAATGGGTGGATGTCGCGGTGCCGGTGTCGCAGCAGGCGCCAGTGCGGTTCACGTTCTACTGGCCTAACGGGAATCGTTGGGAGGGACGCGAGTTCGAGGTCGCTGTCGTGGATTGATTGATACCGGAGCTCGGAGCAATCGCGTCCCCAGCGCCGCGCGTCCACCTGCAGCTCGAAGGAGTTCGTCCGATGAAGGTTCTGGTCACCGGCTCGAGCGGATTGGTCGGCTCCGCCCTCGTGCCATTCCTCGCTGCCGATGGCCACAGCGTCACCCGGATGATTCGAGGAACGGGCTGCTCGGCCGCCGGGCAGGCCCTGTGGGAACCGGCGGCCGGCCGCATTGATGCAACCGCGATCGAGGGCTTTGACGCCGCGGTTCATCTCTCCGGTGCAAACGTCTCCGGCGCGCGCTGGACCCCCAAGCAAAAGCAAAAACTCCTTGACAGCCGCATCAACAGCACTCGCCTGCTGGCCACGGCGCTGGCGAACCTCGCGCGGCCGCCGCGCGTTCTGGTGGCGGCCTCTGCCGTAGGCTATTACGGGGATCGGGGCGACGAGCCCCTCACCGAAGACAGCACACCGGGATCGGGGTTCCCGACAGAGATGTGCCTGGAGTGGGAGAAGGCCGCCGAGGTGGCGGCCGGCCGGGGGATCAGGGTGGTTAACCTGCGTATCGGCATGGTGCTGGCTTCGGCCGGGGCCGCCTTGCGGCAGATGCTGCCCCCTTTCAAGCTCGGCCTCGGAGGCCCGCTCGGCAGCGGACGGCAGTACGTAAGCTGGATCGAGCTCGACGATCTGGCCGGCGTCATCCGTCACACCCTCCTGGCTGAGCCGCTGCGTGGGCCGGTAAACGCCGTGGCGCCGAATCCCGTCACCAATCGGGAGTTCACCAAGGCGCTCGGGGGCGTGCTCGGCCGCCCCACTCCGTTTCGTGTTCCGCGCTTCGTGCTGCGGCTGGCCTTTGGCGAGATTACAGATGCCTTGCTGCTTGCCAGTGCCCGAGTGTATCCCACCCGCCTCGAGGCCTCAGGCTACGCGTTCCGCTATCCCGAGCTACAGGACGCACTCCGCCACGCGCTCGGCCGAACTCCTCGCGCGAGTTGACCACCGCGCCCGCCAGGGAACCCACCCGGCATGCTCACCTTGGCGTCCGCCGGTTGCCGCGCTTGCGTCTTCGAATCCTTGCGCGCGGCCCGGCGATCTAAAAAGGTGGCGGGTTGGCCGCGCATTGAGCGTGAGACCCGGCGGGAGCCATGGTTTATGCCAGAACGGCACCGGATCGTAATTGTGGGCGGCGGCTTCGGCGGCCTGCGCGCGGCGCAGGCGCTCAAGCGCGCGCCGGTGGACATTACGCTGATCGACCGCCGCAACTTTCACCTCTTTCAGCCGCTGCTATACCAGGTCGCTACCGGCGGGCTGTCGCCCGCCAACATCGCCGCACCCCTGCGAGGCGTCTTGAAAAAACAGCAGAACGCCCGAGTGCTGCTCGGCGAGGTGACGGATGCCGATGTGGCCGGGCGCCGGGTGATTCTGAAAGACGGTGAGGTGCCTTACGACACTTTGATTGTAGCCACCGGCGCGCGCCACCACTACTTCGGCCACAGCGAGTGGGAGCACCTGGCGCCGGGCCTCAAGACGGTGGAGGACGGCACCCGCATCCGCACCAAGATTCTGCTGGCTTTCGAGGCTGCGGAGCGCGAACTCGATCCGGCCCGCGAAAGCGCCTGGCTTACCTTTGTCATCGTAGGCGCCGGGCCCACGGGCGTGGAACTGGCGGGCGCACTCAGTGAGATTGCGCATGACACTCTAAAGCACGACTTTCGCCGCGTCGATCCCTCACAGGCTCGGATCATTCTGGTTGAAGCTTCCGATCGCGTGCTGCCCCCCTACCCGCCGGTGCTCTCCGAGCGTGCCGCAGCAGCCTTGCGGCGGCTCAGGGTGACCATCCGGACCGGCACCACGGTCACCGGCGTCCAGCAGGACTCGGTAACGGTGCAAACGGCCGGCGGGAGCGAGGTGATTCCGGCTCGAACCGTGCTGTGGGCAGCCGGCGTGCAGGGCTCACATCTCGGAAGGGCGCTGGCCGCGGCCACCGGCGCCCAGCTCGATCGCTCGGGACGCCCGGCGGTAAACCCCGACCTTAGCTTGCCTGGCCATCCTGAAGTCCTGGTGATCGGCGACCTCGCCAACTTCGCGCACCAGATGGGCCGGCCCCTCCCCGGCGTGGCCCAGGTCGCCATGCAGCAGGGATGCTACGCCGCCAAGCTCATTCGGGCGCGCTTGCGCGGCCGCGATCTTCCACCCTTCCGGTACCACGACCGGGGCAACATGGCCACCATCGGCCGCGCCGCTGCGGTGGTGGAATTGCCGTGGCTCCGTTTCTCGGGATTCGCGGCGTGGCTGGCGTGGTTGTTCATCCACCTGCTCTACATCGTGGAATTCCAGAACCGCCTGCTGGTGATGGTCCAGTGGGCCTGGAATTATTTCAGCTTCAACCGATCGGCCCGCCTGATTACGGGCGAAAATCCGTTTCCGCTCGACCTGTGAGGCTACCGGACATTCAAATTCGGCGGGGCCCTGCGCCGGGTCCGCCGACCGCACGACTCGCCCGCCGTTCCCGCAAGGCGTCACAGCCTTTCGCCGTTGCGGCACTGCCGGATAACATGCTCAAGTTCGCCCCACGGGACGACGATCTTGCCGCCCATCTTCAGCGAAAAGACCCTTCCACACTGGATCCAGCGATAAAACGTCGAGCGTCCGATGTTGATGCCGGTTCGAAGCTCCAGAATTCGCCAGGCGTTCGAAGGGGTAAGCATCGGCGAGTCGGATGGAATCGCGGCATCCCGGGCCATCGAGCTGGCGGGTGGATTCACAAAAAACGGTTCACTTGGAACGATCATGGTCGACCTCGTTACACACGTTAAATGACTCCTTTAAGCCGGCACGGAGCGCGCAAGCCCCTGCCGGGCCTCTGTTGCCTCCTCACCGGCCCCGGCACTGGGCCGGAGCCGGCGCGGGCCGGGCTGCAGGTCACCCCTCAAGCGCCCGCCTGCGTGAACATCTCGCCGCCCGCGGCGCCAGGCTCACTCGCGCAGAAAACTCTCCCTCTCCGCGATCAAGCGCCTCCGGTCGTGACCGGGCACTTGATTGTTGTCCCGGATCTCGTCAGCCCTGGCAGGTCCGAACTTCCCGCGCGCCATCACGGCCGACGACGGCTGGCGCGAGCCGTACAGCGCCGGCTCATCCTGTTCACGCCGATGATGAACGCACCGGCCGCCCCCTTCCGGCGCTTCAGGGAAAACGCAACCCTTCTCCGCGCAGCGTCCCTGCAGGCTTAGCATCACCGACCTGGGCTTGATCTTGAGTGAAACCCCCAAGGCCCGCTCGATGGGCAGAGGCGCGGCGGCTCCCTCGAGGGGCAAGGGAAGCTGAATCGCCGCAGCCGGGAGGGCCACGACCGGCTCCTGGACCCCGGGGGCCCAGGAGGCAAGTTCTCGAAGTGTATTCATGCGATGACTCCTATCTGTCCGGAACGGACACAACCTCTGAAGCGGAACGGCGCGCGGCAAACACGTCTCGGCGGGGACCTGCTCGCCAGGAACTTCCGCCGGCGCGGCACGCTCACGGGCGAACAGGCGTGGCGCCGCCCGTCCCGGCCGTCCAGGGAAGCGCCACCGCGAGTACCTGCGGCCAGCGGGAGTGGCGGGAGGTAGCCTATTTGCGAGCCGAAGAACGGTTTTTTAACTTGCATTCTAGCCTACGTTCTGGTAAACACTTGCCCGGAGCGATCGAAACTGCATGGCACTTGATCGGCGGAGAGAGCGGCTCGGGCCGCCCAAGTCTGTCGTGCAGCCAGCCGCTGCCGGCCAATTCGTGGGCGACGGGGGCGCCCGGGGAGACGCTCAAGCGCGCACACCCGTTGACGCGCCGCGCGCAGCTTCCGCAGCCGTTGAGCCGCCGGCCGGGCTGGCGCGGCGATTCGTCAGTAGGATCGGTTATCCAAAGAGTTGCGCACGGGCGGTGGGCTTTGCGGTCCGAGCTTCGAGAACCTGCGCACGGGGCCGCGCGCGATTGAATGGCTGGGGCTCTCAGGGTTATGTTTTCCATAGTTAAGGTTAACCTTTTAGTAACTGAACCGGGCCAAAAAAATGGGCCTGTCGATTCAGGACCCGTTTGCCCGCTCCGCCCGCCCAAGTACTCGTTCCGGCGTGCGCCCGCAGGGACGAAAGCCACTAGCCCCGGCGTCGAGGCTCGTAAACTAGCTCAACCCTGACGGTAGATCAAGATTATTACCTCAACCGCTAGTAAGAGTCAAGTCTTTTTTTTGAGAGGAGAAACCGATGGCGAAGCTGGATGCCGCAAAGGTGATTCGGAAGGTCAGGACGCGCCTCGGCGTGAGCCAGGAAGGACTCTCACGGCGCCTCAACGCCACGAAGGGCGCGGTGCAACATTGGGAGCGCGGCCGAAACCATCCCGATCTCGCCCGCTTGGAGGCGCTGCGCAATTTTTGCCCCGCAGGCCCGGAGCGCCGGCAACTCGACGCTCTGATCAAGGATACGCAGGGGCGGATTGCCCTGCCCCCCGGCGAGGTCTTTTCCGGCGGCGGGGCTACGCAGCTGCAGAAAGAGAACGGCCGTCTGCGCGGCCAGGTCACGCGGCTGGAAACCGCGTTGCAGCGCAAGACCGAGGAGTGCCATATTCTGAAATCTCAACTGATGAAGGAGATGGTGTCGGACGTTCAACGGCAGCTCGCCGAACTGGTGAGCGGCAAAGGCGGACAATCCTGAGGGCAGCCGCCGCCCCGAAGCGGAGCCGGTTTCCTCGCAGCACCCTGCCCGTGCGCGGTGGCCGTGGGATACGGCTTCGGGGTTGCCGGGCGCGGATCGCCGCGCGCCCCGGCGGACGGCCGCCTCGCTGCGAAGGTAAGTCTCCGCATCGAATCAGGGCCTGGACAAGCGCCGGCTTTTCTTCAGGGCCGGAACCATCAGCGCCGCGACCAGCGCGATTTTGAACAGGTCGCCCACCCAGAAGGGCGCCGCTCCCAGCCGCAGCGCCCGCCCCAGGGAAACCCCCAAGAACGAGCGCAGCCACAACGTGCCGCCCGCCAGGATGCACGCGTCCGCCAGCAGAAGGGCGCCGGCCAGCGTCAGGCTTCGCCGCGCCGCGCCGCGCTCCACCAGCCAGCCGGTAACAACCGCGGCCAGCGGAAAGCACCACAGATAGCCGGCGGTGGGTCCGGTCAGCGTCCCTCCGGCGAACACGTACAGCCCGGCCGCGCCCGCCGCCAGGTACAACACCTGGCTCAGAAACGCCCGCCGGGCGCCCAACACCACTCCCGCCAGCAGCACGCCCAGGGTTTCCCCGGTGATGGGGACGGGTGTGAAGGGCAGCGGGATTCGAACCTGCGCGAGAAGAGCGGTCACCAGCGTGAAGCCCGCGATCTCGAGCAGGTCGAGAAGCGCGCTTCGCTTCCCGCTCCAGTTGTCGATCAGGACGTTCGACGCGGCGCGGTCTGTCATTGCGGTTTACCCCTCTCGAAGTTCACGCGCTGCGCGGTTACGGCCGAGAAGCGAACTCTCGCGCTGCCAGCCCGATGTGTGTGGCGCGTCAAGCTCGCTCCGGGCGGCGCCGGGCCGGTGAGCCCTCGGCGCCATCGCCGGGCGCGATTCGCTGGCCGGCGGCGGCAGGCGCGCCTAAAGCCAGCCGGCGCAGGATCTCTCCCAACTGCTGGGTGAACGCCGAGCGCGCGAGCACCTGATCGCAACCGGCTTCCCGCGCCGCGGCGATCACCTCCGTCGCAACGTGCGAAACAAAACCGATCACAGGCACCTGGCGGGTGCCAGGGTTCGCCTTCAGCGCGCGGACCCTGTCAACCGCCGAGGCCGCCCCGAGATCGAGAATCACAGCCTCAACCCCGCCCCGCTCCAGACGATTCTGGACGGCTTCCTCAACCTGGGCCGAAGGCACCACCTCAGCGGTTACGCCCACGTGCCGGGCGGTCTCCCGAATCCGGACGCCGAAAAACAAATCGTCTACTGCGGCGATCACGCTCAAAGCAATCGGCCTTCCCCGCCCAACCCGGTCTCGGGCCATCGCCCCGGTTGGGCCCACTCCCCATTCTAGCCGAGCCGCGGCGGGTGTGCCGTCCGGGGCCGGCGCCCGCTGAGCAAATCCCTCGAATTCTCGGCGCCATAGTGAATTGCCCGCTCTTCGCGGCCGATCGAGTTTTTGGCAGGGAGCACCGGTCACTTGGAGGCCGGACGTGTGTAGCCGTCTGTAAGAGTCTTCAGGAAGGCCACGATCTGATCTTCTTCCTTGTCCGTCAAGCCAAGCCGCCCCACCGTCCGATCGACGTTCATCGGCACCTCAGGAGCAGGCCAGCAGGAAACCTTCTCGCCCCGGTCATCCGGACTCTTGCATCTGGGCAGAACGTCGCGTGTGTTGTAGAAGTGGACGACTTCTTTCAGACTCTTCAGATAACCGTTGTGCATATAAGCCTTGACGAAGTCGGGGCTCGGCCTCCTGTCCACATTTCGCAGGGTAGACGTCTGGAACTTGCCGTCGAAAGAATCCGCATACCCCTTCCAGTTGGAGTTGGGATTGTCCGGGCTTCGTAGAAAATCCCCCACTCCTCTGTCGATAAAGCTGAGGCCGAGGGGGTTGGGGGCATATCCGTACTTGTCGGGCTTATTCTCGCCGTAGTACGGAATGGCGGCGTTACTGGGCAGGCCAAGATTGGCCGAAGTGAAGTCGGTGAACAAAGGCGCCACACTGGCGGCATCGGCCGGCTTCAACAGGCGGTGGTTTGTTTGCTCCGTGGCGCTGGCGGTTCCGTCCAGGTGGCAGGTATTGCAGACCGCCTTGCCGTTGAAAAGGTTCCAGCCGGCGAGCTCATCCCCGCTCAAGATCTGCTCCTCGGGGTGAGCCAGGGCATAATCGAATTTCGACGTGAAAGGGCTGACCTCCGGCGACGCTTCATACAGTGCGATCGACAGCCCGAATTGATCGTAGGTTGAGTCTGAGCGGCCGCGGTCTTGCTTGCTGAGGTGAACCGGGTACGGATCCTGCGCGGGAGGCGGGCCCGGGCTGCCGCACACCGGCTCGACGTTCGACGGCCATTGGATGACGAACGCCTGGACGCCCCAAACCGCCTCAAAAAGAGACCGGTACCGGCTCTGGGACAGCCGGTACACCACGCAAGCGGTGTCGGGCATGGCCATTTCGTTAGGATCCACCGGAGGGTCCTGCGCCTGCTCGGCTGCGGGGTTTTGTAACTTGTAGCCGGTCGCGCGCAGGTCCCAGAAGTTCCCGCCATAGAGATCCTGCTGGGTCTGGTTGTATTGCAGTACCGGGTAGAAAGGAGCGTACGTGTAGGACTGTGGTTTCCGGCGGCCAAACCGGGAGCGGACCGAACCAGGATAGGAGACCGTGGTCGCATTCAGCGCGGCAATCGGTCCGGTGAAGTCCGTTTCCGGCGTATGGCAGAAACTACAAGCTTCATTCCGGTTGACGGAGAGATCCTTATCGAAGAGCAGGAGCTTTCCGAGTATCCGGGCCTGCTGCATTCGGGTTGACGAAATGTGGGGTAGTGCCTGCCATTGCGCCAGAGCTTGCTGCTCGATTCGGTCCACTTCAGCCTGGACTCTTTCTATTTCCTGTTCCAAGCCAGGCGAGATCGTACCGCTTGGGCTTCGGTGCTCCGTCACTGGGCTCGCGTAAGGTGCCGCCGTTGTTGACGGGACGCCCACCAGGGCCTCCGCTGCCATGGCGGCAACCGATAGCGCCACCAGCATCGCACGTTTCATCGGCTAGCCCCCGCCGGCCCTGTTCTGCTCAGAAGCCGTGCAATTCCCCGGCAAGCACCAGAGACTTCGCCAGCCCTGCCCGGGCGGGCTGTCCACGCGAGTGCCGTGCCGCCAAGGCGCCGCCAGCATGCGCACCGGCCCGCCCGATAGCTGCGGAAGTACCCCCCGATGTTATCACTTCCGGGCCCGCCGCCGCGCTCTTCAATCTTGAATCTTCAGTTTCCAATCTGCACCAGCCTCCCAGGGTAACTCCAAGTTGAACCGGCAGCCCAGGACGATGGCCCCTGACCGGAGGCTCACGCCGCCTCTTCGCGCATCGCCGACACCTTTTGGCGCCACACGGCCAGCAGTACACAACCGATGACGATCAGCGCGGCGCAAAGCCCCAGCCATAATCCCACCGCGCCCAGGCGCTCGTGAAAGCCGAGGAAATATCCGAGTGGAAGACCCAGCAGCCAATAGCCGCAGAGGTGGCACATCATGGGCGTTCGGGTGTCGCCCGCCCCGCGCAGAGCGCCGGTGGCGACTGTCTGCACACCATCGAAGAGTTGAAACAGGGCCACCACGAAGAGCAGGGAAACGCCGATGCGAATCACCGAGACGTCGGGCGTGAAGGCTCGGGCTATGGCGTGCGGCGCCAGCAGGAAGAGGATCGCGCCCCCCGACATGAATCCTGCCCCCAGGGCGATGGCCGCCCAGCCGGAGCGGCTGGCGGCCCGGGGGTCGCCGCGTCCCAGCGCCTGCCCCACGCGCACGGCCGCGGCTGACGCGATCCCGAGCGGAACCATGTAAGTGAAAGTGGCGGCATTCATGGCGATTTGGTGAGCTGCCAGCGAGGCCACGTCCAACCGGGCGATCAGCGCCGTGGCGGCGGCAAAGACTCCGACCTCCAGAGTGATCTGCAGGGCGGCCGGCAGGCCGAGCCGCAGCAATCGGGCGATGCGGTTCCAGTCGGGCGCCACCGGCGCTGAAAACAGACCCGTCCGGTTGCGGCGGTCGTGGCGCACCGCAACAGTCAGCAGCACGAAGGCCATGTAGATGCGCGCGATGGTAGTGGACCACGCCGATCCTACCGCACCCAAGGCAGGGAAGTGGAAGTGACCGTAAATCAGCACCCAATCGCCGGCCGCATTCACCACGTTGGCGCTGAGCAGAGCGAACATGATGGGACGCACCAGGCTCATGCCCTGGAGATAACCGCGGAAGCTGAAGTAGACCAGCAGTGGGACCATGCTCCACAGCAGCACCCGGACATACGGCAGGGTGAGCGGCAGCACGGCCGGATTGATGCCGGCCCGGCCCAGGAGCGGCGTGCCATACCAAAGAACCGCCATCAAAACGGCGGCCAGTACCAGGCTCAACTGTAAGGCCGCGAAAAGCGACCGATGACACTCCTCGAGCCTGCCCGCCCCAAAGGCCGCCGGTATCATCGCGTCGAGGCCAAGCATGATCCCGCCCCCAAACAGGGCCACCGTGGCGAAAAGGATGCCGCCAAGGCTCACGGCGTCGATGGCTTCGGCGCTGACACGGCCGACCATCATGGTGTCGACCAGGCCCATGAACATCCAGCCCAGATTGGCCAGCGCCAGCGGCCACGCCAGGCGCAGCACGGACCGGAATTCGTGGCGCAGGCCCTCGACCGTCCCTTGTCCGTGCCCCACCGTCAGTTGCTGCTTCGCGGCTTGGCCCTGTGTTGAGACCCCTTGGGTGCCCATCCGCCGATTCTAACAGGCTGTCGAGCAGGAGAAGCGGCTGCGCTGGGGTGGTGACCCACCCAGAACCCTGTTCGGCCAAAGCCCTTTTTTTGACACCATTATTTTTCAGTAAGATTCCGGCTTCGTTCGTACCGGCGCTGTAACCGGCGCTGAGGAGGAGTGGCTCGCCCAGTCTGGCGCACCCAGGGGAATCGCCGTTGAGATACACTTCTCGCCACTCGTCTCTCGTCACTCGTCACTGCTTTATCTGCTATCGTTGGCCGCGAATCGCCGTTGAGATACACTCGAACGGGCGACGAGGGGCTGGCAATCCGTGCGATGGTCGGCCGGCGACCCAAAACAGAATTGCAGTATCGGTGGTCCGCCGAGGAGGGTGCTCATGGCGACGCAGGAACGCGAAGAGATCCAGGCCGGGCAGGTCGCGATTCGATTCCTGATCGAGGGCCAGGCGTCGGGGGGTTCCGTCGCCATCTTTGAGTTCCACGTCCCGGCCGGCGCAAAAGTGCCCATCGCGCACAGCCATGACGCTTACGAGGAAACCATCTACGGGCTCGACGGCGTGCTCACTTTCACGGTGGAAGGGCGCCCGCACGAGATCGGCCCGGGTGACGCGCTTTGCATACCTCGCGGAGCGGTCCACCGCTTCGACAACTTCCACGCCGCCGGCGCCAAGGGTCTGGCCATCGTGACGCCTGGCATCCTCGGCCCCGACTACTTCCGCGAGATTGCCGCCGTCATCAAGGCTGCAGCCGGCGGCCCGCCCGATCCCGCCGCTATCGCCGCCGTGATGCTGCGCCACGGCCTCACTCCGGCGCCCTAACGCTCCACCGGCCCGCGCCGCGAGCCGCTAGTGTGATGTCTCATAAATACGTTGACTAAGTGTCGGCATCCTGCTACGCTCTTCCCATGCCAACAGGACGCCCCAAGAAACCGCTGGTTTTGACCGACGAGGAGCGGGTGAAACTGGAACAATGGGCTCGCCGAC
>DATJAQ010000365.1:0-14893 GCA_035516075.1 Terriglobia bacterium | reverse complement strand
CGGAACGTACCGCTGCTGCATATCGTTGGCGTGCGTGGTGGCCCCGGGCATAACCAGTGCCACGCTGCTGATATTGTCTGCGTCGGGGGTGGTGATGGTGAACTGCTGCCCATAGGTCACCGACGCCGGAGACCCGGTAATCGTGGGCCGGGCCCCGTTGTACAGATAAGGCGGGCTGAAGATCTCGTAGTCGTGATCGTAGGTTGTGTCGCTGGTGGAGCCCACCGAGAACACCCGGCCGTCGGGCAGGAGCACACCCACGGAGTGGTAGGCCCGAACCCCTTGCTGCGACGCCATGAGCGTCCAGGTCTTGGTGGCGAAGCTGTAAATCTCGGAGGAGTAGACGGGATTGCCGTACTTGCCCGGTCCCGCATTGCCGCCGACTGCGATCAACGAGCCGTCCGCCAGGTACATCACGACCGAGTTAAATCGCGCAACGTTGAGGCTTGGGCCATAAGTCCAAACCGGATGCTGAGCGGAAAGATCGATGCTTTCCGTGGTGGCGGTGGCGGTGGTTCCGCCTCCGGCGTTGGACGGTGTTCCGCCTATCACCATCACGGTGTAGGTGTTCGGCACCAGCACGTGGCCGGTGTAAAAGAGGTCTCCAATCAACAACTTGGCGGAGTTTGTCCAGGTGTTGGTGGCCGGATTGAAAATCATGGAGAGCTGGCGGGGAGCCGACTTAAAGACCATGCCGTTCGGCAGGACATCCAGGCGCGGAAAGAGCCAGTTCGAGCCGGGATCGGGGTTGTTGGCCGAAGGGGGCAGAACGGACCAGACGCCTGTGTTCTGGTTGTAAACTTCCATCTGCACCACGGACTCATCCGGATTCGTGTCGTGCCCGGTGGTGACTAGTGTATTCCCGTTGCCAAGCTCAACGTTGCTGGGATACCACCTCGGGTAGTTCATCGGCTTGGCCTGGGACCAGGTCTCGGTCACGGGATCGAAGATACCGGCGGCGGTAATGCCGGTACCGTAGAAGTTGACCGGGACGATCGCCCCGCCCGTCGACAGGAAGTTACCATTGGGCAGGATCGACATGCCACCGCACACCATATCGGCCGCGAAGGTTGTGGAAACGTCGGTCACGGTGTCCGTTGCCGGGTCGTAGAGTTGCACGGGAGTCCACGGAACCGGCGGGTGCTGATTGCCCTGCGGGATTCCGTACATCAAAACCTTCCCGGTGCGAGTCAAGGCGGCGTGAACCATGATGTTGACGGATTCCTCGGGAGCCGTCCACGTGCCCGTCGGTTGGGTGGGCGTTGAACGGACTTTCCCGGTTTGCGCCGCGGCCGCCGCCACCCGTTGTGGATGGGCTACGGCCACCGGGCGTATTTTCACTGCTGCATCTGAGGCCCGGCCGAAGAAAGTGAGCCCGATAATTGCGATTGTATACGCAGCGATACTCAAACACTGCCAAACGGTTTTTGAATTCATAATGCGTGCCACCTCCCGGTTGCGAATTTCGGGGGAACCGATGCCGACCCCGCCGAGGACCGAGTCAGCATTCAGCCTGCTGCCGAACTCCCAGTGTTCGCTGGCTGGAGGACGCTGCCCGCCCGGCACCGGCCGGCGGAAGCCTGTCCGGGGAGTTGCCCGATACCCGTCCGAGCGTACGAGCCGCGCCCTCCCCAGCGTGCTACATGTTTCCGAAGACGTAGGCTGCGCCCACGAGGGGGCCCGTGTTGCTGCCCTCGTACGCTCCGATGGCTGCGGTCCCGCTGTCGACGGAGACGGCCCGGCCGAAATGCGCCGATGCACTCGCGTCGGAGGCGCCTAACTTTGCGGTGAACGTCGAAGTGGTGTTCCAACCCGTTCCGGGCTCAAGGTAAAGGTAAGCCGCACCCTGAAGAGGGTTGCTGTTCACGTAGGCGTTGCCGGCCCCGACCACTGCCGCTTTGCCGCTGATGGCCACGGAGGTTCCGAATGCATCGCCCCCCCGCCCGCCGGACGCGGTCAACTCGGCGTTCTCGAACATAGTGGTCCAGCCGCCCGTTGGCTTGACGTAAACATACGCAGCGCCCTGCCCGGAATTGACGCCCGTCGCCCCCACCAGAATGCTGGTGCCGTCGGTGGCCACCGAGAAGCCCAGATTATCGTACTGTTGCCCGGCCGATGCCGCAAGCTTGCCGGTGTACGCGGACGTCGAGGTCCAGCCACCCGTGGGCTGGACGTAAACGTAGGCCGCGCCTTGGTTTTGGTTGGAGCCCAGGTTGGCGTAGGGGTCTCCGATCACCACCGTAATTCCATGAATAGCCACGGCGGCGCCGAAGAAGGCGTCCGACGTCTCGTCGGCCGAGGTCAACTCGGCGTTGAACGCCGAGGTGGTTTTCCAGCCCTGGGCCGGCTTCACATAGACGAACCCCGCGCCCTCGTTCACGGCGTTGATCTGGGCGTTGGGCGCCCCGGCCACGATGGTATTGCCGCTGATCGCCACCGAATAGCCTAGAAAGTCGTAGCCGTTCGCATTAGAGGCGGTCAGCTTGGCGGACTGGGTGGCGTTCTTCCAGCCGCCCGTCTGCGGTTCGACATACACGTACACGGCGCCTTTGAAACCCGTGTTCCCGTAGGCGCCCACGGCAATCACATTGCCGCTGACCGAAACGGACCAGCCGAATTGGTCCAGCGCCTTACCGTCGGAGGCCGTCAGCGTGGCGGTTTGGGTCATGTTCGCCCATCCGCTGCCCGATTTGGCGAACACGTACGCCGCACCCTGATACGCGTTAAATCCCACCGTGGTCAAGGGCGCACCCACCACCAGCGTGGAGCCGCTGAGGGCCACGGAAAAGCCCACATAGTCGTTCGAGGTCGCGCCGACAACCGTCAGTTCGGCTTGCTGCACCCAGGGGTCGATGCTGAGGGGATAAATCGCCTTGGCATCGTCGATCTTGAGAAGCATCTCTTTACCCTGCACGCCCATCCAGGCGCGAAGGTCTTTGCCGGCGGCGTCGCGTGCCATGAGTCCGGAGTATTGCAGAACGGCTTCGCCGTTCCTGGAGAGCGTCAAGCCCGTCCCGGCGCGATCCACCGAGGCCGTCAGATTTCCCGAAAGGGCGAAAGAGAGAGTCAAGGGCTGGCTGGGCTCCTGGGCCGCGATCATCGCGCGCTCGTGCGGGCGCGCCTGCAGCGCGAACCCCTGCTCGAGGCCGAGCGGTCCATTCACATACCACTCCGTCAGCGGGCCCCGCCGGTACTCAACCCGGTTGGCGCTGGCGTCGGGGTGCGCCGCGCCCACCGCCGCGAGCTCGCCCGCGTAACCGTACCCGGTCAAGGCCATATGCCACGATCCCCTCGCGCTTCGCACTTCGACGCCGGCGGAGGTGAAGTCAGCCACAAG
Source organism: Terriglobia bacterium (assembly GCA_035516075.1). Classification (GTDB taxonomy): domain Bacteria; phylum Acidobacteriota; class Terriglobia; order UBA7540; family UBA7540; genus Gp13-AA77. Next base: position 11,556 of record DATJAQ010000365.1, on the reverse strand, counting down.
GTTCTGGTTGGAATTGCCGATCTCGAAGCCCTGGCCGCGGGCGTGCACCCGAAAAGCGGGCATGTCATGCCCGACCACGGCGGAGACGCTGGATCGAGCATCGGGGGGAAGGCTCGGTTGTTCCGCAGCGAGCCTGGCCTGACCGCTCGATAATGACAAGGGTGGGCCGCCTCCCGGTGAGCCCGCCAAGCCAACAGACGACAAGCAGCAGAGCAATAATACCGGCACCGCAATGAGTACCGCTCGGTTTTTCATGGCTTCCCCTCCTTTTTTCCCTATCGCGACCCCCGCTTTCGGCTGTGGGCGATCCTGGGGGACTCCTAAGGGCATCGCGACGGGTACCGTGAGATGCTTGAAAATCAGTGGCGCAGTATATCGCCCGGACAGGGGGCCGTCAAGTTCTCAACTTGAATTATAGTGAGAAGAATACGTGGGTGGCGGCGCTGCCGCTGTCGTGAAGGGGCTGAAGCTCGAGCGCGTCCAGAAACCGCCGGCTGGCGGTTCCGTCGAAAGCGAGGAAATTGCCCAAGGTCGTTCCCCCAGACTCCAGGCTTAGGCTCGTCGCCGGTGACGCGAATGACCCGTAAGCCGCCGAAACCGCGCCCCTCGGCCTGCCGGGGTTGAGCCCGGAACGCGTTGTCGCCTCCACAAGCAGGCTGGTCTTGTCGCCCAGCGACCCCCGCTCCTGAAGTACGAAAGGCACCGCGGCGTCCGCCTGACGCGGGCGGGGAGAATCCGCGCCCTGGAAAGTGCTTCGGCATCACCGGCTTCTGGAGCGCTTCCTGCACGACTGCCTGGACTATGCCTGGGACGAGGTGCATGAAGAAGCTGAACGGCTGGAGCACTTCATTTCCGAGAAACTCGAAGATCGAATTGCCGCTTAGCTCAGCGACTCCCAGACGGATCCTCACGGCCATCTGATTCCGGAGAGGAGCGGAGCGGCACCCAAGCGCGAAGAGATACTCCTCTCAAAATGGGCTTGCGGCGTGCCGGCGGAGATCAGCAGCGTTTCCGAGCGCAACCCTGCCCGTCTCCGCGAAATGGAACGTCTGGGGTTGAGGCCGGGCGTGGCGATGATGCCGGAGGCTGGGGTCCGAAATTCATCTCTGCTTGTGCGGGTCAACGGGCGCGCGGGCACGATACGATTGAGCCGGGAGCTCGCCCAAGAAATCTCGGTTGCTACCGATCGGAGCGCCGTGGTGGCCCCCAAAACGCAAGCCTAATCCGCGGTCCCGTGTTTCGCGCCGGGCGATCGCGGCGCGGGCTGCTATAATCGGGGCATCGGTCCCCGCGCGCGGCGTTCGGCCGCAAGGTTCGGCCGCGGGGCACCGCCCGAAGACGCTGTATGGACGTGGTTGCCGATCAGAAGAAGACGTGCCCGACCTGCCTGGGGAGTTTCCCGGTCGTGCTCGACGTGTGTCCGCGCGACGGGAGCGCGCTGGAGGCGCCGGGCGAGTGGTCCATCGGGCAGGTGATCCAGGGGCAGTACGTCATTTTCCGCGCGGCGGACGGCGACCTGGCCACCGCCGCTTACCGGGCGCGCGCCCTGGAGTTCGACGAGCCACGGATGCTGCGCGTGCTGCGGGGGCCGCTGGCCGCGGACGACGCCGCGAGCCGCGAATTCCGGCGCGCCGCCCGCCTGCTCGAAACGCTCGCTCACCCGAACCTGGTGGCGGTGGAACGCACGGCCGAGGCCGAGGACGGGCGCACCTTCCTCGTAACTGAGTCCGTAGAGGGCCGCAACCTGGACGACCTAATGCGCGCTGAGGGCCCGCTCACGGCAGAGCGCGCCTGCCGCGTCGCGCGGCAGATCGTCTCCGCGCTCGAAGCCGTGCATCGGGTGGGATTGCTCCACCTCGCGCTCGAGCCGCGCAACATCCTGGTGTCGGGCCCGCCCGAGGACGAACGCGTGAAGGTACAGGGCATGGGCTCGGCCTACGCACGGATGGGCCGCGCCCGCCGGCACGTTTCGGCGGGTCCGTCCGCCCGCCTCACCCTCCGCGACCTGATGCCCGCCGCACCCGCTTACAGCTCGCCGGAGCAGGCCCTGGGCCGCGCCTGGGAGCTACTGGACGGGCGCGCCGACCTGTACGCCCTGGGCGTGCTTGTCTACCAGATGCTCAGCGGCCGCCTGCCCGTGGAGCCCGCCGGCAGCGAGGGCGACGCGGCCCTGGCGTGGCTCGGCGCTCATCTCGCCCAGGAGCCCCTTCCCTTGGCGAGCCAGGAGCGCGGCCGGGCGATCCCCCAACCGCTCGCAGACCTGGTGATGCACCTTCTCGAGAAGCGCCCGGAGCTGCGCCCGCCCACGGCCCAGGCGCTGGCAGACGCGATCGAGCTGGTGGAAGGAAGTCTGACCGGCCGCGCCACCCTCCAGCCGCAATTCCACCCGGGGCCGGCCGAGCGGTTCCCCGAGGTCGCGCTGGAGCCTACAGCAGCGGCTTCAGCGGCGCCGGAGCGCCGCGATGAGGCGGAACTCGAGCCGCTCATGCCCGCCGCTGGAACGCTGGCCGAAGCCAGGCTTGCCGAGGTCATGCTGCACTCCGCGCCCGCGCAAGACGGCGCCGTGGGCGGCCCGCTGCCCACGGCGCCCAGCAAGGCCGGGCAGGCGGCACCCCAGGCGCCGCTTGGGGAACGCGCAGGGGAGACCGCACACGGCGGGGCGGCTTACACCTCGCCGCTCTTCCGGCCGGCGCCGTCTCCGCCACCCGTCAGCCGGACGCGCTGGGTTCTGGCCGTGCTTGCCACCTTGGTGGTGGCGGCGGGCGCGGTGTTTTTCATGACGCGCGGACGCAACCAGTGGCTGGGCGCTGGTCCCGCGAGCCCGATCAAGTCCGACGAGTTGCGCAGCGTAGAAGGAGCCGACGCCAAGCCCGTGCCTCCGCCAGCGAGCCCAGTCCCGTCGGCCGGCTCCGCAGGCCAGGGATCCGCCAATCCGGCGGAGAGTCCGAAACCGGCGAGCCCGGAACCGGCGCCAACCCAGGCAGGCGCACCTCCTGTGGGCCCCCCCACTCATCCTGCGCCGGCCAGCCCGCGCATCAGGCCTCCAGGCGCGAGGCTCCCTCACCCGGCAGCCGCGGCGATCACGCGCCCGGCGGCGCCTGCCAAGACCCCGCCGGCGCCCGCGGCCGCCCGGCCCGCTCCCGAAGCCCGCGAAATTGCGGGGCGCGTGCAGCACGCCGTGGACGCCGGAGACGTCTTCTTCGGCCTCGGGCAATACGACCTGGCCATTCAGGCCTATCAGGGACCGTTGCAGCTTGACCCCAAGAACAAAATGCTTCGCGACAAAATCGCGCGCGCCAAGAAGGCGAAGACCGCTGAACAGCAATTTCTGGAGCAACCGTAGGCGAGACGAACTCAGGGTAGCGGCCGATGCGCGGGCGGCGACGGACGACGCCATCATCTTCCGGCTGCGTACTGCCGGGTGCCGACCGGTGACTTAATTTCAGTGGCTTGGCTGAAGGCGAGGCGTGCCCGATTGAGTGCCGGGGGGCGAGGCGGGCGGGCCAGCTTGGCTTTGGCCGTGCGAGTCGCCGCCCTGCCCGCTCATCGGTGCGCTCGACATCACTTCCCAGCGGCCTTTCTCGAAATGAAGCCCGTAGCGAACTTCCACGAAGATGCTGGCGGACTGCTTGCTCTGGAACTTCACCAGCGCGTCCGCGGTGTCGCCGTTGATGTTGACGGTCTCGACCCGAGTGTCGAAGCTGGAAGCGAGCAGGTGTGTGTTCTGGTTGAGGTGGTCTTTGATGGCCTGCTCCACCGCTCCGCTCGAATGCGACCGCCATCTTCCGCAAGCCACCAGCAGCGCGACGGCGGACAGGCCCACCAAAAGCTTACGCATCGAATCCTCCACCGGTCACGCTATCCGAAGGCGCCGCTCAGTGTCAAAGGCCGCAACGTGCGGCGCCGAGCGCCTGCTAGCGCGTGCCGGCGAGCCGCTTGACGAGCTGAATCTGGCCCGCGTGATAGACGTCGTGGAAGGCCACGCCGGCAATCATCCGGCGCCGCGTGTGACGGCTGCCCGGAGGCTTGAAATCGAGTAGGGAATCGCCCAGCGGCAAAACAGTCGCGCGAAGCTCCTCGTGCTCGCGCGCCAGCACCGCTCGGCCGCGCCGCCAGGCCGTGGCCGCCGCGCCGCCGGCGACGCGTGGGCCGCGCTCGAACCAATTACTGCCCTCTTCCACGAAGGAGCCCTGCTTCAAGCCGAGGAGCTGCCGGCGCACCGCATACTTCCAGTACGCCGCGTGGACGGCAAGCTCCCAGATGTTGTGCCGGCCAGGCGCGGGACGCCACAGTGCCTGGCCTGGCGTCACCCCGCGCAGGGAGCCTCGCAGGCACGGGCCGTGCCACGCCGGGCCGGCGTAGGCCTCGTCGAGCATCGCCACCAGTTTCTCAATCTCATTTCGCGCCATCGCTCCCTCCCGGTTTCGAATAGTGAATTCTAGCTGAGTCGTCATCCAGTCGCGGAGCCTGAGCCCCATCTTCTCTTCGTCTTTCGCGGATGTCGTTGACAGTTTGCCGGCATCTTGTACACTGCTTCCTGATGCGCGCTACGGAGTTCATCGCCCAAGTGGGCGGCGGAAAGGCACGCCCGGCGTATTTTTTGCGCGGGCCCGATCGTTTTCTGCACGAGGAGTGCCGTGCCGCGGTGGTGGCTGCAATCGCGCCGGAGACGCGCGCCTGGTGCCTGAATGAGGTGGACTTCGAGTCCGGCGAGCTCACCCGGCAGTTCGATAACGCCCATCAAATGCCGATGCTGGGTGGACGCAGCTACTTTCTCTTCTCGGACCCCGAGGACTTTCGCCGCGCCGGCGATGACGATTACGAGGCGCTGGCCTCCTATCTGGAAAATCCCTCGCCCTTCGCCACCCTGATTTTTATCGCCGCCGAGCCGGACCGGCGGCGCCGGTTCATCCAGCTTCTCGAGAAAAACACGGGGGTGGTCGAAATGCTCCCGCTCGCCCGCCACGAGGCCGCGGAGTGGCTGGTGCGATACCTGGAGCGGGCCGGGGTGGCCATCACGGCCGCGCTCGCCGAGCAGATGTCGGCGCGCTTCGAGGACCGTCCCGACCCGCGAAGCGATGCGAAGCCGGGTGTGAATCTGCTCGCTTTGCGGACCGAGGTGGATAAGGTGCGTACGGCCAAGCCCGGCGCCGAACGCTGGGAGGAAGCCGACCTCGAGCAGATTGTCTCCTTCCACGAAGACCACGAGATCGGCAAACTTCTGGAGGCCATCGCGGCTCGCGAGCTGGCGCGGGCCATCGAACGGTTGCGCGCGCTCATGGCGAGTAAGGAACCGGAGGCGCTGGTGGTGTGGTCGATCGGCGACCTGTTTCGCCAGGCGCTCAAGAGCACGTCGGCGGCCGGTACTTCGCGGGGCGGCCCGAGTTGGTCGCGCGGGGGCGGACGAACGTCCACCTTTGAGATCGCCCGGCAGGCGGCTCGACGGTATTCGGCGGAGGAGCTCGCTCAGGCGCTGCGGCGCACGCGCGAGACCGACCTGGCGGTGAAGTCCGCCTGGAAGGACTCGAGAGTTCTGCTCGAAATCCTGATCTGGCAGGTTACGGTGGGGAAAGCCGGCAGCGCCTGGGCCGAGCCCAGTTGGGGCGGCACGGCAGAGGCGTGACGGGGCAACCCCGGCCGGCTCCAGACGCGGCTCGAGAGGTGCTACGCTTTGGCCGCGATTGCGCTCACTCCGCGCGTCAGCCGCGATTTGGTGCGGGCGGCGGCGTTGGGGTGCAGGACACCCTTGTGGGTGGAGTGATCGATGAGGGCCAGCGTGGGCTTCAGAAGGTCCTGGGCGGCAGCCTGGTCTTTGGACTCGATCGCCACCCGCAGCTTGCGGAGCTGGTGCCGGAGCCGCGTGCGGTGGGCACGATTGATCTCGGTTCGAACTTCGGTTTGCTTGATACGCTTCAGGGCAGACTTATGACTCGCCACAGCATCTCCTTGAGTACCCAAAAAGTGAAACGTTAGTGTAGCAAAGCCCTTGACTCCGCGTCAATTCCGCGACTATCTTGCTTGCTCGCCTCGGCCGGCTGCGCTTCCCGTGTCCGCCGGCGCGGCACGCCGCCCGCCGGTGGAAACTCCTTCCGCGGGCGCGCGGCTTCACGACTTAAGTCGTCGCAATACGGCGGGCCGATCGCTTAACCTGAAGGTGAGTTTGAAGGAGGGAAATCCTTATGGCGTACGTGATCGCTGAGCCGTGCATCGGCACCAAGGATACTGCGTGTGTGGACGTCTGCCCGGTAGACTGCATCCATCCTCGCAAAGACGAAGCCAATTTCGCGGACGTGCCGCAACTGTACATCGACCCGGTGGAGTGCATCGACTGCGGGGCCTGCGTACCCGTCTGCCCTGTCACCGCGATCTTCCCGGTGGACGACCTGCCGGAAAAATGGCAGAGCTTTACGCCGGTGAACGCCGATTATTACAAGAAGTAGCGTGAGGGCTCGGACCGAACCAGCCCTGGGCGCGAGCCCCGCCCTCACACTCTGTTCCCCTCCCACGGCAGGTTTATCGCTCTTGCCAGCCTCGCCGGAAGCCGTCAGGCTTGCCGGTGATTCCCGGTTACACTCAGGTTACAGGTTGACGGGTTCGGGAGCGAGCCACTAGAATCCGAAATGCCGGAGCGGATTCAGGGCCGCCTCCGTATGGTCTGGGCCCTCCACCACGAGGGGTGTGTTGAATCAGTTTTATCGATGTACTCTCCTGGCGATCGTGATGATGCTTGGCGGCTGCGGCGCCGCCGAGAAGCGGCAAGCCCTGATGTCAGCGCCTGCCGCGGCCACGGCGCCGGATCCCGTTCAAACCGCGGCTCCGCCACCTGACCCGGCACCGGCCACGCCGGCTCCGGCCGCGCCCGCACCCGCCGGGCAGGCTGCGCCGGCTGATCCCGTCATCAACCTGCTGAATCGCGTCAACGCAATCTACGGCGCCGGGGTGAAGGACTACGACGCCGGCAACCTCGATCAGGCGAAGGGCGAATTCGACCAGGCGGTGGGCCTGCTCCTCGAATCGAACCTCGACATTCAGTCCAACGATCGCTTGAACACCGAGTTCAATACCCTGGTCGAGAATATCTACGACATGGAGATCGGCGCCCTGGAGCGCGGTGGCGCGCTAAGCTCGCACGCCTACGAGCCCGCGCCCATCGAGTCTTTCGCGGGACTCACCTTCCCCGTGGACCCGAACGTCCGCGAACGGGCCCAGCAGGAACTCGCCACCGTCACCTCTGACCTCCCCCTGGTCTCGAATGACTTTGTCGGCGGTGCGCTCGCCTACCTGCAGAATCACGCGCGCCACTACATTGAGACCGTGCTCCAACGCCGTGCCTACTACGGTCCAATGATCGAGCAAACCCTGCGCCAGCAGGGCCTGCCAGGCGACCTCATCTATCTGGCCGCCGGCGAGAGCGCCTTCAACCCCTTCGCCGTGTCCACCAAAGGCGCGAAGGGCATCTGGCAATTCATGCTGGGCACGGGCGAGATGTATGGCCTCCGCAGAAGCCACTGGGTGGATGAGCGCGAAGACCCCGTCAAGAGCACGCAGGCCGCCGCCCGGCACCTCAAGGACCTCTACAACACCTTCGGCGACTGGTTTCTGGCCATGGCCGCTTACGACTGGAATCCCGCCGGGGTCCAGAAGGCCATCGAGAAGACCGGCTACGCCGACTATTGGAAGCTCCGCGAACTCAACGCCCTGCCGGCCGAAACCGAGAATTACGTGCCGGTGTTCGTGGCCATCGCGCTCATTGCCAAGGATCCCCAGGCTTACGGATTTCAGGTACCGGACGCACCGTCCATGGCGGCCGATCAGGTTACGGTCTCGGAGCCGACGGATCTGCGCCTTGTGGCCGGGCTTATCGACCATCCCGTGGAAGATCTGGTGCGGCTCAATCCTAGTATGCTCACCTGGGTCACGCCGCCCGACCCGTCCGGCTTTACCCTCAACTTGCCGGCCGGGACGAAGGAACAATTTGAACAGGCCATCGCGGCGGTCCCGCCGAATCTCCGGAAATGGTGGCGCGCCTATCGGATGGAGCCGGGTGACACCGTGGCGAGCGTGGCCCGCAAGTTCCGGGTGTCGCCGGTGAGCTTGGCCGAAGCCAATCGTCTCTCCGCCGGCGGGGCGCCCGACGCGGGCGCGCACTTGCTGGTGCCACTCGGACGCGTCAGTGAAGCCTCGCTGGTGCGCGTGCACGAGCGCCAGGTGGTTCGGGCCCGCCGGTATCGCGTGCGGCCCGGCGACACCCTGGAGCTGGTGGCCGACCACTTCGACGTAACGCCCTACCAGATCCGCCACTGGAACCACCTGCGCAGCTCGAAATTAGCCGCGGGAAGCAGCCTGACCGTCTTCGTGCCGGTGCCGGTTCGCTCGTCCTCTGGCTCGCGCTCACGTCGCCGGAGTTCCGCGCGTTCAAAACGCCGCAGGATCCCCGCGCATCCTAAACCAGCCCACGCGCCGGCCAGCTCTCCGGCCGCGCGTTGAGGGTTGGCGGAGCAGTATGCTGGCGCGGCGCGGAGCGTGTGATGGTGATTCCCGAAGTGGTACAAAATTTCGTAGCCAGGATCAACCAGCACGATACGCCGGGACTCGTCGAGCTGATGTCGCCCGATCACGTGCTGATCGATTCCTTGGAAAACAGGATCACTCGCCCGGCGGTCGAGGCTGGGTGGCCGGCGTACTTCGCCGTGGGGCCCGATTATTGGATCAAGGTGGCGAGCGCCCTCGCTGAGGGCGACACGGTGGCGCTATTCGGATCGGCCGGCGGAACTTACATTCCTAAAGGGGGTGTGCTCAAGCCCGAGAACAAGTGGGAAGCGCCCGCGGCGTGGCTCGCGAGAGTGCGGGACGGGCGGATTTCGGAGTGGCGGGTCTACTGTGACAACGAGCCGATTCGGGAAAAGATGAGGTCTGCGGCCCGGTAATCCCGCAACCGTGGCAATCTGCGATTCATCTTATGTTACGCGCGCCTGCCCGCTGCGTCGGCCGGGAAGGCCCTGCGCTGGAATCTCGAACCTAATTCCAAAAGAGAAGCTCCATTGATCTGTCCGATCTGCCGCAAGCGAAAGGCGTCGCGATTCTGCCCGGCGAAGTCCGAGAGCATCTGCTCGGTGGACTGCGCCACCGAGCGCGAAGTGACCATCGACTGTCCTTGGGACTGCCCTCATCTGGCGGCCAGCCGCCAGTACGAAGCAGGGCGCCGCGAGATCGACTGGTCGAGTATTCCATTCAGCGATGTAAAGATTTCGCCCGCGGCCTTCCGGGACCACGAGGCTCTGCTCGACGCCGTCGCCTACGGCATTTGCTCGTTCGCCGCCGAGCACCGCGAGCTCGTGGATACCGACGCGATCGCCACTCTCCAAACCCTGGCCGAGGCCTACCAGACTCTGGCCAAGGGCATTTACTACGAGAAGCCCCTCGACCACCGGCTCCAGCACGATTTTGCCGCACACCTGAAAGAAGCCATCGCCGCCTACCGCGAGGACGAGGCCGCGCGCACCGGCGCGAGCTCCCTGCGCGACAGCACACTGCGCGACGTGCTGATTTTCTTCACCCAGGTCGGGGCCACGCGCGCGAACGGGCGCCCGAAGGGGCGGGCTTTTCTGGACTTCCTGCGCGTCCAGTTCAAGTGGAAGGGGCCGGCACAGGGGGCGGGGTCCCCGCTCCTGATCGTGCCATGACGGAGCCGGCAGCATGACGCAAGCGGAAGAAGTCCGCGGCGCGGTGGATATCGTTAAGATCGTCGGCGGCTACGTCAACTTGCGTAAGGCCGGCGTGAACCTGGTGGGCTTGTGCCCATTCCATCAGGAGAAGACCCCTTCCTTTGCCGTTCACCCGGTCAAACAGATCTTCCACTGCTTCGGCTGCGGCGTCGGCGGCGACGTCTTCAAATTCGTGATGCTGATCGAGAACCTCTCGTTCCCCGAGGCGCTTCACCGGGTGGCCGAAAAGGCCGGCGTGAAACTCGCCGAGCGGCCGCGGGATGCCGCGTCAACCGCCGCGGCCGGCGAGCGCGCGACGCTGGAAAAGATTCACGACGTGGCTGCGCGCTTTTTCGCCGCCCAGCTCGGCTCCACGGCCGAAGGCCGCGCCGCCCGCCTTTATCTCGCAGACCGGGGCTTGAGCGACGAGACCCTGGCCCGCTTCCGCATCGGCTACGCCCCCTCCGAGGGCCACGCCTTGTTGAGGCAGCTCGAAGGCGCCAAATTCGGCCCGGAGATGATGGAGAAGAGCGGGTTGGTGCTGGCCGAAGCCGAGGGGCGGAAAAGGCTCGACCGCTTCCGGCGCCGCATTATGTTCCCGATCGCGCGCGAAGGGGGCGCCGTGGTGGCGTTCGCCGGACGGGCGCTCGGCGACGACCTGCCCAAGTATTTGAATTCGCCCGAGACGCCGATTTACACCAAAAGCCGCGTGCTGTTTCACCTGGACCGCGCCGGGGCAGCCATTCGCAAGGCCGACGAGGCGATTCTGGTGGAAGGCTACATGGACGCCATCGCCGTGGCCGCGGCGGGGTTCGACTATGTCGTGGCCTCGTGCGGCACCAGCCTGACCGCCAGTCAGGTGCGGTTGCTCGCGCGCTCCACGCGCCGGGTGGTGGTGAATTATGACCCCGACGCCGCCGGCATCGCGGCCACTGAGCGCTCGCTGGAACTGCTGCTCGAAGAGGGTTTCGAGTGCCGGGTGCTGGCGCTACCGGGCGGCCTCGATCCAGACGCATACCTCCGCAAAACGGGCGCTGCCCCTTACGGAGAGCTCCTGAAGGCGGCGCCGAATTATCTGGACTACCTCGCCGATCGCGCTGCCGCGGCCCACGACGTTCACACCCCCGAAGGAAAGGTGGCGGCTGCCAACGCCGTCCTGCCCTACGTGGTCAAGTTGCCCAACCCGTTGCTGCGGGCGGAATGGGCGGACCGTCTGGCGGATCGGCTGCGCCTCGACGATCGCCTGCTTCGCGAAGAAGTGAGGCGCGCCGCCACCGGGGCGCGCCGGGAAGTGCGGGCGCCGGAGACTCCCCCGGCACTTGACGCGAGTCCTGCGGAAAGAGAGCTGCTGCGGGGGTATTTTGAGAATGAAGCCCTGGCCGATGAGCTTCTGCCCGCCCTCGCCGAGGACGGGACTCTCGACGGCCTCGCCACGGCGCGCGTCTTCCTCGCTATCCTTGAGGTCCGGAGACGCGGCGAGAAACCCGACCTGACCCGGATGGAGGATCTGCTGAGTCCGGCCGAGCAACGCCTGGCCTACGATTGCCAGTTTTCCGCAGCCGAGCCTCTTTCGCGGGAGGCCGCTCTGCGGTGCACCCAGGCGCTCCGGCGGCGGCGCATGGAACGGCGGAGAGACGAGGTGCAGGCGGATATCCGCCAGGCCGAGAAGGCAGGGGATCCCGCCCGCCTGACTGAACTCCTCAAAGCGAAGTTGAAATTGGCCGGGGAGCTGGCCCAGCTCGGGCGCGGGTGAAAATCGTCTGCAGGCGGCGGTACCCTGTCAAGCCATTGAAGAATGTAACTTTCAAGAGAGCCGTCAAGCCATCAGAAATGTAACTCTACGGGGTGGCCG
>DATJAQ010000364.1:0-2804 GCA_035516075.1 Terriglobia bacterium | reverse complement strand
GCGGCTATCTTGTATGTGAATCTTTTCACATACGAGGCTCGTCGGTGAAGATTGCCGTCTGCATCAAGCGCGTACCCGACATGGAGACGCGCTTCAAGGTCGGACCGGGCGGCGCCGCCATCGACGAGGCTGGCCTGAAATTCGACATCAGCGACTTCGATGGCTGCGCCGTCGAAGTGGCCCTCCAGCTGAATGAGAAGGCGGGCGGCGGCGAGACCGTCGTCGTCTCGCTGGGTCCTGACGTCGTGCAGGAAACGATTCGCAAGGCGCTGAGCATGGGCGCCGAGCGCGGCGTCCAGCTCAAGGCAGACGCCATTCCCATGGACGGGCTGTCGATCGCGAAGGCGCTCGCCGCCGAGCTCCGGGACGGAGGCTACGACCTCATCTTCTTTGGCAAGCACGCCCTGGATTCGTCTCAGGGAGCGGTAGGCGTGATGACGGCAGAACTGCTGGGGCTACCGTGCGCGACGGCTGTGTCGAAGCTCGAGATTACAGACGGCAAGGGATCAGCGCGCCGGGAATTGGAGGGGGGAGCCGAGTTGATCGAGTTTCCCCTCCCCGCCGTGGTCACCATCGACGAAGGCATTGCCAGGCCGCGCTATCCCTCGCTCAAGGGAATCATGGCGGCGAAGAAGAAGCCCCTCGAGGTGAGGCCGGCGCAACTGGGCAGCGCAAGGCTCACGGTCACGAAGATGGACTTGCCTCCGGAGCGTCCGCCCGGGCGCATCCTAGGTGAGGGGGCGGCGGCCGTTCCTGAACTCGTGCGTCTGCTGCGCACGGAAGCAAAAGTGCTATGACGCGCAGCCACGCGGGAGGATCGTTCTCGCCGGCTGCGTACCAGCCGCCGCTCCCTCTGGATCGTCTCATCTTGCGTGAGAGCCCCAGCGCGGAGGCGGTGCCAATGGATGTGGTCTTCGTGGGAGGCGGGCCCGCGGGGCTGGCGGGAGCAATCGAACTCGCTCGCCTGACGAAGAAGGATGGGGAGGAGGGTGGTTCTCTCGGTGACGTGCAGATCGCGGTCCTGGAAAAGGCGTCGGCGCTGGGCGAGCACTCGCTCTCGGGAGCGGCGGTGAACCCGGTGGCATTGCGTGAGCTCTTCCCGGAGCTGACGGACGGTGACCTCCCGTTCAAGGCGCCGGTTGCTCGGGAGCGGGTTTATGCGATGACGCCGGGCAGGGCCATCCGGATCCCGACCCCGCCCACGATGCGGAATCACGGCCACTTCATCCTGTCCATTTGCGAACTCGTTCGGTGGATGGGCGAGCGCGCGGAGGCGCTGGGCGTCAACATCTTCACCGGCTTTCCGGTCGACGGGCTGTTGGTGGAGGGGACGACGGTGAAGGGAGTGCGCACCACGCCTGCCGGGCTCAACCGTGACGGCACGCCCGGAAGCGGCTTTGCGCCTCCCACGGATCTCACGGCGCGCGTTACGGTGCTCGCCGAGGGGACCCGCGGCTCTCTCTCGCAGGCGTTCCTTCAGTGGCAGAACGTCGGCTCCGACAACCCGCAACTCTTCGCGCTCGGCGTGAAGGAGCTCTGGGAGACCAAATCACCGCTGGATGCGGTGGTACACACCATGGGATGGCCACTTCCCACGGATGCCTTCGGCGGCAGTTTCATGTACCCGCTCGAGCCCAATGTCGTTGCGCTCGGCCTGGTCGTCGGCCTCGATTGCCCCGATTCGCGGCTCGATGTGCATGCGCTGCTTCAGCGCCTCAAGACGCATCCGTTGTTCCGCCAGTACCTTGCGGGTGGCGAAATGCTAGAGTGGGGGGCGAAGACGATACCGGAGGGTGGCTACTGGGCGCTGCCGCGCCGCCGGCACGGCGATGGAGTTCTCATCGCCGGCGACGCAGCGGGATTCGTGGAAGTTGCGTCGCTCAAGGGGATCCACTACGCGATCAAGTCGGGGATTCTCGCGGCGCGCGCGATCTTCGCCGCGCTCAAGAAGGACGACGTGTCCGCCGCTGCTCTCGAGTCGTATGATCACGCCGTCGATGCGAGCTACATCGTCCGTGACTTGCACGAACGGCGCAACATGCGCCTCGCGTTCCACACGGGTGGATTCTTCCTGGGCGGCGCCAAGGCGTCGATCATGACGCTCACCAAGGGCGCGCTCCTGGGAGGACGCATCGCGGTCGAGAGAGACGCGGAGGTTCCGCGGTCATCGCGCGAGTCCGTGCCCCTTCGTCCGGACGGCAAACTGACCTTTGCCAAGGTCGACGCCGTATTCAAGTCCGGCAATGCCACGCGGGACACCATGCCGTCCCACCTCGTGGTGGGACAGGACATCCCGCCGGAGGTGGCCGAGCTGTATGAGCACATGTGCCCGGCCGGCGTCTATGAACGGGTGGACGGGAGACTCGTCGTCAGTCCCTCGAATTGCGTGGACTGCAAGGCGACGGACGTGCTCGGTCCGCGCTGGACGCCGCGGGAGGGCGGAAGCGGGCCGCGATATCGGCGCATGTAGCTGGCGTTTGGGCCAGATTCAACCGTGGGTCACTGAGGCACTCGTCGACTGATGGCGAACGTACTGGTAGTCGCGGAAACGCGGGGCGGGCGGTTACGAAAGGTTGCGCTGGAAGCCGTGACGGCGGCGCGCGCCCTCGCGAATGCGGCCGGTGGAGAGGTGCATGCGCTGGCGTTCGGACCCCCGGGGATCGGGGCGGAACTGGGGTTGCTTGCGGAACACGGCGCCGATCGTGCGCTGGTGTGCGAGCACGGCGCATATGTGAATTACGATCCGGAATCCCAGGCGGCCACCGTCGCGTTGCACGTCGCTGGAGGTGGGTATCGTGCGGTGG
>DATJAQ010000363.1:0-5264 GCA_035516075.1 Terriglobia bacterium | reverse complement strand
CCATCGGGACGAGGACCACCCGGGCGGCGAGCGCGTGGCGGTGCTCAGTCACGCGCTTTGGATGCGTCGCTTCGGCGGCGCCGCCAACATCGTGGGCCGCGGCATCACGCTCGATTCGCGGCCCTACACCGTGGTGGGCGTGCTGAAGCCGGGATTTTCCTTCCCGTTGATGGGCTCGAATATCGACCTCTGGACTCCGAAGGTTTTCGAGCTCAACCTCGTTACACCCGCGCAGGTGCAGGGCGGCGCCGGATTCCTGCAGGCGGTGGCGCGTCTCGCTCCCGGAGTGTCGCTCGCCCGGGCCAACGCGGAAAGGGAGGTTCTGAACCGGCGCTATCGAAGCGAAAACCCGAACCGGCCCGACGCCAATCCCGCCAACGTGGTCGACGTCTTCAACCTTCAGCAGCAGTTTGTCTCGAGCATTCACGAGGCGCTGTGGGTCCTGGTGGGCGTGGTGGGAATCGTTCTGTTGATCGCCTGCGCCAACGTGTCGAGCCTGCTGCTCTCGCGGGCCCTGGGACGAAAGAGAGAGATCACCATCCGCACGGCGCTGGGCGCGTCCCGCCGCACGCTCACCCGGCAGTTGCTCACCGAGAGCATGCTGCTGGCGGCCACCAGCGGGGCCGTCGGCCTGGCATTTTCCCTGGGCCTCACGCGGGTGATGTCGAGCCTGCTCTACCAGACCAGCGCCGCGGACCCCGTCACGCTCGTCTCAAGTGCGCTGCTGCTCATCGCGATTTCCCTGCTCGCCAGCTACGTGCCCGCCCGCCGGGCCACGCTCATCAACCCCAACGACGCCATGCGTGTTGAGTAGCTCGAACCGCGCGTGCTCTGCCCGCCGCGCCACTCAGATCAACCCCAACGACGCCATGCGTGTTGAGTGGCTCGAACCGCGCCCCTCTGCCCGCCGCGCCACGCAGATCAACCCCAACGACGCCATGCGTGTTGAGTAGCTCGAACCGCGCCCCTCTGCCCGCCGCGCCACACAGATCAACCCCAACGACGCCATGCGTGCTGAGTAGCTCGAACCGCGCCCCTCTGCCCGCCGCGCCCCTCTCCCCGTCGCGGCGCTCTGCGAAAGGACGGGGTTTCAACCCCGCCGTTCGAGGCGGCAACATCGAGGGGCCTTCAGGCCCTGAAGCTTGCCCTCTTCAGGGGCTAAAGCCCCAATTCCTATCAATGCGACTGCGGCGGGGCTGAAGCCCCGCCCTTCTGGCGATCCGAAGCAATATAAAGCTGCGGGTGGCGACGACATCGGTTTTTATGTCGTTGCCACCCGCGGCGCCGGATGCAACGGTCCGTTGCCCGATTTGAGCAGTTCCCTTATTATGGGTTCATGAATCTCACGCTATCTCTTGACGACAAGCTCGTGAAGCAAGTCCGGAAAATTGCGGTCGAGCGTGACACGACTCTCACAGGGATGGTCCGCGACCATTTAACCAGGATCGCTGCCGAAAGCGCTGCCTCTGGCCGAAAACGCCGGGAGATTTCGGCGCTCGAGCGCACGTTTAGGCAGGTCCAGTTCCGCGTGGGCAGACGAACGTGGACGAGGGCGGACCTTCATGCCCGGTCCTGATTTCCTGGATACCGACATTCTCGTCTGCGCTTACGACCGGAGCGATCCCGAGAAGCGGCAGATCGCCCAGGGGCTTGTACGCCGGGCTGTGACAAGGAGCGGAGAAACGGTGATCTCCCCCCAGGTCCTTGGAGAGTTCGCGTCTACCCTTCTCCACAAGGTTTCCCCTGCCGTCCGGCCTGCGCGTCTGCTGGCTGTCTTGGATGCCCTCAGTCCTATCAAATTGGTTGACGTTAATGCCGACACCGTCCGCCGGGCCGTAGAAGCCAGTGCCGCCTACGGTATTCATTTCTACGACGGTATGATTGTGGCTGCCGCGGAGCGCGCCGGTTGCGCCCGCATCTGGTCAGAGGACTTGAACGCCGGTCAGAAATACTTCGGTATTTCCGTCGAAAATCCATTCCGGCCGTGAGGAACTTCCGCCAAGGCTGAGCAGCGAGCCCAGCCTACGCGGACCTGCTGTTCAACGTCCGCGGGTGAGGTGCTCCACAACTTGGGCCGGAAGGCGTGGGCAGCGGGCGTGGTGCCCTTCCTTGCCATTCAACAGGCCTTCGAGGAGGAAGCCGGCCGCCCCATGCCTCCCACCGTTATTTACGAAATCTTTGACCGCCTTCACCCGAAACGGCCGTGCCAGAGAGTCAGCCAGGCGCGGTCTTGCTGAATGATCTGGGCTCGGCTAGATTTACTGCATGCCGCATTCGATTCAGGATACGGAGAAGGGTGAGCCCACAGAGTTCGAGCAGCGCCTTCGTCTTCTGATCGACCATGTCCCGACGCTCATTTGGACTGCGGCGCCAGACGGCTCGATTGATTTCATTAACCAGCGCGGGTTGGAATACCACGGAGTAGCGCTGCCGGTCGTGCGGGGGTGGGGCTGGACGGCCGTCATTCATCCTGAAGACCTAACCCGTTTTGTGCGCGAGTGGCGCGCAGCCGTGGCGGGCGGGAAGCCGTTCGAAGGCGAAGCGCGCCTGCGGCGGGCGGACGGGGCGTATCGGTGGTTTCTCAGCCGCGGAGTTCCACTTCGCGACGAACTCGGCGACGTCATCAGATGGTACGGGACGACCACAGACATTGAAGATCGAAAGCAGGCCGAGGATGCCGTCGCGCGCAGCGAGGATCGCCTTCGGCTGGTGATCGACACGATTCCGGCTCTGGTCGGGAGCATGCTGCCGGATGGCTCAGTGCAGTTTATCAATCGGCGGTGGCTGGAATATGCGGGCCTGTTTTTGGAAGACGTGCAAGGCTGGGCCTGGACCGGCGGCCTTCACCCGGACGATCGCGCAGCCTTAGTGGACTCGTGGCGCGCGGCTTTGGCGGCTGGAACTCCATGGGAGGGCGAGGGGCGCCTTCGCCGCGCGGATGGCGCATACCGCCGCTTCCTGCTGCGCACGGTGCCCCTGCGGGATGAAGCCGGAAACACCGTTCGATGGTACGCGACCGGTTATGACATCGAAGAACTGAAACGGGCCGAAGACGCCCTGGCTGACGCTCTTAACGAGAACAATAAGCTCAAGGAGCAGCTTCAGCGGGAAAACCTCGCCCTGAAGGAGGAGATCGACCGCTCGTCGATGTTCGAGGAGATCGTTGGCGCTGCGCCGGCGCTGCGCGCCGTGCTTGCGAACATCGCCAACGTCGCCCCTTCTGATTGTACTGTTCTGATCACCGGTGAAACCGGCACCGGCAAGGAACTGATCGCCCGCGCCATCCACAAGCGCTCCGAGCGGGCCGGGCGGGCGTTCGTGAGCGTCAACTGTGCTGCGATCCCGCCTTCGCTGATCTCTTCGGAATTGTTCGGACACGAGAAAGGCGCATTTACCGGCGCCGTCCAACGGCGTCTCGGCCGCTTTGAACTCGCCGAAGGGGGCACCATCTTCCTCGACGAGATCGGCGACCTGCCGGCCGAGACCCAGGTTGCCCTGTTGAGGGTGCTGCAAGAACGGGAGTTCGAGCGCGTGGGTGGAGAAGGCCCGATTGCGGCGGACGTGCGGGTGATTGCGGCCACGAACCGCGATCTCGCAGCCGCCATGTCCGCCGGCGCTTTTCGCAGCGACCTGTTTTACCGGCTTAACGTGTTTCCCCTTCAAGTTCCTCCCCTTCGCGAGCGAAAAGAAGATATCCCGCTGCTCGTGGAATACTTCGTTCATCGCTTTGCCAGTAAGGCGGGGAAAAAAATCCGCGTCGTAAGCAAGACAACTCTGCAACTGCTCCAATCCTATCCCTGGCCGGGCAACATCCGCGAACTCCAGAATGTCATTGAGCGCTCGGTGATCGTCTCCGCGGGAGAAAGCCTGATCGTGGACGAGAAGTGGCTCTCCGGCCAGTCGCTTCTCCTGCAGCCGGTGGTTCCGGCGCTTCCGGAACAGCCCCAACGAAGCGAAAGAGAAGTCATTGAAGCAGCTCTGGCTGAAAGCTCCGGCCGGGTGTCGGGACCACGTGGCGCCGCGGCGAAGCTGGGTGTCCCGCCTTCAACTCTGGAATGGCGAATCAAGTCGCTGAAGATTGACAAGTACCGTTTCAAGGTAGTTTAACGCCCGTAAGCATTACAGGCTCCCGCTCGAACCCCTCTCTGTTCTGTCGTTTCACAGCTTTCGCAATGACACTTGCGAATTCACCGCGAATTCGCAGCCCTTCCCATCTGGTTCTCCCAGCATTATCAAGAGCTTACGGTTCGGCATTCGCCGTGCTTTTGGACAAGGCGAGTGCAGGACCGAACCGATGTGGAAAGTCCAGCGATCAGCGAATGGCGAGTCAGTCATCCTCGCGCTGAGTGGTCGAATCGAGGCGGACCAGCTCGCCGAGCTCGAACGACTATTCGAGGCGGAGGGCAAGCCCTTGGTTCTGGACCTGGAAGAGCTCGAACTGGTGGACCGGGAGGCGGTGCGGTTTCTGGCTCATTGCCGAGCGGAGGGTATCAGGCTGCAGCGGTGTCCGGCCTATGTCCACGCTTGGATGGAGCGTGAAGCAGGCTGATCACCCCGGCACGTTTTCGATCCTAAAAACTAAGGAGGCTGAAATGTCAGATTTCCTGAACAATCCCGTCTTTGCTGGCATGAACGAGATTCGTAAGTCGTGGGGCTGGTTTCTAGCCCTGGGAATCTTGTTCGTGATTTCTGGCGTCCTCTGCATCATGGGCGACGTCACGGCTACTTTCGTCACCGTGCTCTTCTTCGGTTGGCTGCTCCTGTTCAGCGGCGTCGCGGCCCTGGTCCACGCGTTCTGGACGCGAACCTGGAGCGGCTTCTTCTTTTACCTGCCCGGTGCTCTTCTCCGGGGACTGACGGGCTACCTGCTCATCCGCTATCCCGGAGCCGGGGCCGCTGGCGTCACCCTGGTGCTCGCGTTGTTCTTCGTGGCGGGCGGGCTGTTCCGCGCCATCGCCGCGGGAGCGACGCAGTTGCCCCGCTGGGGATGGACATTATTCTCGGGGCTCGTCTCGGTGGCGCTCGGGATCATGCTGCTGGTCCAGATGCCGGTTTCGAGCATCTGGTTCATCGGCTTTGCCATTGGCGTCGACCTGATCTTCGACGGCGCTTCCTTCGTCGGTTTCGCCACTGCATTTCACAGCCTGCCCTCGCCCACGGCTCACGAGGCGGTGTAAGGCCGCCCAGCCTGAAGTGGAAACTCGTCAACCCTCAAACTGTCGCTCGCAACCTTGCGACCGACGACAAAAAGGAGAATGTCATGG
>DATJAQ010000362.1:0-2943 GCA_035516075.1 Terriglobia bacterium | reverse complement strand
GCGTTGGTCATGATGGGGGCAATGACGTTCACCAACTGGGCCAGGCAAGCGAGGCGCACGCGGCCGGCGTGCCGCACGAGCGAGTTCAACAGCCCGCCCACCAGCAGCGCGTCCTCAAGGTTGTAGATCTCCTCGAGCAGGTGCGGCGCCTCGGTGCGGTGGCCGTTGTCGTACTTCGGCCCGCGCGCGCGGTACCAGACGTTCCACTCGTCAAAAGACAGCCAAAGCCGCTTCTTCGAGCGCTTTTCGGCCTGCACCACGTCGCACACGGCCGCGGTCTGTTCGATCTGCTCTTCGAAGCTCAGGTTCATGGCCACGTACTTCGAGCTGTCGCCGCCGGTCTCGCTGTCGTTGCCCAAGTAGCGATGCAGCGAGAGGCCGTCCACGTAGTCGAAGCACTGATTGAGCACCTCGCGGTCCCATTCCAGGTAGGTGGGCATGCCCGGTCCGCTCGACCCGCAGGCCACCAGCTTCAGCGAAGGGTCCACGTCGCGCATCTGCCGGGCGGCGTCTGCGGCTTTCAGGCCGTACTCGACGGCCGGCATGTGTCCGATCTGCCAGGGCCCGTCCATTTCGTTGCCGAGGCACCAGTGCTTGACGCCCCAGGGCTCCGCCCTTCCGTTGCGGCGGCGCAGCTCGCTCCAGTGCGTGCCTTTTTCGACGTTGCAATATTCCACCAGCGCGGCGGCTTGCTCCGGCGTGCCCGTGCCAAGGTTCAGGCCCATCAAAGGCTGGGTTCCCGCGGCCCGGCACCAGGCCAGAAACTCGTCGGTGCCGAACTGGTTCGAGTCGATGGTGTTCCAGGCCTTGTCGAGCACGCGGGGGCGGTCCTGCTTCGGCCCCACGCCGTCCAGCCAGTTGTAGCCGGAAACGAAGTTGCCCCCGGGGTAACGGACGATGGGCACGCCGAGCTCGCGGATGGCCTCCAGCACGTCCTTACGGAAGCCGTGCGCGTCCGACAGGCTCGAGCCGGGGTCGTAGACGCCCTCATAAATGGCGCGCCCGAGGTGCTCCAGGAAGGAGCCGAACAGATTGCGGTCGAGCGTGGCGAGCTTCCGTTCGGGATCCACGTAAACCCGCGCCGGCGCGCTCCCGGCCGGCGATTGGCCGCGCAGGAAGCGCCCGAGCGAAAGGCTCGCGGTCCCCGCCACGCCCGCGGCGGCGGCTTGCTTCAGAAATCGGCGTCTCGAAGACATGCGGAGACTTTAGCGCATCGAGCGCATGCGATCAAAGGGCGATCTTTCGCGCTCGGCCGCTGACGGGAGCAGACCAGCAAGCGAGGAGCGGCAAGTGACGTCCGGCTAATTCACGGTTACGGTGACGTCTGCCAGGTGTTGCAGGTTGCCGCTCACGCCTTTCACCGTCACCTTGCCGGTGACCGGGGGCGGGGTAGTATGCGTAGTGGTTGAACTGGTGGGGGTGCTGCCCCCGCCGCAGCTAAAGCCGGCGGCCAGAAGGCTGGCCAGGATCAGTCCAAGGCCCAGGCGGCGAGGGAAAGCGCCGGCGTGGAATCCGCGCCGGGGGCCGAAACTCGAAGGCTCCCCGCGGGCGCGCCTGCCCGTCATGGCGAGAACTCCCAAACCGGTTAGAGCGAAGCCGAAGGCCAGGGCGAGAGCCGGCCAGCCGGGCCCGTGCTTGAATCCGGGCCTGCCAAAGAGGCTTGCGCTTGCCGCCGGGGCCTTCACGGTAAGCATCGCGACGCCACTGGTGGCGAGCGACGCCGGGCTGACCGAGCAAGTGGTGCCGGGCAGCGTGGCCGCCACGCTGCAGGTGAGCGTTACCGTGCCGCTGAATTTGTTTAGCGCCGTCAGGGTGATGCTGGCGTTGCTGGTGGTGCCGGCGCTAATCGACAGACTGGACGGAGTCGGTGCAAGCTGAAAATCTTCCGATCCCCGAGGCGCCGGCGTCACTGACGCCCATTCGTTGGCGAGGTTAAGGGCGTCCACCGACCCAAGGCCCGTGGTCTGATCGTATCCCGGCCCGGCACTGTAACCGATCTCAACGCCGTTCGGGCAGTCCGTCGTTCCAAGCTGGCAGGCCACCTTGTTGTTGTTGATAGTGATGTCGTGAAAGGCGTCGCTGGACTTGGCGGCCAGGGGATAAAGCACGTAATTGACGTTGCCCTGCGCGGCGCCCTTCTTCTGATCGATCAGCGCCACAATGCCGGCGAAGCTGGGCGCGCCCACGGAGGTTCCGCCCACCACCATGAGGGTGTCATCGGCCGCCCGGAATCCGTTGACGCAGCTTCCCTGGCTGCAGATGAGATAGCCGTCGTGATCGGCTGAGGCGGCCAGCGCCACGTCGGGCACGTCGCGGGCGCCGTCGTCCGGCACGCCCGGGCCCCATTGCCAGCCGGGCTTGGAATAGTCGGCGCTCGCCCCGCCGCCCGTGGCGGCCAGACCGCCGTCCTGAACGGAGTCGTTCCAGGCTTCTTCCGGGATATAGGAAAGCGCGGAGCCGTTGCTGCTGTTGTTCGTGCTGCTCCACAAGTTGCCCGCGCTATCTTCGAACCGGGTGCCGCCGACGCCGGTCACGTAGGGCAGGCTGGCGGGCACATCGACGGCCAGCCCCTGAGTGGCAATCTTCGCCGGCGAACTCGCCGAGCCGGAGTCGCAGTCGGCGGCGCCGCTATCTCCAGACGCGGCCGTGATGGTAATCCCCTGGGCGTTGGCCTGCATGGCGGTGGCCGCCAGATCGCTGCGCCCGGCCGGATCAAACTGCTGCTCGCACCCTCCATAGCTGATGCTCATCACCGGCGCCAGATTCTGGTCCACGGCGTACTGGAGCGACTCAAACACGTCGGTGGAATTCACGTAGATGATGCTGGCGTCCGGGGCCACGCCTCCGGACAATTCGAGGTCAAGATCGGCCTCCCCAACATCGCCCTTGATGGTGCCCGGGTCCCGGCTGCCCGCCACCAGAACCACGGTGGGGGGGTTGACT
>DATJAQ010000361.1:0-14480 GCA_035516075.1 Terriglobia bacterium | reverse complement strand
GCACGTCCGGAGGAAGGGGCGCGTCCATCATTCTCAGCCCGCTCACTCGCATGCCGATGAACGTGACGATCGCCATGCCGGCGACTATCGCGGATAGGGCCCCGACGGCCTGGCGCGGAACGATGCCCTCTTTCTCCCCCGCCGCCGCCACCATTTGCGGAGACGGAGTCTCCCCGGCGGCGAGCGCCGCCGCCAGCGGGTCGCCGCCCGGTAACGCCGCCGCCACGGCCAGCGCTGAAGCGGGCCTTTGTGCCGGATCGGCGTCGAGGCAGCGCATAATCACGCGTTCCACGGCGGGATCGAGATCCTTTACCCAGGTCGAGGGACTGCTGATCGGCATCTCGCTTCGCTGCTTCACCAGGCCGGCCAGGGTGTCGGCATCGAAGGCGCGCTTGCCGGTGAAAATCTCGTAGAGCACGAGGCCGAGCGAATAGAGGTCGCTCTTGGCCGTCACTTCCCTGCCTGCCAGTTGTTCGGGCGCCATGTAGGCCGGGGTGCCACTGCGCACGTCGTAGCCTTCCACCTGCCCGGCGAGGCCGGCCAGGCCGAAGTCCGTCATCACGGCACGGCCGCGGCCGTCGAGCATGATGTTGGCGGGCTTGAGATCGCGGTGCAGCACGTTTTCACGGTGCGCAGCCGCCAGGCCGGCGCACAATTGGCGCGCGATTTCGAGGGCCTTGTCGCCCGGCAGGCGGCCGATTCTCCGCAGCAATGACGCCAGGTCTTCGCCGTCAACGTACTCCATGGAGAGAAAAGTCTGCCCGTCCGCCTCGCCCACGTCGTACACCCGGCAAACGTTGATGTGCGATACTCGGCGGGCGGATCGGACCTCGTTCTTGAATCGCTCGAGGGCGTTTTCGTCAGTTGCGACGGCCTCCGGCAGAAACTTCAGTGCCACCGGCTGGCCCAGTGTCATGTCGTCGGCCCGGTACACCTCGCCCATCCCGCCCCTGCCGAGCAACGCCACAATCCGATAACGGCCTGAAAGCTGAGTGCCGGGCAGGAATCGTCCCTCGGTGGAAAGGCCCGTGGAGCTGGCTGGACGGCTGGGGGTGGATCTCGGCCCCACCGACGCCTGCTTTGAAGACTTGGGCGAGGGCCAGGTTGAGGCCCGGGTGGGCCCCGCGTCGGCCGTGGCGGCAAGATCGGAGTCGAGCGGCTTCCCGCAGGAGGCGCAGAAGCGGCCACCGTCTTGAGTTTCAGCACCGCAGGTCGCGCACTTCAACATGTTCGTCCCCAGCGTTTACTATTTGCCCGCCCGCGGGCGGGCCCCGTTTCTGGCGCCGGCGTCAGGGCGCGTCGACCACGCAACGAAAGCCGACCGTTGCCGAGCGGTCAGTGCCCGGCGCCATCAGCAGATACTTCCCATGCTCGTTCAGCTTGTAAGCTTGGGGAAAATACCACAGAGAGCCCTGCGGTTGGTAGTAGCTGCCGCCGCGCAGTATCGCGGCGCGCGTGTGCTCGTCCCGATACTCGTCGGTCCACTGCCACACGTCCCCCACCAGATCCATAACGCCGAAGGGACTTGCGCCCTGGGGGTGCGCGCCCACGTCCGGAGGCCCGTGCAACTCGCGGCCCTTTTCGGGCGACGGGACCGCGTCCGTGCTCCACTCGTTGCCCCAGGGATAGAGGCGGCCGTCCCCACCCTGGGCCGCGTACTGCCACTCCCATTCGTGGGGCAGGCGCTTGCCGGCCCAGGCGGCGTAGGCGCGAGCGTCCTCAAGGGAGACCCAGGTGACGGGCTTCCGCGCCCAGCCCGCCGGAAACGTCCCGTGCAACCAGTCGCGCAGAAAGTTGTGGTCATCGCGGGGACGATAATGCGTGGCGTCGAGAAAGCGCTTGAATTCACCGTTTGTGGCGGGATACCGGTCGATGTAAAACGCGGAGATGCGCATGGGGCGCAGGTGATCCCGGCGCGGCGAATCCTCCCACGGCATTTGCACGTCCACACCCCTCTGGTTCCCGCCTTCGATTTCAATGCCCGAAACCTCGAAGTCGAAATCGCCCGCCGGGATTTTGATCATGCCGGCGGGCGCGTCCGAGGCTGGCGTGGTGGCTGCGATCTGCACGGGGCGCTGCGGCAATCCGTGCCACTCGTTTGGGAACCCAGCCAGCGGACGCCGGGCCAGCTCGCGCAGGTGCGCCAGGAATTCGGCGTCGCCGGCGTGGAGTGCGGAGGTTGCCAGGATCGCGCCATAGCCGTGGGGTTCGAGATCGAAGCTCAAGATCACGTCGGGACCCTGCACCTCAGCCTGGATCTCGACGCCGTGCCAGAGGTCGTAGTAGTGCAGGCCGGGCGCGGCGGCCGAGCGGATCTGGCGGCCCGAAAGCGCGTACTCGTTGCGGTTCACGACGGTCCAAAGGGTGCGGCGGGCGCCGGGAAACCTGCTTGCGAAGGCACCGTATTGCAGCATGGGCGTGTGCGGCTCCCAGCCCGGACTGACCAGAAGGCCGGCGTAGCGGCGCTCGATCAGCGCGATGCGGCGCACCGCCTCCGCGTCGCGATCGTCGATGCCGTTCCAGATCCCCCAGATGTTTTCCCAGCTTTCGTAGCCGGCCCCGTTGAAGAACGCGTACTGCAGGTCGTCGGTCTTGTCGCGCGCCCAGCGGTCGCAAACGTTCACCAGGTGGCGGGGCTCCAGCCATTTGCTGCGGCTGATCATGGGCTCGAAGGGGTACTTCCAGTACCCCCAGGTGAGCGTGTTCCAGGCCACGGCCGCGTCGGCGTTGCCGGTGGCGCCGCCCTCGGGCTCGAGGGCGAGGGGATGGCCGTTCGCGTCGGAAGCCGCGCGGAAGGCGAACGGAACCGAGTCCATGGTGTCGCCGTTGACGCCGTCGGCGCCGATCTCCGCCATCAAGCGGGCCAGCACCTCCCAATCCGGCGCGCCCTCAGGCCGCGTGCCTTGGTCCCATGGATTATAGGGAAACAACACGCGCACGCCGTGCCGATGGAACGCCTGCACCATAGCCCGCAGGCCCTGCACCCCGCCGGGCAGGTCGCGAATCAGGTCGAACTGATTGCGGCTGTCGATGCCGAGGTTCGGATACGTGGGCCAGATCAGGACGGAGTCAATGCCGCCGTAGCGCGTTTCGAGATCCTCGAGATAGCGCTCGACGGTATAGTGGCCTGCCTCGGGATCGTAGAAGTAGCGGTCTTGCGCCATCATTTGGGGCTGAACGAAGCTGAACTGCGTCCATCGGAGCTCGGGGCGCTCGTATTGCGATCCGTCGTAGCCGATTCGGATCAGGCGCTCGCGCCGCCAGTGCCGGATGTCCTCAAGCCACGCCTGGAAGGCGCCCTCGCTTACCGGGACCTGGCCCTGCTGGGCGCAGCATTGGCTGTCGGCGGCGCTCGGGTTGGCCGGGCCGGGGATCTGCTCGCCCTCGGGCGCGTAATGAGTGTCCTGGGCGTGGAGGGGCCGGATCAGCAAAAAACTGAGGGCCAGCATCAGCCATGTTCTGCTCGTAGTCATGCTTGCTCCAGGTGGCCGCCCCCACTCAGCGCGCGGTTGCCGAGGCCGGCCGCCGCGAGAGCAGGTAAGCCTTGATGAAAGGATCGATGTCGCCGTCGAGCACACGGTCCGTATCGCCGATTTCGAGCTTGGTGCGATGGTCTTTGATCAGGCGATAGGGATGCAGGACGTAAGACCGCACTTGACTGCCGAAGCCGATGTCGGCCTTCGAGGCTTCGAGTTTCTCGGTCTCGGCGCGCTTCCTCGCGAGCTCGAGTTCGTAGAGCTTGGAGCGCAACATCTTCATCGCCATCTCGCGGTTGCGATGCTGGGACCGCTCGTTCTGGCACTGCGCGACTGTTCCGGTGGGAATGTGAATAATCCGCACCGCCGAATCGGTGGTGTTCACGTGTTGACCGCCGGCCCCGGTGGAACGATAGGTTTCAACCCGCAGGTCTTCGGGTTTGATGTCGATCACGATGCTCTCGTCGATCTCCGGGCTGACGAAGACCGAAGCGAACGACGTGTGGCGGCGGGCGGCGGAGTCGTAGGGCGAAATGCGCACCAAGCGGTGGACGCCGATCTCGGAGGTCAACAGGCCGTAGGGGTACTCGCCCGTCACGCTGAAGGTGGCCGACTTCAGCCCCGCATCTTCGCCGGCCTGGTAGTCCATGAGGGTGAACTTAAAGCCGCGCCGCTCCGCCCAGCGCTTGTACATACGGAGCAGCATCTCGGCCCAGTCCTGGGATTCGGTGCCTCCGGCGCCGGGGTGAATGGTGACGATGGCGTTCAGCCGGTCGTGCTCGCCGCTGAGCAGGGAGGCGGTCTCCAGGCGGTCGAGGTCCGCGGCGAGCTTCGCGAGTTCGGCCTGGAGCTCGGTGTCGACGTTCTCGCCTTCGCGCGCCAGCTCAAAATAGGCCTCGATGTCGGCCACGCGCTGCCCCAGGCGCTCGTCCTTCGCGATGGTCTCTTCCAGGCGTTTACGTTGGGCCAGAAGCTGCTGTGCGGCTTCGGGTTTTTGCCAGAAATCGGCTCGGGCCACCTCGTCATTGCTGGCCTGGAGCTCGCGCCGGCGGGCCGGAGCGTCAAAGAAAACTCCGAAGTTCACCGGTTCGCAGTCGGAGGTCCGTAAACTCGCGTTCCAGTTCTTCAATCACGTTGTTCCTCCTCACGTCGCTTCTTACTGCCTTGCGCCCATTCCAATTCTCACCGCCGCCAGTGCCGCCGCGGCGGCGACGCAGAGCCATGCGAAGATGTCGCCGTGCGCGGTATAGAACGTTTCCCCGCTTTCGTAGTCGAATCGGGCTGCCATGGCAGCCTGTCGATGCTGGGGCAGTTCACCGAGTACGCGGCCGTAGGGGTCGATCACGTCGGTGATGCCGTCATCGGTTGCGCGCAACAGGTAGCGGCGGCTCTCAACGGCCCTCAGCCGCGCCATCTCCATGCTCTGAAACGCGGCCGAAGAGTCGCCGTACCAGGCGTCGTCCGAGATGTTCACGAGCACGCCCGGGCCACGAGGCGTCACCCGCCGCACGAGTTGGGGAAAAACCTCCTCGAAGCAGATGAATACGCCAATCGCCCCCGGCCTCGCCGGCGCGGAGGCGTAAGTGGATCCTGGCACAAAGCTCCCACCCTCCGTCGTGATCTGGCCTACAAGATGATCGAACAAGGCGGGCACATATTCGCCGAAGGGCACCAGATGAATCTTAGCATATTGCAGAATGGTGTTCCCTGAAGGGTCCAGCACGATGGCGGTGTTCAGCGGACGCGTCGTTTCGCCGTTCACGAACGTTGTTGCGCCCACGATGACATACGCGCCGCTTTGGCGTGCGAGATTTTGCACGGTGTTGCGAAACACGGGATCGCGATCGAAGTAAAAAGGCGCCGAGTTCTCGGACCACACGATCAAGGGAGCATCCCCTGCGGTAGCCGAGGTCCGCTGCGGCGACACCTCGCGCAGCTTGGCGAGTGACAGGTTGACGAGATGATTGAGCGGCTCCGGATTTTGCGCGGGAGCCCATCCGAGCGCTGCTTCGTTCAGGGGAATGTTTGGCTGCACCAGCACCGCGACCTCGCGCCCTTCGGTTGGCCCGGGCGGCTGCATGAGGCTATTGGCAAGGATCAGGCCACAAATCCAAAGCGCCAGGAGCGCCAGAGCCGCGCGCCGCGTTCGTCGGCTGGAAGCGAGCAGGAGCCCGGCCGCCAGCGCGGTGGTGGTGAAGGCGAGAAACGAGAGGCCGTAAACGCTCGTGACCGTGGCGATCTGCCTTAGTCCGCTGGATTGAATCCCGTAGCCCAGCAGATTCCAGGGAAAGCCGCCGAAATAGCCATAAGTCTGGGTGACGTCCATCGCCACCCAAAGCAGGGGACTGGCGGCGAGCGCGAGGCCCGGCGAGCGGCGCGCCGTCCAGGCGGTAACGAGACCAAAGAATCCCCAATAGCTTGAATCCACGAGAAGAAATGCCGCCATCACGCCCAAGGCTGCGGGCAAAGACATGCGGCCGTAGTTCTTCATGACCAGGGCAATCCAGTAGACACTGCCGGTGAGGAAGACGGCCCCCGCGATCGCGCCCCACAGGTAGGCGCGCTTCAGACTCGCCTCATTCAGCAGCGCCAACAGTAGAGGCAGCGGGGCGATCCAGACCAGCCACGTGAGGTTGTGGCGCGGAAAACACAGCGCGAGCAGGACGCCCGCCAAAATGCTGGCCGCGCAACGCATGCCGACTCGCTGAAACCAGCGCCCGGGTGCGCTCGCGGCGTGGGGTGCGGCGCTGGCGCCGGACGACGGGTGCTCGGTGGGTTGCATCACTGCCGGATGAACGGCTTGAATCCTTCCGCGGCGAGCTTGTGGCGAGCGGCTTCGGCCGCCGCACGAGTCTTGTACGGGCCTACCACTACCCGGAAGAGGTTGTCGTCAGCACGAGCTTGCTGCGGTGTCAGGATCAAAGCCGGGTAACCCCGCGAAGTGAGCACGCTCACCATGTTGGCGGCGTCCTGCTGATTCGCGAGTGCAGCCGCCTGAATCAGCACGCCGTGAGGAGCCGGCCGAGGCCGTGGAGCCGCTGGCGCCACTACGCCGGTTGAGCCTCCGCCCGGCACGGCGGAGGCTGGGGCCGGCGCCGCCGGGGACGGCGTCGGAATCGTACCTGCCGCTTGCGAAGATGGCGCGACGGCCGGGGTGCGATCAGCCTGGGCGCTCGCGGCCGGCGCGGCCGCAGCCTCACCGGTCGAAGCCCCGGAGGCGGACGGCGCGTCAGGGGCTGGATTCGTCTGCGGCGGGACGTCTGAGTCGGGCGGCGCAGTCACTTGCTCGGCGACGGGCGCCCCCGTCGGCCCGCGCTCTTTGTAGCCCATGAAGTAGCCGAGCGAGAAAAAGACAGCGCAGAGCAATACCACCAGGAAGAAGGCTCCCAGCAGCGATCGGGTCGAAATGCGCTCGGCGTCCCGGGTCATGATCTCAACTGCCCGCGGGCGGCGCTTTGGGCGAAAGGGCCTTCCCGGCCAGTCCGGCCAACAGGTCCACCGGCAGCGGGAAGACGATGGTGGTGTTCTTCTCGGAGCCTATTTCCACCAGCGTCTGAAGGTACCGCAGCGTGATCGTAACCGGTTCCCGGGCGATCAGGGTCGCAGCCTGCGAGAGCTTTTCGGCGGCCTGGAACTCGCCGTCGGCGGCGATGATCTTGGCGCGGCGCTCGCGCTCGGCCTCGGCCTGACGGGCGATGGCGCGCTGCATGTCCTGCGGCAGGTCAACCTGCTTGACCTGCACCTGCGTCACCTTCACGCCCCAGGGTTCGGTATGCTCGTCGAGGATGGATTGCAGGCGCGCGTTCAGCTTTTCGCGCTGGGCCAGCAAGTCGTCGAGTTCCACCTCGCCGAGCACCGAGCGGAGGCTGGTTTGCGCCGCCTGCTCCACGGCGTAGCGGTAGTTCTCGACCTCGATGATGGCCTGGGTGGCGCTCATGACGCGGAAATAGACCACGGCGCTCACCTTGAGCGAGACGTTGTCTCGCGTGATGATGTCCTGCGGCGGGATGTCCCACGTGATGGTGCGCAACGACACTTTGACGATCTTGTCGATGGGCCAAAGAATCAGGATGATGCCCGGGCCCTTGTCACGGGACAGGACGCGGCCCAGGCGAAACACCACGGCGCGTTCGTATTCGCGCAGGATGTTCAGGCACTTGATAATCCAGATGGCGACGATGACCGCGACGACGATCAGGAACGTGTTCGTATCCATAGAACCCCCTGTTCGGCCGGAGGTGGTGCAGCGGTCTCCGGCGCATTCGAATGTCGTTCGCTTACCCGCTAAGCTTTGGTTTCAACTTCAGGCTCCACGACGAGTTTCAACCCTTCCACCTCGCGCACCCGAACGCGGCCGCCGGTGAAAATCGGCTGCGCGGCGCGCGCCTCCCAGATTTCGCCGTGCACTAACACTTTGCCATCCGGCGTGAGGTCGGTGCGCGCTACGCCGAGCTGACCGATCATACCCTGTTCTCCCGTCACCACTTTGCGCCGGCGCGCAATGAACGCCAAACGCACCAGAACGGCGCTGATGAGAGCGACCGGCAGGGTGACGCTCAGAGCCGTGCTGAGCCGGATCTGGGCTCCGGGCAGCGGCGACTGAATCAGGATCAGAGCGCCTACCACCATGGCGATGATGCCGCCCGCCGTCAGGATGCCGTGGGAATTGGCCTTGACGTCAAGCACGAAGAGCACGAGTGCCAGCAGGATCAACACCACGCCCGTATAGTTGATGGGCAGGAAGTGAAAGGCGTAGAGCGCCAGAACCATGGCCACGGCGCCGGCTACGCCCGGCAGCACCATGCCTGGGTGAGTGAACTCAACGTAGAGACAGAGTACGCCGATGGCGCCCAGGATGAAGGCGATGTTCGGGTCGGCAAGGCGGGCCAATAAGCGCTCGCGTGAGCTCATGGTGTAAGGCTCCAGCCGCGCGGCCCCCAAATGGAGAACTGTGGAGCCGCCATCGAACCGCGCCACCGTGCGGCCGTTGAGCGCTTGCACCAGTTGCTGGGGCGAAGGCGAGACGAGGTCGATCAAGTGGCCGTCGAGAGCCTCTTTTTCGGTGTAGGAGTGGCTCTCCCGCACGCCCTCCTCGGCCTTCTGGACGTCGCGTCCGCGCTTGGCCGCAATGGAGCGGATGTAAGCAGCGGCGTCATTCTCGATCTTGGTTTCCATCGTTTTGCCGACGTCCGGGTTGCCCATCATCACGGGATGAGCGGCGCCGGTGTTGGTGCCGGGCGCCATGGCCGCCACGTCGCCGGAAAGCAGGATGAAGAAGCCGGCGGAAGCCGCCCGGCTGCCGCTCGGCGAGACATAGGTGATGACCGGGATGCGGGAGCTGATGATGGCGCGGATGATGTCGCGCATGGAGGTGTCGAGGCCGCCCGGCGTGCTGAGCTCGAGCAGAATGGCGGCCGCGCCCTCGTCGTTGGCGGCGCGGATACCCTGAACGACGTACTCGGCCGTGACGGGTTCCACGATGTCGTCGAGGTCGATTTCCACCACGCGTGGCACCGCCGTTGAAGCCGCCGGGGCCTGCGCGTTGGAGGCGGGCAGGGCCAGGAAAGCCGCCGCCCATAGCAGGGGGATGCTTGCGAGGCGTGGCATCGTGCCGGCGGTCACGGCTTAGACCTCCCCGCGGCGGTCCGGCGCCGGATATCGTCCATCAGCCGCTGGGCTTCGGCGTTGCCGGGCTGGAGCGCCAGCGCCGCGCGTCCCTCGTCGAGCGCCCGGGCAGTCTGGTTCAAGGAAAGGTACACGTGAGCCAGCCACATATGGGTGACCGCGTTGTTGTCGATCTCGAGCGCAGCCTTGAACTCCCGCGCCGCTTCGTCGTGCCGGCCCTCGCCTTCGTACACCTGGCCCAGCACCAAATGGGCCTCGCTGTTTCCGGGCAGCAGAGACGTGGCCTCGTCGAGCTCGCGCTCGGCTTCGTGGAATTGCCCCTCGGCCAGCAACCTCTTGCCCAGGCTCAAATGCGTCTCGCCGTGCTGTTCGGGATTCTCCTGCGCGAGCCGCGCCTCCATCGTGTTGTGGAGCATGACCGACAGCAGCCCGAAAGCCCTCCCGTCGTAACGCTTCTTAAGGCGGAGTTCGGGCGTAAAGTCCTGGAGAGGATCCGCGCCCGCGCCGTGCGCGTCCAGCCACTTGAGCTCGCGTCGGAGTCCTTCGGAGTTCTGAACCTTGGTGAACACCACGGCCAGCAGGGTGTGTGCTTCGGGATCGTCCTGATTCTGGCTGAGCCCGCTTTGCAAATCGTTCGCCGCTTCCTGGTAGCGCTTCAGGCGCCACAGGCACACGGCCGCGTTGAAGGCGTAGTCGGGGTCGAGAGGGTCGCCCTGGTAGGCGCGGTTGAACCCGCCGAGCGCCTGCTGGTAGTCGCCGCGGCGCGCCTCCACAACGCTCAGATTGTTGGCCACCTCGTTGAGCGGCACCTGCTTTTCGAGCTCCAGAAACGCAGCCTCAGACTTATTCCCCTCGCCGATGAAATACTCGTCAACGCCCAGGAGAAAAAGCGATTCCAGGTAATGGGAATCGGCGGGCGTGAGCTTGCGGAGCCGGGCAGCGGAATCGGGATACTGCTTGTGCTCGAAGTAGTAGCGGCCGAGCGCGAAGGCGGCATTGTGATTCGACGGATCGAGCCGGTCGGCTTCATTCAGGAAGTGCAGTTGAGTCTCATCGTCCGCGGACAAAATGCCGCGAATGTAGTTCTCGTACGCGTCGAGGCGAATCGTCGGAAAGGCCTTGGCAAAGTCATCTTCAGCACCGGCGGTGAAGTTGGGATCGTGTGCAGCGAGCAGGCGCCAAGCGAGGCGCGTCTGGATGTCGATGAGATCGGCGAGAGCACCGCTGGTCTCGAGGCGCGGCGTCAATTTAAGGTTGTGGACCTCGAGGAGTTGGCACCCGGCGGTCAACTCCTCGCCGGTTACGCGGAAGTTCCCCACCACGGCCCAGTCCACTCCCAGGGTCTGGGCCACCTTGTAGGCGCTGGCCAGAGTGAGGGGCGTTCCAGGCGGAATACCGAGCTGCTCGTAGGCGGCAGTGCGTTCGTCGCGGTCCAGAACGTACCGGCCGGGACCCGCCAGGCGGGTGGAGAGCACCTGCGCGAAGGCTTCCGAAATCCAGCCCAGATCGGAGTTCGAACTCTCATTCTCAAAAGGCACCACCACGATGGTGCGGGTTTCAGAAGGAGCGGCCTGCAGTCCCGAGGCCAACAGGAAAACGGCGAGCAGTCCGAGGGAGCGCTTCACGCCGTCATTATAGCAGCAGCGCGCAGAGACGCGGCGGGAGTGGGGAGGCGTGGACTTCGAGCGGCACGATGTGGGCGCCCTCTCAGGGCTCGCGGGCATGGATTCTCATCCAGACTCCGTGCTTGGGCCTGAGCGTGACGCTGGGCAGCAGTTTGATCCGCTGGCCTGCGACCAGGCTCAGCCGGAAGCGCTGCGCGATGGTGGCGAGCAGCAGGGCGGCTTCCATCTGCGCAAAGCCCGCGCCCACACACACGCGAGGTCCGCCGCCGAAGGGGAAGTAGGCAAACCGGGGCAGCACTCCGCGGCGAATGGGATCGTCCTGCCAGCGCTCGGGCAGGAAGCGTTCGGGGTCGGAGAAGTAGCGCGGGTCGCGATGCGTGACCCACGGTGCGATGAAAACGTTGGTGTGAGCGGGCAGGCGGAATCCGCCGGCTTCGAACGCCTCCCGGCCGATGCCCCACGCGGGCGGATAGAGCCGCAGCGATTCCTTGATCACCATGTCCGTGTAGGGCAGGTGCGGGAGGTCGGAGGGCGCCGGTGAGCGCCCTGCCAGAACCTTTCGAAGCTCGCTCGAGAGCTTTGCTTCCGCCTCCGGATTCTGGCTGAGCAGATACCAGGTCCAGGAGAGCGCGAGCGCCGTGGTCTCGTGGCCGGCGAGAAAGAGCGTCATGCACTCGTCGCGCAACTCGCGGTCGTCCATCTGGGCGCCGGCTTCGTCGCGCTGCCCGAGCAGCATGTCGAGCAGGTCGCCGGAGCCTTCAGGACTGCCGGGGTTCGAGCGCCGCTGCTGAATGATGGCGTAAACGATCGAGTCCAGCCTTCGCACGGCCTTCCCCATCCGGGAAGTGCGGGGCAGCGCGAGCCACTTCGGCAGCACCATGGCGAGGCGGGCGTAATCGTTGAAGCGTTCCATGACCACCTGGAGGGCCTCGCCCACCTGGCCCGCCTCGGCCGCAACATTCGCCCCGAACAGGCACTTCGCCACGATCTCGAGGGTGAGCTGCATCATGGCCTGGTGAACGTCGAACGATTGGCCGTCGCGCCAGCCGCCGAGCGTCCGCTCGGTGAACTCCACCATCACCTCGGCGTAGCGCAGAATGTTCTCGCGATGAAAGGCGGGCTGTACCATGCGCCGCTGCCGGCGCCAGGTGGCGCCTTCGGTGGTCAGCAGGCCGTTGCCCAGGATGGTGGCCAGGGCTCGATAGTCGCGCGACTTGACGAACTTCGCCGAATTCCTGACGAGAACCGATTCGATGTCGTCCGGGTGCGTCAGCAGGCACACGGGGATGTGCGCAAAGCGGAAGTAGACCACGTTGCCGTAGTCGCGGGCGCAGCCACGCATGAATCCCAGGATGTCGCGGCGGAGCTCCGGCATGCTTCCGATCAGGGGATGGCCCTTGGGTCCGGGCGGAAGGCCGGCAGCGCGAGGCAGAGCGGATTCGACGGCTGCGGCGGGCATGGCGATGAATCTCAGGCGCCGCCTTGGAGGCGGTCGATTTCTCGGGCGAGGTCAAAATCTTTCTGGGTTATTCCGCCCGCGCTGTGGGTGGAGAGCGCCAGCGTCACGCGGTTATAGTTGATGGCGATGTCGGGATGATGCCCGGCGCTCTCAGCGGCCCCGGCGACGCGATTCACGAAGGCGATTGCGGGCAGAAACGATTCGAACGTGAAGACGCGCTCGAGGTTGCCGGACGCGAGCTTCCATCCGGCCAGACTCTGCAGTTTGCCTCGAACCTCGGCTTCGCTCAGTGTAGCCATGTTTCCTCCAACGTGGAACGCGCTTCCCGCGGCGCGGCGAAGCCGGCAGCGGCGTTCAGCCGTTGACGAACAAACTCAGCGAGCTCACGGCTCCAGAAGCCGGGACCACGCACCGGGTACACGGGTTTGGAGGCGACGGCTTCGCGCTCGCGCAGCGTCCATGAAGCGCGCCCGGCGTCCGTGCCAGCGCAGCCCGCCTCCACAGCGATCAATGCGTCGGCGCGCGCCAGGGCGCGGCGCGCAGAAAGTTTGAAGTCGCTCTTCGAGCCATTCAGGACGGCGAGGTAGAGCAGCGGATCCATGAACTCCAGAATGCTGTTGCTTTCGAGGATCACCCATTCGTCGCCACGCAGCTTCCGCCCGAGCAGGGGCAGGGCGGCGGAGAGCTGGCCCTGGCGCACGCGCAGCCACAGCGAGCGGCGCGCCCCGGCGGCGAGAAAGCGGCTGGTGTCGGCGCGGCCCTGCGAGTCTGTTTCTTCGCTGAGGGCGAAAGGGTGTTCTTCGGGCGCGCAATCGCAGGCGTGCCCGTCGTGCGAGCAGACGCCGTGGCCGTACTGGGTGATCTTCACTGCCGTCCAGCCGAGCGGCGCGAACTCGCGGATGAGCGCCGACATCACCGAAGTCTTGCCGATGTTCCGGGTGTGCCCGCCGATCACGACGGCTTTCTTCAGCATACCTCTGCCTCGTTTTCAGTATAGCTCGACGCCTTCGCAGGCCTAATCACGCCCTCGCTCACTCCGGCTGGCGGCTTTCCGCGGCTCGCGGATACTCGATCTCCACCTTGAACCTGATCCAATAAATCCTCCCGAGATCGACGCCGGCGGCGTCGCGCTTGCCGGGAATGATTCTGTAGTCTTCAACCCAGAGATTACCCTCTCCCACCGGCGACGAGCCGAGCTTGGCGAGAGCGTCGTCCACTTCCTCCTTGCTGTGGTTGCCGGGAGAAAGCACTTCTTCTACGCGCTCGTCTTCGGTGTGGTAATCCGCGCAATTCAACACAAACTTGAAACTGCGCGGTGAATTCCGCATCGCTTCCTGCGCGGTCGTGCTGTAAGAAGTGTCGAGGTAGCGCTGGTTCTGGAAGTGATAAGGAGGGGTAACGACCCAGGAGAACTCGCTGCATTCGGGTTTGGGCGGGTGCTGCGGCGCCACCGAGAGGGTCCAGCCGGTGATGACGTCCGGCTGCGCGGTTGTTGGTTGCAAGACAAAATCCAGGCCGCGACCAATATCCCTGCGGAATTCCTGACCCTCGGGCACCTCGCCCGTAAAAGTCACGGAATCGCTCTGGGCGTTAGCGACCGCGCCTGAGAGAGCGGTTGCAAGCACAATCGCCGGAAGCAAGTTCCGCAGAGCCTCGCCCATGAAATGTCCTCCGCAGTTCGAAGTGCCAAACAGGCGCCTTTTGTGAGGCTTCGCAAAGAGGCCTATCGAATATCTGCCACCGCCGGCCCGGCGGACAACTCACGCCACAGTTCGCTCCTGCCGCGCCGCGCTCTGCTAGACTCAAGACATGATCCAGGAAGTGATTCCCGTCGGGATGTTGCAGTGCAACTGCTACGTGCTCGGCGACGAGACCACGCGTGAAGCGGTGGTGATCGACCCGGGCGACGAGATCGAGCGCGTGCAGGCCGTGCTCACCCGGCACGGGCTGACGCCGAAGTATATCGTGGCGACCCACGCTCATATCGACCACGTCGGCGGCATCGAGAAACTGGCGCGGGCCACCGGCGCCGCCGTCATGATGCACTCCGAGGACCTGCCGCTTTACCAGAACCTGGCCATGCAGGCGGCCTGGCTCGGCGTGCGCGCGCCGGGCGTGATGGAGGTGGATCAGTTCCTGCGTGACGGCGACCGGGTGAGCCTGGGCGCCGCCGCTCTCGAAGTGCTGCACACGCCGGGACACTCGCCGGGCAGCCTCTCGCTTTATCTGCCCGGCGACGAGCAGCGCGTATTCAGCGGCGACACCCTGTTTCAAAGCAGCATCGGGCGCACCGAT
>DATJAQ010000360.1:0-8451 GCA_035516075.1 Terriglobia bacterium | reverse complement strand
ATCAACGAGTTGTAAAAGTTACACAAAGCCAAAGTGAGAAAAATGAGAATCGCGTAAGTTACATGGAATCAGTGGGATCAAGCGATTGTAAATTTTACACAAAGCCAAAGTGAGAAAAATGAGAAACATTCTAAGATGCTTTGAATCAATCGATTACAGAGAATCTCAAAAAAGGCCCAAAGCCAAGCCTTCGGCGGCAAGGTGCAAAAACCCGATGTTCCGTCTAACCACTTTGGGATGAATGGGATGCAAGGGATAAGGACCTTTGGGGGAGCGCGGGTTTTCAGTCGGCAGTCGGCAATCGGCAAGCGGCATTCGGCAACCGGCAAGCGGCAGTCGGCGCTGCGAGTCCTGCCCGCCTCCGGCCGGAGATCGCGGGCGTGGTAGGATGAACCCGGAAGCGCTTCAGCGTGAGATGTTGGATGGCGGCGGCCCCGCGGCAGCCGCTGGCTGCGGCCTGGCGCGTCGCCCCCACATCCCGCCGCACCATCGGGCACTTCGCACCATGCCGTCAAGCCTGCCCAACCTGATCGGTTACAGCCGAGCCGAGCTCGAAGACCTCGCCGGGGCCTGCGGCCAGCCACGCTACCGCGGCCGCCAGCTCTACCACGGTCTCTACGCCCGCCTCGCCGCAGACTTCAGCGCCTTCACCGATCTCGCCCGCGGCCTGCGCGAGCGCCTCGCTGTAGGCTACATAGTAGGCTATCCAGAAGTGGTGCGGGAGGTGGCGTCGCAGGACGAGTCCGTGCGGTATCTCCTGGGCCTCGACGACGGCGAGGCCGTGGAGGCCGTCTACATGCCGTGGCGGCTGGAGCGCCGCCAGGGCCGGGCGGTGGCGACGCCCTCCGGCCGCGCACTGCCGGGCCGGATGAAACCGGCGAAGGCAGCGGAGCCCGCGGAAGAAACCGGAGAGCCGCGCACCACGCTTTGCATTTCCTCCCAGGTGGGCTGCGTCCTCGATTGCAAGTTCTGCTTCACCGGGCAACTGGGCGCGCGGCGCAACCTCACCGCCGGCGAGATTGTGGGGCAGGTGTTGGCCATCGCGCGGGCGCGCGCCCTGTGGGGTGCGGCGAAAGAGCGGGACTCCAGCGGCGCGGCGGCAGGCGAATCACCCGCCCTGTCTGCGCGCGTTCCGGGCAACGGCCCGCGGCGCCGCCCCCCGCGAAAAGCCCGAACCTCGCCGCGGCTCAACATCGTCTTCATGGGCCAGGGCGAGCCGCTGCTGAACCTGGCGGCCGTCATGAAGGCGGTCGCGATCCTCGCAGACACCGCCGCCTGCGCGGTTCCGCTGCGGCGCATCACGATTTCCACGGCGGGCATGGTCCCGCGCATCTACGACCTCGCGCGCGAGCCGGTGCGGCCCAAGCTCGCGATCTCGCTGAACGCCTCGAACGACGAGCAGCGCAGCGCGCTCATGCCCATCAATCGCAAGTATCCGCTGGGCGCGTTGCTCGAGGCCTGCCGGGCGTACCCTCTGCGTCCTCGCGAGCACCTCACCTTCGAGTACGTGATGCTGGACGGTGTGAACGATTCCGACGAAGACGCCGAGAGGGTGGCACGTTTGCTGGCGGGCCTCGCGGCGCGCGTGAACTTGATCCCGTACAACGGCGGGGCGTCCCTGCCCTTCCGCTCGTCGCCGCTCGAGCGCGTCTACCGCTACCAGCACATCCTGCGCGAGCGTGGCCTGCCGGCCTTCATTCGAATTTCGCGCGGACAGGACATCATGGCCGCCTGCGGCCAGCTCAGCCTGGCAGGGCGCGCATGAAGCCCAGGTTCAACGAGGAGCCGTTCGGTTCAGGGCCGCAGGCCGATGGCCGCCATCATCCGGCCGGCGCGGGCGCCCTCGCGGCGGTGGGAAAAGAACAAGTCGGCGCGGCACGATGTGCAGCAGCCGGCGGCGTGAATCCGCCCGGGCTTCAGCCCGGCGGCCAGAAGCTGGGCGCGGGCCACGGCGGTGAGATCGAGATGCAGGCGCGCCCGCTCGCGCCGGTGGCCGGGCGGCGCCTGGGTGTGAAAGAGCAACTGGTAGCGCAGGTCCAGCCGCCCGGCAGGTTCGTCCGCCGGCGGCGTCTTGAAGAAGCCGGCGCTCGGGACAAACTGTCCTTGGAAGGCCTCCACCACTTCGTCGCCCACTTCGTAGCAGCAGGCGCCGATGCCGGGTCCGAGGGCGGCCACGAGGTGCGCGGGGTCCGAACCGTACAATCGCCGCAGCTCGCCCACCGCTTTTTCAATCACGCGCTCCAGCGCGCCGCGCCAACCCGCATGGATGGCCGCCACCCAGCGGCGCCGCGGGTCCACGAGCAACACCGGCAGGCAGTCCGCGGTGCGAACGGAGAGCAGCACGCCGGGCTGAGCGGTCAGGAGGGCGTCGCCGGCGGGAAGGCTCAGCGGGTCCGCAACCGCGGCTCGCGCCGGGCCTGCCTCGGCCTGGCTGGCGTGGCGGGCAGGCAGGCATCCGGCGGCCCGGTATTCAAGCGCCGCGCGGCCCAGGGCCCGCCGGGTTGCTCCGCTCCCGGCGATCACCACCTCATACACCGTTGCCGAGTGGATCTGCCGCAGGGCGGCCAGGCTGAACCCGTTCCCGAGCGCCTCGGCGAAGCGCCGCCGGTTGCGCAGAACCTGCCGATCCGGCGCACCGGCAGAGCGGCCCAGGTTGAAGTCTGCGCCACTGCGGCCGCGGGAATCCTCCGCCAGGCGGGTGCTGAAGCCATGGACGAGCCACGTGAAACGCGCCAGCGCCGCACTTTCGAGCCAGGTAATCCCGTTGCGGGAGACGAGCTGGAAGGCGTCGTGTGCCAACGAACGAATATAGCATGCGGTTCGGGCGTCTCCTGGTGCGCTTCGGGCGCGTCTCAACCCGCGGCGTCACGTCGCACGGCCCGTTTGAAACCCTGCCCCCTATTTGGTATGGTAATTTGATACAAACGCAGGAGGAACAAGGATGCTGTCGAAAATTCTTATCGAGATGATCGAAACTCATGCCGAAGAACTCACGCTGGCCACGTTAGGCGATTTGCGCAGTAGTTCCTTTACTCCCTCATATCACAGGCTGGCGTCAGAAAAGGCCCGCAACCGGGTGTACACCGTCTATCGCGACCTCGGAAATTGGCTTGCCGACAGGACGGATTCAAAGATCGAGACCACCTACCGCGAACTGGCCGAGCGGCGATACCACGAGGGCTTCGCTCTGAGCGAAGTGATCTGGGCGCTCATCCTCACCAAAAAGACCCTGCTGGAATACGTCCGGAACAGCGGGCTTTCTGATTCAGCCGTGGAGCTCTATCGGGAACGTGAGCTGTTTCACATGCTTGAAGATTTCTTCGATCGTACGATCTACTTTACCGCGGCCGGATACGAGCACGAAGCCAGTCTGCACGTGGACGCCCTCCACGCCAGTGCGTCCTGAGCCGGCGAGACCGAACCCGCGCCGGCGGCAGGTTGAAAGTTACCCGTGATGATCGTGGGAATCGGCGTCGACCTGGTGGAAACGGCGCGCATCGGCGAAGGCCTGGAACGGCACGGCGATCGTTTCATTCGCCGGCTCTACACGCCGGGCGAGATCGATTATTGCGAGAAGTTCAAGAACCGCGCGGAGCGTTACGCGGCCCGCTTTGCCGCCAAGGAAGCGGCCTTTAAGGCTCTGGGCACCGGGTGGCGCGAGGGCGTGAGGTGGCTGGATGTGGAAGTGACCAACCTGCCGAGCGGCAAGCCCGAACTGCTGCTCCATGGGCGGGCCGGCGAGCTGGCGAAGCAGCTCGGCGTTTCGCGCATGGCCATCTCGATTTCGCACGCGGATCACTACGCCGTGGTCCAGGTGGTGTTTGAATCCAATGACGAAGCTTGCGGCTAGAAGTTCGGCGAAGTGGCTGGCCGCGCTCTGGGTGGGGTTGGCCCTCAGCGCCGCGGCCCAGCAGGATGCCCCGCTCGCGCCGCAACCTTTGGGCAGCAAGGCAGCCGGAGAACTGCTCGTGAACCGCGTCAAGCCGGACTACCCGGCTGTGGCTCAGATCAATTACATTCAAGGGCAGGTTCGGGTGGTGCTCACCGTGGGAGCGGACGGCCACGTGCGCAAGGTCCACGTCCTCGAGGGCAACCCCCTCCTGGCGGCCTCGGCGGTCAAAGCCATCCAATCCTGGGTGTACCGGCCTTTCGTCACCGCCGCGGGTCCGGCGCCGTTCAGCACCTTGATCAAAGTGAATTTTTCGCTGCGGGAAAAAGACCTGGAGCACTCTCCGAGCACACCCGAGCGCGATCTCGCCAAAGCCGTGAAGCCGCCCGAAGTCCTCGACAAACCGGCTGCGACACCCGCGGCTTCGTCGATCCGGTTGCAGGTGCTCGTGGATGAAGACGGCCGGGCGATCGATTCCCGGCTGCTCGCAGGACCG
The DNA here is from genome assembly GCA_035516075.1 of Terriglobia bacterium. Classification (GTDB taxonomy): domain Bacteria; phylum Acidobacteriota; class Terriglobia; order UBA7540; family UBA7540; genus Gp13-AA77. Next base: position 4,066 of record DATJAQ010000360.1, on the reverse strand, counting down.
GCGTTGATGTTGGCCTCGGCGCAACGGAGCGTTGCACAGTGGGCCTTTCGGCCCGCCCGGTGGGGGAACCTTACGGTACCCTGGTATTTGGAAGTGGACGTGCCCGTCGAAGGCACGGGTAACCTCAAGACCTGGGCGTCGCCGCCGAAACCATGAAGCCGGCAGCCCAGGCGGATAGCGGTGGAGCTGTGAAGCAAGACAATCGAGCTCTGGCCAGCGCCCCAGCGTGGCGCAGGCGATGGCGGGCCACTGCGGCGGCCCTGGGTCTTCTGGTTCTGGTGACCGCCCGCGCCGCGCCCGCCGCCGATCAGGCTCGCGAGCCGCGCTTCAAGTACGTGGGGGGGACCGAGGACGTCCTCCCCGGCTGCACCGGAACCCTCCAAGTCACCGCCGAAGGCCTGGCCTTCAAGTGCGCTCAGTACACGGTAGACGTTCCTTACGATTCCATCGAGATCATGCAATTCCGGGCCGACGTCAGCCGGCGCATCCGCAAAATGAAACTGAACTGGAGGGTGGAACCGCCTTACGGCGGCGGCAGCAAGAACCGTTATTTTGCGGTGGTATACAAGAAATCCGGCGCCCGCTACGCGATCGTGCTGCAAGTCCCCTCCGACGAGATGCGTCCCTACCTGGCCGAGATCGATCTCAAGGCCGGGCGGCGGGTGGACGTACAGCGTCACGAGGACTACGAGTGATCTGCCCCTATGCGCAGGGCAATCTGCGCCGGGGCCAGCTATCGAGACACCGGGGTTGGCAACTACTTCTGATAGAAATAACCGGCGCGGGCCCGCACCCTCAGTCCGGGTCTCCCAACCTCAATCTCAATCCGGTGAAAGCCGTCCTCGGCGAGTGTGGTGGGCTTGTAAGCGATTTCATACTGGGTGTGAACCTCGGAGGCGATACGATCGAGTTGATCCTGCAGCGCGGTATTGGTCCAATGGGAGTAGTACACTCCGCCCGTGAAGCCGGCGTAGGACTCGAGCAGGGTCTTGGTCAATACAGAGCTGATGGTATCGCCGGCCGCAGTGAGAATGGGGACGCCGGGGACAGGGGTGCCCCAAACGTTGGCGGAGTTGGTCGCGGTCGGCACCACGCCCGGGGGCAGTGGCCGGGTGACGTTGGCGTCGAGCGGATCCATCGGCTGATCTTCCGGCTTCTGGCGCAGCAGGGCCTCGGCACGGCTGAGGTGGAGACCGTAAATCGTCACCTCGTCGCCGGTGGCGCGGCGGATCACAACGGCCCGGTCGTTTTCGCTGCCGTGGTCGGTGCCGTCCGAGAAGACCACGATGATGCGCCGCTCCGTGTTGGGCCTTGCTTCCAGCATGGCCATGGCCCGCATGAGGGCGTCGTTGAGCCGCGCCGGGCTTCCGAGCACTTCAAGTTGCTGAAGCGTCGTCTTCAGCTTGTCCCGGTCGCCGGAGAAATCCTGTAAAAGCCGTACCTTGTCGGAGAAGGAAATCACCGCGGCCTGACCGCTCGGGCCCACGACCAGATCGGCAAACATCGAGCCGAGAGGCCTGACCTGATAGAGCAGGCTGCCGATCGTGTCGTTCGTCTGGACCAGAATCACCAGGGCAATCGGGTCCGAAGCGAGCTCGAAGCGTTGAATCGATTGGCGCTCGCCGTTGTCGTAGACCGTGAACTCTTTCTGGGCGAGGTCCGACACGAAATCCCCGGACCGGTTGATGACCGTAACCGGAGTGGTGACGAGCAGCGATTGCACCCGGATGGTCTGCGAAGTTGCTGACGCCTGATCGCCGGGCGCGGTCGGCTTCGCCTTCAGCACCGGGGGAGAACCGTCGACACCGTCTCCGTCCTGGGCGCGGACGATAGGAGAAAACGACAGGCCGAGCGACAGGCCGGCAAGCGCCAGGCAGGCTCGGGCAACGCATCGACGGGTTCCGGCATGCATCGTTTTCACCCTCACAGCGCGCGGCACCCCATTTGTTGGATGTGGCGTTCTTAAGCCAAGTTGCAGACCTGCGAGGGAGCTGAGCGTTTCGAAGGAGCCCGCCATCGCGAGCTGCCGCTCGACGCTACCGGCCGTGCCGCTGGCGGGCAGCCTCGTAGAGCACTACGGCGGCGGCGACTGAAACATTCAGAGACTCCACCGGGCCGTAGAGGGGAATGCGCGCGAGGTGGTCGCAGGTCTCACGAACCAGCCGGTGCAGACCGCGGCCCTCGCCGCCCAACACCAGGGCGCAGGGCACCGAATAATCGAGATCGAGATAGGACTTCGCGGCCGCCGCTTCAAACCCGAACACCCACAGGTTCTGTTCTTTGAGCTCGTTCAAAGCCCGCGTGAGGTTGGTGACGCGCGCCACCTTTAAGTGCTCGAGTGCACCGGCCGCGGAACGCGCGACAGCGGGAGTGAGCCCCGTGGCGCGCCGCTCCGGCACGACGATGCCGCCGGCCCCGGCCGCGACGGCGGTGCGCGCCACGGCGCCGAGATTGGCAGGGTCTTCGACGCCGTCCAGCACCACGATCATGGCCGCTGCCGAACCGCTCACCAGGCTCTCGAGGCTGGCGTAACCCTTGGCCGCGCAAACGGCCACGACATTCTGGTGCTGGGGGGTGCCTGCCAGACGGTCCACGGCCACGCCGGGTGCGAAGCGCACCGGAACGCCCCGGGCGCGGCAAAGCTGAACGATCTCCTCCACGCGCGGCCCGTGGCGGCCCTCAGCCACCAGCACGTGGTCCACCGGCCGCGAGGCTAAGGCCTCCTTCACAGCATGAATGCCGTAGAGCGTATCGAGCCGCGTTTTGGGGTCGTGGGAACTCATCGGGAGCGGCAGCATGCCGCGGCGTGCTCAGGCGAGACCTGCCACCTTGGCGAACTCCGCCAGGCGCTCGCGAACGCTCTTCACCGGGTGGCCGAGCTGCAGCCGCGATCCCGCCTCGAAAAGCGGAATCAGCTTCTCCAGTTCGGGACCCGAGGCCGCGCCCGTAAGCGCGACGCGGATGGGATGGAACAGATCGCGGCCTTTCGTGCCGGTCTCGCGCTGAACTTCACGGGTGATTTCCCGGAAGCGCTCGTAGGTGAACGTGCCCTCGCCGGAGGCGTCGCTCTGGAGCACTCGAGGGATAAAGCGCGCCAGCACCTCGCGGGCCGGGCTCTCGTCCAGAACCGGACGCGTCTCCGGATCATCGGCCGCGCGGCGAGCGTCGTATTCGAATATTACCTTCGCCGCCGCAGGAAGCTGGCTCAACTGGTCGACGTTCTTGAGCACCGCCTCCACCACCCGCTCGATCCAGGCGAGCACGGCCTCGGTGGCGGGCGCCGCCAGGTATCCGGCGCGTTTGAGCACCGGCACGGCCAGCTCCGCCAGGCGGCGCGGCGCCGCCTCCTTCAGATATTGTCGGTTGAGCCAGTTGAGTTTCTCCTGGTCAAACACGGCCGGGCTCTTCGTGATTCGATCGAGCGAAAACTGCTCCACCAGGGCCCCGGTGGTGAAGATTTCGCTCACGCCGTCCGACGCTGACCAGCCGAGCAGCGCCAGGTAGTTCCGCAGCGCCTCGGGCAGAATGCCCATCTCGCGGAAGTTCTCGAGCGACGTTGCGCCGTGGCGTTTCGAGAGGCGCGCGCGGTCCGGCCCCAGAATCGTGGAGAGGTGCGCGAAGCGCGGCCACTCCCAGCCCAGCGCCTGGTAAACGGCGAGCTGGCGCGGCGTATTGGAAATGTGGTCGTCCCCGCGAATCACGTGAGTGATTTCCATGAGGTGATCGTCCACCACCACGGCGAAGTTGTAAGCCGGGTTGCCGTCCGAGCGCAGCAGGATGAAATCGCCGATCACCTCGCTCGAAAAGCGCGTGGCGCCGTGCACCAGGTCGTTCCAGGCGAAGTCCTGCTCGGCAATCTTCAATCGGATCGAGGCGCCCTGGCCCTCCGCCACTTTGCGCGCCGACTCTTCGCGCGGGCGGCTGCGGCACCGGCCCGAGTACTTCGGTTGCCGGCCCGCCTTCAGCTCCTCCTCGCGCTCGGCTTCGAGCTGCTCCGGAGTGCAGAAGCAGAAATACGCGCGATCGAGGTCGATCAGCTCCATCGCTCGCTGCCGGTACAACTCGC
>DATJAQ010000359.1:0-2528 GCA_035516075.1 Terriglobia bacterium | reverse complement strand
CCGGAGCTCAGCCGGGGTGCCGCGCTGGCCGTGCTGGTGGCCGTGGCGGCGCTCGTGGCCGGGGCCAGCGAAATCCTGGTGCGCCAGATTCAGGCCGTCACGGCGACGCTGGGATGGACGGAGCTCTTCATCGGCTTGGTGGTGGTGGCGACGGTCGGCAACGCCGCCGAGCACTCCACGGCCATTCTGGCGGCGCGTTCGGGCCACATGGAGCTGTCGCTCAACATCGCAATCGGCAGCAGCACCCAGATCGCTCTCTTCGTCGCGCCCCTGCTGGTGGTGGTCTCGGCCGGGCTCGCCACCCCCATGTCGCTCGTGTTCAACCCGCTCGAAATCGCTGCCGTGATCCTCTCGGTGGGCGCGGTCATCATCGTGGCCATGGACGGCGAAACCAACTGGTTCGAGGGCCTGCAACTCCTCGGCGTCTACGCCATCCTGGCCGTCTTCTTTTACCTGGTGCCGGGAACCCGCTAGGCACGATCCGCGCCATGGGGAGCGGCGCTTGCCTTCCGTCAGGCTCGATGGCATAATTCTTACCGAAATCTTACCGTCCGGGCGGGGTGATCATGAACATCACGCGGCTTTCATCCAAGGGGCAGGTGGTGCTGCCCAAGGCAATTCGAGAGGCGCACGGCTGGCAGCCGGGCACCAGGCTGGCCGTGCAGGAAGTGCCCGGAGGCGTGCTGCTGCGGCCCGCCAAGCCCTTTCCACCCACGACCTTTGCACAGGTTGAAGGTTCGCTGAAGTCCCGGGGACGGCCGAAGACCCTCGAAGAAATGGACGAAGGCATCCGGAAGGCGATCAGGGAGCGGCATGCTCGCGGTCGATACTAACGTGGTTGTGCGCTACTTGGCGCGCGATGATGTAGAGCAGACGGATCGAGCGACCAAGCTGATCCGCTCTGAGCAGGTCTGGCTCTCGAAAACGGTGTTGCTCGAAACGGCTTGGGTGCTAGGCGCTACCTATGGCTTCGCACATGAGCGGCTCGCGCCAACCTTGCGGGACTTGCTCGGCCTTCCTACGGTTTCGGTGGAGGACGACCTCGCGGTGGCTCAGGCTCTCGATTGGTACGAGCAGGGGCTCGATCTGCCTGACGCTTTGCACCTGGCGAGCGCCGGGTTCACCATGCGTTTCGCCACCTTCGACCGGATTTTGCTTCGCAAGGCGAAGCGCTTGCCGACGCCTGAGATCGTCTCGCCCTAAACCAGCCGTGGCGCGCGGGCGCGGAAGGTGCTTTCAGCTCTCGTTCGCTTTGATCAAGCCGCGCATGTAGACGGCGGCCGCCTCCGCGCACTGGTCGGCGAACTCGAGGCCCACGGTCTGGCCGTTCACGACCGGCAGAGTGTGGCAGAGCTCGTAACCGATATACCCCTGGTAGCCGATTTCGTACATCGCTCGGACGAAGGAAGCATAATAGTCGGGCTCCGGCCCCTTGACGGATCCGTCCGCCTCGCGCTTGAACTCCCCGCCGAAGTGCGAGAGCGCCTGCAACGAGCCCACATCGAGGGCCGCCTGGCGAATCGCCGCCGGCGACTTGTCGTCCATGATCCAGGCGTCGAGCGAGACCTTCAGTTGAGGCGAGTTCACTTCCTTCACCATGCGCAGCACATCCAGGTGGTTCTTGATCACCGGCTTGTGATTTTGCAGCGCCAGGGTGACGCCGGCGTCGGCGGCGTACCGCGCGCACTCGATCATCCCATTCCGGCACCAGTCCCATGTTTCTTCCGGCGGATAGCCCTGATGGACCGTGTCCCACAAGGGGTGCGAGAGATCGTACGAGGCAAGCCCCTGCTTCTCGGTGACGCCGGGCCACGCCAGAAAAACGCGCACGGTCTTCGCGCCCAGTTCCGGCGCGAGGCCGATCAGATCCCGCATGTAGTTCAACTGGGCGTCCCGCTGCTCTGTGATCGGACTGCTGAAGTCGTTGTTACCGGCCAGGCCGTAAATCTCGATGCCCTCGTCCTCGGCCCTCTGGCGCAATTCACGGGCGTGGGCACGGGTCAAACTCAGTGGGTGTCCGTGCGGGCGCTTGCCGTCCACCTCGATGCCGTCGTAGCCATAGGACTTTGCGCGGCGGATCGCGTCCTCCAGCGAGAGTGCGTCTCCGCGGTACCAGACGCCGAGGTAAGTAATTGTGTAGAGGCCAACCTTGAGCCCAGGTGCATTTTCCGAACGCGCCGGCTGTGAGGTTCCTGTGCCAGCGGATGCCAGCAGGCCGGCCGTAGCCGCCAACGATGCGCCCACAAATTCCCGCCGATTAATGCTCTTGGTTTCCATCGATTTCAATCCTCCCTACGAAAGCAGAAGATACACGACGCAAAGCCGCCCGATTCGCGGGCCGATCGCCTTCTCGTCTGACACGGAGCCGCCAACCTCCGCAATCTGCTCTGTTAGAGAGTGTGAGCGCTAGTACGCCTTCACCGCGGTGATCGAGGTCACAAGTGTCTGTGCCAGACCCATCGCGCCCACGCACTCGTCCGGTTATCGCGCCGCCCACGCCAGGCCGTCGGGGCCCCTGCCGGTTTCGA
>DATJAQ010000358.1:0-8676 GCA_035516075.1 Terriglobia bacterium | reverse complement strand
CGAACATCGGGACGAGCCGCGGCCACTGCGACACGAGCTCCGCGCGCTCGAGCCGCCGGAATTCACTCTTTCCGGCGAGCGCCTTTTCCACTACCTCCTCGTTCTCCTCGGACTCCAGCGAGCAGGTGGCATATACCAGCCGGCCACCGGGAGCGAGGGCCTCCAGGGCGCTCGCCAACATGCGGGCTTGCATTCCGGCGAGCCGCGCGATGTCATCGGTTTTGAGGCGCCATTTGATTTCAGGGTTTCGGGCCAGCGTGCCGGTGCCTGAGCAGGGCGCATCCAGCAGGATGCGGTCGAACTTGATGGCAAAAGGAAGCGGGAGCGCGGCGTCGAGCTGCACGCGGTCCCACCGGACTCCGCCCGGAATGACCCCAGCCAGAGTCTGCGCCATGCTGCGCAAGCGCCGCGGGCTGCGGTCGCACGAGATCAGCAGCCCCTGAGCGAGGCCGGCAGCGATCTGGGCCGTCTTCATTCCCGGTGCGGCGCAGAGATCGAGGACTCGCTTGCCGGGCGCGGACGCCACAAGGGAACCCGCAAGTTGCGAAGCTTCTTCCTGCACCACAAGCATCCGCTCCTGCAGCAGTCTGGAGTGCAGCAAGTTCCCGCGCTCAATCACCAGCCCGCGCGCAGCGTAGGCTGCGGGACTGGCCTCGATACCCTCGGCCGCCAGCGCCCGCCGGGCTTCATCGACCGCGCCCTCGCCAGCCACCCGCACCACCATCGCCGGCGTCTTGAGGCTCCAGCGGCCTAGGGCGAGCGCCGCATCGCTTCCAAACCGCGCCGTCCATCTCTCCCGGAGCCAGGCCGGCAAGGCCAATCGCGCGGCTTCGCTGTCCAGCTCGCCGGTAGCGCCGCTCTCTGGCGGCTCGCACTTGCGCAGAACAGCGTTGACCAGGCCCGCGGCTGAGCCCTTGCGCGCCGCCTTGGCCATTTCGACTGCCTCGTTGACCGCTGCGGATTTCGGTATGCGGCGCAGCATGCGAATCTGGTAGACGCCGAGGCGCAGGATGGTGCGCAGCTCGGGCTCGAAGTAGCCAAGCGGCCGGCCGGAGAGGCGCTCAACCCATAGGTCGAGTTCGGCGCGACGCCGCAGGGCCCCTAGGACGAGCTCAGTGGCGAGGTGGCGATCGGGTTCGGAGAGCGACGCGCCGGCGGACCGCAAAAGATCCGCCGCGAAAGCGTCCCCGGTGTCCACGCCCCGAAGCACCCGATAGGCGATGCGACGCGCCGGTGAGACAGGCATCCAGACAGGCTCGAGTCAGGGAAGGGCTCTTCCCAATTCTTCTCCGCCTTGCAAGCGGGCGCCATTGAGGAAATCGCGGCCCGAAATCCGCTTGCGGCCCTCGAGTTGCACCTCAACCAGCTCGAGCGCGCCGCCGCCTGCGCAGGCTACCACGGGTTTGCCGTCTCTGGCGAATAGAGTTCCCGCCGCCGCGGCGCCGGCGCCGGCGGGGTCAACCGCAGTCTTCCAAAAGTGCAGCCTCTGGGCGCGAAAAATGGTGTAGGCACCCGGCCAGGGACGGAGACCGCGCACCCGGCGCTCGATCTCTTCGGCCGGACGCGTCCAGTCCACTCGCCCGTCTTCCTTCTTGAGGACCGGCGCCGGCGTGGCTTGGCTGCTGTCCTGAGGCTGCGGCTGCAGGTCGCCCGCTGCCAGGCGCTCGAGCGTTTCCGCCATCAGCTCGGCTCCCGCAAAGCTGAGCCGGCTGGCGAGCGTTTCCGCGGTGTCGTCCGGTCGGATCTCCGTCTCATGCCGCAGCAGGATGTCGCCGGTGTCGAGCCCGGCGTCGATCTTCATGGTCGTCACGCCCGTCATTCGCTCGCCCCGGATGATCGCCCAGGGGATCGGCGCGGCCCCCCGATACCTGGGGAGCAAGGACGCATGCAGGTTGATGCAGCCGAGGCGCGGCAGTGCGATCATCCAATCCGGGATGATGTGGCCGTAAGCGACTACGACAATGGCGTCGGGACGATACTCGCTCAAAAAGGCTCTCGTGAAGGACGCCTTGAGCTTGCGCGGCTGAAAGACTACCAATCCCGCCCGGAGTGCCGCCAATTTCACCGGCGAGGGCTTAACCTCGTAGCCCCTGCCGCTGGCCTCGTCCGGGTTGGTTAACACCAACTCGATCTCGAAGGGGCTTTGCAGCAATCTTTCGAGAGCCGATACGGCGAATTGCGGCGTGCCGCAGTAAATAAGCTTCATAGCACCATCGTTGCGGTCTCGCGGGTCCTGCCGGGCGGCGCAGGTCTCTGCATGAATGTCCCGGCTCCAAGCGGCTTACCATTCCCCTGCATTTTGCAGTCTCTTGATCTTGCGCTTCATCGACTCCCGCTTCAGCGCACTCAAGTGGTGAATGAAAAGGACGCCGTTCAAATGGTCGGTCTCGTGGCAGAAGGCGCGTGCCAGCAGTCCTTCGCCCGCCAGGGTGAACTCGCGGCCGTGCACGTCCTGCGCGCGCACTGTGGCGCGCAGCGGGCGGGGCGTGTCAGCCCGGAAGTCCGGAAGGCTCAGGCAGCCCTCCTCGTGCACCTGGCGTCCCTCGACGGAAACGATCACCGGATTGGCCAGCACCAGCTTGGCACCCGGTTGCTCGCTGACCGAGGTATCGATGACGCAAAGGTGCTTGGAGATGGCAATCTGCGGAGCGGCCAGGCCGACGCCGTGCGCGGCGTACATGGTCTCGAACATCTCTTCCACAAGCTTCTCAAGTTCGTTGTCGAAGACCGTCACCGGCGAGGCCACCTTGCTCAGCACCGCATGTCCAAATTTCACGATGGGATGAATCATGATGTTTTCGGAAGACCGGAAATCGGCCGGCCCGCGGCCCTAAAAGCGGCGGACCTGTTCGCGGTAGCCCTCGAAATTCCTGCGGCTCTCGGTCAGGGAGTCTCCGCCGAACTTTTCGAGAAACGCCCGCGCCAGCACCAGTGCCACCATCGCCTCGCCCGCCACTCCGGCGGCGGGCACCACGCAGATGTCCGATCGCTCGTAGGCCGCCTTCACGGTTTCGCGGGTCTCGAAATCCACGGACTCCAGCGGCCGCCGTAACGTCGAAATGGGTTTGAGGTAGCCTCGCACCACAATCTCCTCGCCGTTTGACATGCCGCCTTCCACACCACCGGCCCGGTTCGATTTTCGTGTAAACCGGCCCTGCCCGCGATCATAGCCGATCTCGTCGTGAACCTCGGAGCCGAAACGCCCGGCGCTGTCCACCCCTGTGCCGATCTCGGCCGCCTTCACCGCCTGGACGGAAGCCACGGCCTGGGCCAAAAGCCCGTCCAATCGCTCGTCCCACTGCGCCGTCGAGCCGAGGCCGGCCGGCACGCCGCGGGCGACCACCTCGAAAACGCCGCCCACCGTATCCCGGCTCTCGGTCGCCTGGTCCACTTCCTGCTTCATGCGCGCTTCGACCGCGGCGTCGACGCAATTGAGAACGATCTCCTGCCGGTCGCGAAGCGCGAGGATCTCCGTAAAAGCCGCGTCGGGCTTCTCCAGCCGGACCCGGCCCACCTGGATCACGTGGCTCGCCACGTCGATCCCGAACGCACGCAGGAAGAGTTTGGCCAGCGCGCCCAGCGCCACCCGGGCCGCAGTCTCGCGCGCGCTCGCCCGTTCCAGCACATAACGCGCGTCGTGGAAGTTGTACTTCAGGCATCCGGCCAGGTCCGCGTGGCCGGGCCGGGGCTGCAGCAGCGGCCGGCGTCGAGCCTGGGCCTCGGGGCTCGCCTCCACGGCCAGGGACTGTTCCCAGTTCTTCCAGTCGTGATTCTCGATCAATACCGTGATGGGCGAACCGATGGTCTCGCCGTGCCGGACTCCGGAGAGGAATTGCGCGCGGTCCGACTCGATCTTCATCCGCCCGCCGCGTCCGTAGCCCCCCATGCGGCGCTTGAGTTCGCGGTCGACGTACTCGAAGTCGATGGGCACCCCGGCGGGCAGGCCCATGAGAAGGGCAACCAGCGCCTGGCCGTGAGACTCGCCCGTGGTGTAATAGCGGAGCATTGCGATAGCGCGCGCCAGCGACTCGGCCGTCCCCGGCTCCAGGACTGCGAGGGTCCGGCCCGGCGCCGCCTGCTGTCTGCGGCCGTCGAGAGTCCAAGGGCGCAAGTTCAACTCGATCTTATCGAAAAGCCTCGGGATGGGTCAAAAGAGCCGGCCTCAAACCCACCCCTCGCCCCTAAAAGGCGCCGCCGCGGCCGGGCGCCAGGCCGGCCCGCGCCTGCGATACCCGCCCAACCCGCCCTCCGGCGTATACTGGTTTCTTGTTGAACCCGCCGCGGAAAGGCGTCCCGTGCGCTATCTGATTATCAGCGACATCCATTCCAACCTTGAGGCGTACCAACAATGCCTGCGCGTGGCCCAGGGCCGCTACGAGGAAGCGCTTTGCCTCGGCGACCTGGTGGGTTACGGACCCGATCCGAACCTCATCGTGGAGGCGGTCCGAGGACTCGCTTCCGTGATCATCCGCGGCAACCACGACAAAGCCTGCGCCGGCCTGAGCGATGCCAAGGATTTCAACTCTCTGGCCCGCATGGCGACCCTGTGGACGCGCGAGCAACTTACGCCGGGCAATCTCGCATTCTTGCGCGACCTTGCGCCCGGCCCCGCCCGGGTGAACGGGGTCGAGCTGGTGCATGGATCGCCGCGAGACGAGGACGAATATCTGGTCGAAGCCCACGATACGCCCCCCGCTTTTGAAGACTCCGGTGCGCCATTGGTTTTTTTCGGACATACCCACCTCCAGGGCGGGTTCATGCTGCATCCGGGACGAACCGTGAAGACCATTCAGTGCGGCGGCGAAGAGGAAGGGTGCACCCTCACCTTGGACCTGGAGGAAGGCGTGCGCTACCTGATCAATCCCGGCTCGATCGGGCAGCCCCGGGACCGGGACTGGCGCGCCGCGTTCGCCGTCTTCGACTCGGAGCGCCGGCGTGTGGAGTACTACCGCACCTCGTACGACTTCGCCGCCACCCAGGACAAGATGAGAAAGGCCGGCCTGCCCGAGCCGCTGATCGCCCGCCTGCAGTTCGGCCGTTGACAGACTAAAAAGCTGCGTAGACCGGCGTCATCGACGGCGGCGCCTGGTTCCATTCCGAGGGCATGTGGTCGAAAATCACGCGAAACGGCCTGCTCTCGCCGGGCTGTAACGGCGGGCCTGAAGCCGTAATAGGATGCGCCGTGTGGCGCAGCACCACCTGGTTCAGCATATCCACAAACTCGAGCTGCAGATCGAGCTCGCGTACCGTCTTGGCGCCCTGATTCCTGACGCGCGCGTCCAGATACGTCTGGGTGCTGCCGAGCCCCGTTTCGGCGGCGCTCATCCGCGCGTCGCTCGCTACAATATTGGGGAGATAGCTTCGCGCTTCGCCGCTCAGGGGCGGACGGGGGGGCGGCCGGGTGGCGCGCACGTGCATCCACCAGGCCGCGCCGGCCAGCACGCCCGCAATCGCCAGTGAAATCGAGAAGATGAGAAGGATGGGCGAACGGCCGACCGCCGCGCGCGCCACCGGACGGTCGCGAGGCGCGGCTGCCGCCACCCCCGGCCGCAGCCTTGAATCTCGGGCGCTCATAATCAACTCAGGTTCCCGCCACCGTGAGCCCCTCCACCAGCAGGGTAGGCGAGGCCAGGGCGCTGCGAAACTCGAGGTCCGAGCCTACCACGGCCACGTGGTTCAGCATCTCCTGCAGGCTCCCGGCGATGGTCACCTCTTCCACCGGATACGTGAGCTCGCCGTTTTCAACCCAGAGCCCGGCGGCGCCGCGGGAGTAGTCGCCCGTGACCACGTTCACCCCGAAGCCGATCAGCTCGGTCACGTAGAAGCCATTCGACACCGAGCGCAGAATGTCTTCGGGCGATTGCGTGCCGGGCCTGAGATAAAAATTCTTGGGCCCCACCGACGGCGGGCCCGCCACCCCGCGCGACGCGTTACCCGTGGTGCGCAAGTTGAGCTTGCGCGCCGTATAGGCGTTCAGCAGGTAATTGCGAAGTACGCCGGCCTCAAGAACGGGCGTCACCGCGGGCGCCACGCCTTCGTCGTCGAAAGGCCGCGAGCCGAAACCGCCCGGGCGCAGGCCGTCATCGAGGACGGTAATGTTCTCGCCGGCCACGCGCTCGCCCAGCTTGCCCGCCAGGAACGACGCGTTGCGATAGATGGCGTCGCCGCGCACGGCTTCGAAAACGTGGCCCACCAGCGACCGCGCCGTCTCCGCGTCGAACACCACCGGCACCCGGCAGGTGGAGATTTTACGCGCCCCCAGCCGGCGCAGCGCGCGCGCCGCGGCTTGCTTGCCGATCGACTCCGGATCGCGCAGCGCGGCGGCGCCCCGGCCGACCGCATACCAGTAATCGCGCTGCATTTGCACGTTGCCGTTCTGCCCTTCCTGCGCCACCGGCACCACCGTGACCGAGGTGATGGACGACCGGTAGCTCCCCACAAAGCCGAGCGAGTTGGCGTAAGCCTTGCTGCCCGTGGCCGTCTCCACTCCGGAGCCTTCGGAGTTCTTAATACGCGGGTCGCTGCTGAGCGCCGCCTGCTCGGCCCGGCGGGCCACCGCGATGCGCTCCTCGGCCGTGAGCTCCGCCACGTCCGGCGAATAGAGCTGCAAATCTCCCGGGTAGCGCCCCATCTCCCCGGCCTCCGGCAGGCCGTTCGCCGGGTCTTCGGAGGTTACGCGGGCCATCTCAATCGTCCGCTGCACGAGGCGCTCAAGCGACTTGGCCGAGAAGTCGCTCGAATAGGAGCTGGCGCTGCGCGTTCCCAGAAACACGCGCAAGCCCAGCACCTTGGAGGCAGCTTCCTTCAGGTTTTCGATCTGGCCGAGGCGGATGGTGGTGGAAAATTCGTCGCCTTCCCGCACCGTGGCGTCCGCCGCCGTGGCCCCCGCCTGCATGGCGCGCCCGACGAGATCCTGGGCGATCTGTTCGAGTTGGTGTTCAGCCATCGATGGGTCCTGTCAGCAATGATTTTTGCGTGTCAATCATCAATCGGCGCTTGCAAACCGGATCGCCCCCATTCTACCGATAGACTTCCTTGCGATGCCTGACCATGATCACGCCGACTGTCTTGCCTGGGTCGTCCACCCAGTAGATCACCCGGTACGAGCCCTGGCGCAGCCTGTACCTATCTTCGTGGCCGGATAGCTTCTCGCAGCCTGGCGGCCGAGGTTCGGACCCGAGAGAGTTGATCTTTGAGGTGACGCGCTCGCGGTCTTTCCTGGGAAGGGCAGCGAGCTCCTTGGCGGCCGAAGGCCGAATCAGGAGACTATAGGAGGCCACGCTTTTTCATGTCCTTCACAACATCCTCAAAGCGAAGCCACGGCTCGTGAGCCCTCTCCTCAAACGCAGCCAAGTCCTCGGCATCCTCCGCCAGATCGCGCTTGATTGCATCGTTGACGATGGCGGAGATTGAGCGGTCCGTTTCCGCCGCCTTGAGCCTCAGCGCCCTGTGTAGACGCGGGTCCAGGTAAACAGTTGCACGTTTCTGAGGTGCTCCCATGGTCTCAGTCTAGCACTCTGACGTTTTACCGTCAAGACGTCATAACGTTTAGGCTACACAAACGACGTCGCCGCCCGCGGCGCCGTGCCGCCCACCGTCAGGTGGCTTACTTTCATGGTCGGGATGCCCACGCCCACGGGCACGCTCTGCCCCTCTTTGCCGCAGGTGCCGATGCCCGTGTCGAGCTTCAAGTCGTGCCCCACGGCCGTCACCCGCGTCAGCACGGTGGGCCCGTCTCCGATGAGCGTGGCGCCTTTCACGGGCGCCGTCACCTTGCCGTCTTCGATCAGGTAGGCCTCCGAGGCCGAGAACACGAACTTGCCGCTGGTGATGTCCACCTGTCCGCCGCCGAAATACACCGCGTAAAGGCCGCGCTTCACCGAGCGGATGATGCTCTCCGGCTCGTCCGTGCCCGCCAGCATGTAGGTGTTGGTCATGCGCGGCATGGGAATGTGCTCGTAGCTCTCGCGGCGGCCGTTACCGGTGACCGAAGTCTGCATGATGCCGGCGCTCAGCTTGTCCTGCAGGTAGCCCTTGAGAATGCCCTTCTCGATCAGGACGTTCTGCTGCGTGGGCACGCCTTCGTCGTCCACGTTGAGCGAGCCGCGCCGGTCCGGTATAGTGCCGTCGTCCACCACCGTGCACAGATCCGAGGCCACCCTCTGGCCGATTCGTCCGCTGAAGGCGGAGATTCCCTTGCGGTTGAAGTCCGCTTCCAGGCCGTGTCCCACGGCTTCGTGCAGCAGGATGCCCGGCCAGCCCGGGCCCAGCACCACTTCCATTTCGCCCGCCGGGGTCTCGAGGGCGCTCAACTGCACGATGGCCTGCCGCGCCGCCTCGCGGGCGAACGATTCGGGCGAGCGCTCGCCCGTGAAGAACTCGAGCCCCACGCGCCCGCCGCCGCCGGTGGAGCCCGACTGCCGGTTCGCACCTTCCTGCGCCAAGGTGAAAACGTTCAGCCGCACCAGCGGCTGGAAATCGGTCACCAGCCGGCCGTCCGAGCCCGCAATCAGCACGTGGCGGATCTGGTCGGAGTAGCCCACCCGCACCTGGCCGATGCGGCTGTCGTGGGCGCGCGCCGCGCGGTCCGCCCGGCGAACCAGGTCGAGCTTCGGCTCCAGGCCCTCTTCGGTGGGCGCGTGCATCACGGGGTAGAAATTGTGCGTCGATTCGAGC
>DATJAQ010000357.1:0-16570 GCA_035516075.1 Terriglobia bacterium | reverse complement strand
CCAGCCGGTAATACACAAAGGGCTTGAAGGTATGCCGGCTGAGGTAGCGGATGAGCCAGGCGATCACCGCCCAACCGACGAGGCCCGAGACAATGATGCCCGCGACCATCGGCAGGCGCATGTCCGGCGCCACCCCGCTGTGGCGCAATTCCATCCCTTTCTTCAGCACGGCGCCCGCGATGATGGGAGTGGAAAGCAGGAAAGAAAAGCGCGCATCGGTTTCACGGTCGAGGCCGCGGAACAGACCGGCTGACATCGTGATGCCGGAACGCGAGACGCCGGGCACCACCGCCAGGGACTGAGCGACGCCGATCCAAATGGAATCGGCCAGGGTCACCTGGCCGAGCGAGTTTTCGCGGCCAGTGCTGGCACGCTCACCGGCCCACATGAACAGTGCCACCAGCACCAGCGCGAGGCCGATCACAATCGGGGTGCGAAACGCGTCCTCCGCCTTCGCCTCAAATAAATAGCCCGCGATGGCGCCTGGAACGGTCCCAATAACCATGTACCAGAAGAGCCGCCTGTTCTCCTGGGTCTTGGGATCGCTTTTCGGCCCAAGGCCGGCCGCTGCCAGCACCATGTCGAGCCACATTTTCCAAAAGTAAAGGAGCACGGCCACTAGCGTGCCCGCGTGCAGGGCGACGTCAAACGTGAGGCCGGGATCGGTCCAGCCCGCGAACCACGGAAAAAGCGCCAGGTGGGCGGTGCTGGAAACGGGCAAAAACTCAGTTAAACCTTGGATGATGGCGAGAACAACGGCCTGATACAGTGGCATGAGGCTCCTTGAGAGGGGTCGAAGAGTCGAAAGTCAAAGGTCGAAAGTGTAAACGAGAAAGCACTAGTCGCAAACAACGAACCGCGCGATCCAAAATCCCAAATCGAAAATCGAAAGTCCCTACACTTCGAGCACCACAGGCAGGATCATGGGCCGCTTGCCGAGTTCTTGGTCGAAGAACTTGCGCAAGGCGGAGCGAATCTTGTCCTTCACCACGCCCCAGTCGCCCGCCTCTTCGGGATTCGATTTTTCGATGGTCCGCAGCACCACTTCGCGCGCGCTCTCCATCAGATCGGCCGCCCCTTCGAGCCCCACCAAACCGCGCGAAATTACTTCAGGCGGAGCTTCAAGCTTCCCGGTGTGCTTGTTGATAGCAAGGATGGGAACCACCACGCCGTCCTCCGAAATGCGGCGCCGCTCCTTGAGCAGCACCTCCCCGACTTCGTCCAGCGACCCCGTGTCGAGATAAACGTGTCCCACCGGGACCCGGTCGCCCAGGCGGGCCCCGGCGCTGTCGAATTCCAGCACGTCCCCGCTTTCGAGCAGAAATGCCCCGCCCGAGACGGCGCTCCCTTCCTCGGCCATCTCCTTGTGCCGCGCCAGCTGCCGGTACTCCCCGTGGACCGGCACGAAATACTTGGGCCGCACCAGGTTGAGCATCAGGCGCAGTTCCTCGATGCTGCCGTGCCCCGAGACGTGCACGGGCGGCTTGCTGCCGTCGTCGTAGTGCACGTGCGCGCCGCGGCGGTAGAGGTGATCCATCATGCGGAAAATGGCCTTTTCGTTGCCCGGAATGATGCGGGCGGAGAGCACTACCTGGTCGCCGGACTCGAGCGTCACCCAGCGGTGGCTGTCCACCGCCATGCGCGCCATGGCGCTCATAGGCTCGCCCTGGCTGCCCGCCACCACCAGCACCACCTTTTCGCGCGGAAGCTGAGCCAGTTCCTCCGGCGCCACCAGCACCCCGGCGGGCACGCGCAGGCGGCCCATATCGAGCGCAATTTCGGAGTTGCGGTGCATGCTGCGCCCGATGAAGCACAGCCGGCGTTTGTACTCGTGCGCAAGGTCGGCGACGATTTGCATGCGGTGCAGCGAGGTGGAAAAGCAGGTCACCACCAGGCGGCCGCGGGCCTCGGCGATGATCTCCGCAAAGCGCTCGCGCACGCCGCGCTCGGAGGGCGTCATGCCGGGACGTTCCACGTTGGTGGAGTCGGAGAACAGCGCCAGCACGCCGCGCCCGCCGTACGAGGCCAAGGTGTGCAGATCGCTGGTGCGGCCGTCGGTGGGCGTGGGATCGAGCTTGAAGTCTCCGGTGTGAATCACCGTGCCCACCGGGGTGTTGATGGCCAGGCCGCCCGAATCGATGATGCTATGGGTGAGATGAATGAACTCGATTTCGAACGGACCCACCTTGAAGGGCGCCTTGGGCGTCATCTCGCGCAGATCGGCGCTCTCGGCCATGCCGTGCTCTTCGAGACGCGCCCGGGCCAGGGCCAACGTGAAGGCCGTGCCGTAAACGGGCGCTTCGACTTCCTCGAGCACGTAGGGCAGGCCGCCGATGTGGTCTTCGTGCCCGTGGGTGAGGATAACGGCCCGCACGCGCTCGCGGCGGTCGCGGAGGTAAGTGAGGTCGGGGATGACGATGTCAACGCCCAGCAGCTCGGGCTCGGGGAACATCACCCCGCAGTCCACCACGATGATGTCTTCGCCGTACTCGAAGAGCATCATATTCATGCCAAATTCGCCAAGGCCCCCCAGGGGGATCACCCTCAGCTTGCCGCTCGCAACCGTATTTGCCATAGGAAGTCCAGAAGCTTGCCGCACCATCGTAGCACAACGCTACTCAGGCGGGAGTGCGAAGGGCGCGGGAAGGGTCGATGTCAAGAAGCGGCGGGCTGATAGCTTGAACGGGAGCAAATCGCGCGAGGCCGGCCCCCGGCGGAGGGGCGAGGGCATTGCCGAAGGCTAGCCAGGGATGTAGCCTCGGCCCATCGGGTGCTGCGAACGGCCTTCTTCCGCTCTCAGGAGCGCCCGGCTTCCACGGGTTCGGGGAGAGGGATGCCTTCTTCCTCGTCCTTGCCTTCGGTCTTCCCGCGCCGCCCGAAAGTGCGCCCCAGCCAGCGCTGGAAGCCGTCGAGGTAGGTGTAGTAGACAGGGGTGATGTAGAGGGTGATGAGCTGCGAAAAGACGAGGCCGCCCACCACGCACAAGCCCAGGGGACGCCGCGACTCGGCCCCGGCTCCAAACCCGATAGCAATGGGCAGCGTGCCCATGAGGGCCGCCATGGTGGTCATCATAATGGGGCGAAACCGGATCAGCGCGCCCTCATAAATGGCGGCGGCGGTGCTCTTCCCCTCGTTGCGCTCGGCCGCCAGGGCAAAGTCAATCATCATGATGGCGTTCTTCTTCACGATGCCGATCAGCATGATGATGCCCACGAAGCCGTAGAGATCAAGCTCCATGTTGAAGAGTTTGAGGGTGAGCAGAGCGCCGAAAGCGGCCGAGGGGAGCCCGGAGAGAATGGTGAGCGGATGAATGAAGCTCTCGTAGAGAATGCCCAGCACGATGTAAATGACGAGGACGGTGGCCAGCAACAAAATCCCGAGTCCTGTTGACGAGGATTCGAATTGCTGCGCGGCGCCCTGGAAAGCGCCGCTGAGGGTGGCGGGAAGGATGCGCCGCGCCGCGTTGTTGACCTCGGATACCGCCGCACCCAGCGAAACTCCCGGCTGCAAGTCAAAGGAGATGGTGACGGCGGGGAGCTGGCCGAAGTGGTTGACGGAGAGGGGCCCGAGGTTCTGCACGAAATCGGCCACGGCGTTGAGCGGCACCAGACGCCCGTTTGACGACTGGATGTAGAGCAGCGGGAGCGCCGCCGGGTCCGCCTGGTAATCCGGCTGGAGCTCGGCGATCACCCAGTATTCGTTGCTGGGGGTATAAATGGTCGAGACCTGCGTGGAGCCGTAAGCCAGCGCGAGCGCGTTTTCCACCTGATAGGCGGTCACCCCGAGGGCCGACGCCTTATCGCGGTTGATCTCCACGTTCACCTGCGGGTTGGCAATCTGCATGTCGCTGTTCACGCCCACCAAACCCGGCAGCTTGTTCATGGCCGCCTCGAGCTGGGCCGCGGTGCGGTACAGTTCCTGGGTGTTCACCCCCTGCACTGTGTACTGGTAGAGGCTCTTGCTAAGTTGCCCGCCAATGCGGATGGGCGGCGGGTTCTGCATGAACGCCACCATGCCCGTCACCTGGCCGAGCTTCGGACGAAGCTCGTTGATGACGTCGTCCGTGCTCATATGCCGGGGCGCCATCAGATTAATCAGGTTGTACACCGCCATCGCCCCCGGCGCCTTCAGGATGCCCTCGCGCTGCGGCGGGGGCGCCAGCATCCGCGCCGGGCCGTCCTTCAGGTGGGCGAAGAAGAAGCCCGAGTTCAGCCCGCCGAGCGGCCCGCCCGAACCCGCGAACGCCATGACGTTATCAACGTTGGGATCCTGGCGCAGGAGGCCGAGCAGTACCACGGTGTGCTGCTGCATCGACTTGAAAGAGATCCCCTGCTGGGCGAGGGTGAAGCCGATCACTTCGCCCGAATCTTCGCTCGGCAAAAAGCCCTTCGGAACGACCTCGTACATATAGACGGTTGCGCCCAGCACCGCGAAGGAGGCCAGCATGGTGAGGAAGCGGTGCCGCAACGCGCCCCTCAGAGACCAGTCGTACCCGCGCAGCAAGCCTTTAAAGCCGCGCTCCGAGAAACGGTAAAGGGCCCCGTGCCGGGCCGTGCGCGGATTGCGCAAAAAACGGCTGGAGAGCATGGGCGTAAGGGTGAGGGAGACGAAACCCGACACCAGCACCGCCGCCATGATGGTCACCGAGAACTCGTGCAGCAGGCGGCCCACGATGCCGCCCATGAAGAGCACCGGAATAAAGACGGAGGTGAGGGAAAGGGTCATCGACATGATGGTAAAGCCGATTTCGCGCGACCCGTGGCGCGCCGCCTCCAGCACGCCCTCGCCGTGCTCCATGTGGCGGACGATGTTTTCGAGCATCACGATGGCGTCGTCCACCACGAATCCCACCGAAAGCACCAGCGCCATCAGCGAGAGGTTGTCCACCGTATAACCCAGCATGTACATCACGGCGAACGTGCCCACAATCGACATGGGCAGGGCCAAGCTGGGGATGATGGTGGCGGAGATGTTGCGCAGGAAGAGAAAGATGACCATCACCACCAGGCCGATGGTGAGCCAGAGGGTGAACTTCACGTCGCTTACCGAAGCCCGGATGCCCACCGACCGGTCGTAGAGTGTCTCGAGGTGGATCGAGGCGGGAATCTCGAGGCGAAGTTGGGGTAGGAGCGCCCGGATGTTGTCCACCACTTCCACTGTGTTGGTGCCGGGCTGGCGCTGGATGGCCAGCACCATGCCGCGGTTGCCGTCGTACCAGTTGGCGGCCTTGTTGTTCTGCACGCTGTCGATGATGTTGGCCACCTGGTTCAGGTAAACGGGCGCTCCGTTACGGTAGGCCACGATAAGGGGCTGGTAAGCGGCTGCGTCCTCAAGCTGGCCGTTGGCCTGCACGGTGAAGGAGCGCTTGGAGCCGTCGAGCGTGCCGGTGGGCAGATTGACGTTGGCCTGCTGCACGGCGGCGACGGCCTGGTCAATTCCGATGCCTTCGGAGGCGAGCGCCTTGGGATTGAGCTGGATGCGCACCGCGTACTTCTGCGCTCCGTACACCGACACCTGGGCCACGCCGCTCACCATCGAGATCCGGTTGGCCATGAAGGTTTCGGCATACTCGTCCACCGTGGAAAGCGGGAGTGTCGTTGAATAGACGGCCATGTAAAGAACGGGCTGGTCGGCCGGGTTCACCTTCTGGAATGACGGCGGGCTCGGCATGCCGGGCGGCAGCAAGCGCTGCGCCTGGGTGATGGACGCCTGCACGTCCTGCGCGGCGGCGTCGATGCTGCGGCTGAGGTTGAACTGAAGGGTGATGTTGCTGACGCCCTGGTAGCTCGACGAGGTCATCGAGTCCATGCCGGCAATGGTGGAAAACTGGCGTTCCAGGGGTGTGGCCACCGCCGAGGCCATGGTCTCGGGGCTCGCCCCCGGCAGGGCGGCGCTTACCTGAATGGTGGGGTAGTCCACGTTCGGCAGGTCGCTTACCGGCAGCGCCCGGTAGCCCATGATGCCGAACAGCAGAATGGCCGCCATGAACAGGGTGGTCATGACGGGCCGGCGAATACAGAGCTCAGGAAGACTCATAAAAGACCTCGGCACCCGCGGCCCAGGGGCCTCGCCGGCCCGCAGCTTGCGGCCCCGCGATCGCGGGCGTTATCCGGCACGGCGCCAATCCTTGACAGTCAAGATACCCACAGCGTCTTTCCTGCTGAATCTAAAGCACATTCCAGCTTTGCTCCACGGCGGCAGGCCAGCATGTTCAGCTCCTGCCCCGGCTTCAGATGCCCGTCTTCTCCTCGACCTTGGCGTTCGGGTAGAGCCGCAACTGGCCGTCGGTCACAACCGTTTCGCCGGATGCGATACCCTTCGCAATCACCGTGCTGCCTTCGTTCGAGATTCCGGGCACCACCGGCCGCAGCTCGACCGACTTATCGGGCTTCACCACGTAAACGTACTTGCCGTTCGGCCCGGTCTGGAGGGCCGCGGTGGGCACCACCACGGCATCCTTCTGCGATTCCAGGGTGAGTACCACGTTAACGTACTGGCCCGGCCAAAGCCGCTTGCCCGCGTTAGGGAAGGTGCCTTTCATCAATACCGTTCCCGAGGTGGTGTCCACAGTGTTGTTGATAAACGAGAGCGTGCCCCGCTCGGGGTCGTCGGGATCCTGCGGAATCACCGCTTCCACCTGCAGCGGGCCGGCGGCGGCGAGATGCTTCACCTGGTCCAGATACTGCTCGGGCACGGAAAAATCGACGTAGAGCGGGCTGATCTGGTTGATGACCACCAGCGCGGCGTCGTTGTTCTTCACGAGATTGCCCTCTTTGATCAGCAGGCTCCCGGTGCGTCCGCCGATGGGCGATCGAATGGTGCAGTAACCGAGCTGAATCCTGGCGTTCTCGATGGCCGCCTGGTCCGCGCGCACCGTCGCGCCCAGCGCCTGCATGTTGGTTTGGAAGGTGTCGTACTGGTCCTTCGAAACGATGCCTTCCTTGAAAAGTTCCGCGTTGCGGTTGAACTGGTCTTCGGCGTTATGAAGCTGCGCCTCGTCGCGCGCCAGAGCCGCCTGGGCCTGGTCGAGCGAAGCTTGAAAGGGCCGGGGGTCAATGGTGAACAACAGTTGGCCTTGCTGTACGTCTTCGCCGTCGTGAAAATACGCCTTCTGGAGCATCCCATCCACTTGCGCCTTGACGTTCACCGTGTTGTAGGCCTCGCCGTTGCCGATCACCTGAATTTCGACGGGAATGGTCTTCACCGCGGCCTGGGCCACCGTAACCGGCACCGCCGCCATCATCGCCATCTGGGCCGCCGCGGCCGAGTCGCCTTTGGCAGGGCCGCTGGAACAACTGACGGAAAGCACCCCGAGGGGCGCGAGGCACGCCAGTGCCACCGGCAGCGCGGCCCGTAACCGCCCCGCCCGCCAACGCGGCGCGCGTTTGGCGGTGACACTCATCCTGCCCTTGAACTCACTCATGGTCGCCCTCAAGCTCAATACGAATCTCCACCCGTTGCTATTTCCAGACCAGTATAAACTTCTTTGATGCTTCCGTGGCCGGGCCGTTGCAGGCCGGGCGGCCGTTCTAATTCCGCCGTCGCCGTCTCACGAAGCCTGCGGCAGGCAAACCTCGCCCACGGGGCGCGGATGCGCCCTGCGGCGAGGCGTGCCCATTTCGTTGAGAACCCAGGCTAATAGGTGAACGATTGCAGCTCGCTCACGCCGCTCAGCACGTAACCGAACCGCACGCTAGGGTGCAGCGCGATGCGCGTGGGGCTCGCCGGCAGTCCGAACCCGTTGATCGACTCGATAAAGTCCCCTGTTTCGTCGAACACCTGAATGCTGCTGCCGCTCTTGCCCGTGCTGGTGATCGGCTGGCCCACCAGGCACAGCCCGTGAAGCGGGTCGTTCGCCACGGCCTCGCCGCGCTGCGCCTGACTGACGGCCCCGGGTAGGGGCACGATCACTCCGGTCTGGCGGGAAACATTGTAAAACTCAACGCTAAAGTCAATTTCGGTCGCCGTACAAGCCACGCCCGTCGTGGAGTCGTAGGAAATGCCGTTGACGAATCCAAGCCCGAGGCCGGTAAATTCGGTCAAAGCGCCGGTGGCGAGGTCTACGGTGCCTATTTCGGGCGTCGAAGTCGGACTGCCGTACGACGACCCGAGCACAGCCTGATTGTTCCGGGTGTCATAAGCCATCACCGGGGAGTTGTTTTCGTCAAACACCTGGTCCTGCACCTTGAAGACCGGTCCGAACGTGTTCGCCGCCACGTTCGTTTCGAAAACGAGACTGCTGAAGTCCGGCCCGTTGTTGAAGTACATGATGGCGTTGTTAGGCCCGCCCTGGTTGGCGCTCACGGTTTCGATGATGTCGTCCGTGGTCAGGAAAGGCGGCCTCCAACTGCCCGTGAACTTGTTCGAGTTGAGAGGGTTCAGCGTGAGATACCTCCGCCCGTCCACGTAAAGGTTGGTGACGTGCTCGAATTCGATCAATCCCACGTGGCTTCCGACCACGCCCAGGATGACGTAGTCGTTCTTTGTGAAGTTGATTCGGGCGACGATAGCCGTGATCTTGCCGGTCATTTGATCGAAAGTCTCGGTGGCAACCGTGTTGTTGCCGCCGATCCCCGATACATACTCGGTGAGCAGGCCTTCGGTGCCGTTCTGGTCGATGTCGTAACCCAGGATCTGTCCGCCCAATGCGTCGTGAACGAAGACGGTGCCTTGAGGGCGGTTGAATTGCCGGGCCGTGGCGCGAGACACAGGCCAGCCAAACAGCCCGAAAAGGGCGGTGGCAGCAAGGAGCCCCGCGGCGAGCGGAACCGGCCATGACCGCCGCCCGAAGGCGCCCCGACGGTCAATGGCATCCATCACCGGTACGGGATGAATTCCAGATTTCGACTTCAATGAGCTGATGCGGTTCTTCATAGATCGTTCTCTCCAGTATGTTAGGTCGCTCGGAATCACGGGCTCTACCGATGCTCACTTTGGGGTTCGCCGCCGGCCGCGCACACGTGAGCGGCGCTTCCGGCGCCGTTACGAGATGCGGCGGCTTCGCCGAGTTGCATGTCGGATGTCGAGCCGAAATCCCCCGTCCCCTGGAGCTATACTGCGCCAAAAAACGGTCTAGGCGCCACAAGAATTGGAAATTCCCCGGCCGCACCGGGACGGGCGCTGCCCACCGACCCCTGCCGGTGGTTCCGAGTGTCGCTCACTTCCACTCGCCCTGCAGGACAAACGCCGCCCAGTAGTAGGGCGCCGCCCAACGAGGGTCGTGGGCGAGCGCCATCTGCGCTGCGCGCAGCGCCGCCGCCGGCGTCAGCTTCTCCACCAGCATGCCGCGGTAAAAGCGCTTCATCAGCTCCGCCGTCGCCTGGTCGTTTACGCTCCACAGGCTCACCACCACCCGCGGCGCCCCGGCGTACATGAAACCGCGCGTCAGCCCCACTAAACCTTCGCCCCGAATCTCCTTGCCCAGGCCCGTCTCGCACGCGCTCAACACCACCAGGTCCGCCGGCAGGTTCAGGTTGAAGATATCCTGAAGCCTCAGAAATCCGTCCACAGGCTGGCCCTTCGCGTCCACCAGCGACAGCACCACCCCGGAGAGTTCGGGATGCTCGCTATCGAGCATTCCGTGGGTGGCGAAGTGCACCAGGCGGTACTCGCCGAGCGCGCCGCTGGTGGCCGAGGCTTTAGACGCAGCGAACCCAAGGGCTTCGCTGCGCTGGTCCGGCGCGACCAGAGCGGC
Organism: Terriglobia bacterium; assembly: GCA_035516075.1. GTDB lineage: Bacteria > Acidobacteriota > Terriglobia > UBA7540 > UBA7540 > Gp13-AA77. Next base: position 6,876 of record DATJAQ010000357.1, on the reverse strand, counting down.
GATGGCGTCCGCCTCCTGGCGCGTGAACGGCAGCCGCGGCACTCCCCCGCCCCGCGTGACGCCGGCATCGAGCGCCGAGCGCGTGAGCTGGCTCTCCACAAGTTCCGCCGCCAGGTTCGGCGCCCCACGCTCGCCCGGCGCGCCCGGCTGCTTCGCTGGGCTCGGGGAATCGCCGTCCGCTGCTCCTCCGGCGGAGGCAGTGCGTCCTGAAGTCACCCGCGCATCGTCCGCGCTGAACACCGGGTCCGCCATCACCGCCAGCAGCTTGGGCGCCGGCTTGCGCCCGGCCGTGTCCTTTCTCAGCACCGACAGGGTGGAGGCGGAGGGCAGATAAACGATTTCGTGTTCCGCCACCAACGGCTTGGGATTCGCCGCGTCCGGGCTCCCGCTGGCGGGCGCGGGCAGCGCCCCGAACGGGATGTAGTTCAAGGCCCCGTCCGGTACAATCACTAGCCGCTTGCGCCCCAGTTGCGGCGCGGCGGGGCCCAGCACCATCCGGCTGAGCCGCACCATCAGCGGATAAAACTGCTGCGCGGACACGGCGCCGGACGGGTTCTGCACGGCCTGGAAACCCCGGCCCTGCGCCCCCATTTGCTGGCCCGCCGGCTGCGTCAGCAAGGGGTACAGCTTCGTGACCAGCGCTTCGATCTCATCTGCCTTGGGCAGCGTGTAGGCGCTGAGCGAGTCCGGTGTTACGGCGAACAGGTAGCTCTGATCGCGCCCCTGCGCGTATTCCAGCAGCACGGTCTCCGGGTCAAGGAGTTGCTGCTGCATCTCGGTAACGGTCAGCGGCTGAGGTTGCGTCAAGGCCGCATAGTGAGGGCTGGCCGCGCGGATTTGGGCTTCCAAATCCTGATACTGGCTCTGTAGATTGTCGATGTCCTTTCGCGCGGCCGCCTCCTGCTCGTCGGAGTGGGGGCCAAGAAGCAGGCGGGTCAGGCGGTCGGACTTCGCGTCCAGGAGTTGTTGCAGTGTGCGCTCCTGTTCGAGGAGCTTCGGATCGACGCCCTGCCGGATGTCGGCGTGGCCTTCGTTCAGCGTTTCAAGCAGGCTGCGCGCGCGGCCCCGCTCGCTGGCCTCCAGCGCCAAGCGATCGTAGCCGTCGCGCGGAAACCGCGCGTGCAGCCGCATGAGGATGTCGATGTAGGTTGCATAGTTGCCTTGGACCGTCGAGAAGTAGGAAGTGCGCAGTTGCTCGCTCGCCGCCGCCGTGCGCAGAGATTCCATGATGTCAAGCGCCGCCTCCATGTGAACGCGCGCATCGGAGAGATTACCCTGATCGCTTTCGGCGAGGGCGACGTTGCCGAGGGTAACAGCCTCCCCGTTCCGGTCGCCGGTGGCACGGTCGACAGCCAGAGCCTGGTTGTAATAGTCAAGCGCCTTTTGATCCTCGTGCTGCTTCTCATACACGTTGCCGAGGCCGTCCAGCACCATCCTTTCCACGGCAGGGTCGCCGATGGCCCGCGCGGTTGTGAGGGCCCGCTCGAAGTAGTCCAGGGCGTCCTTTGTGTCGCCGAGGTTGGCGAACCCCGTTCCGATGTGGCCGAGCGTTGAAGCCTGACCGCGCCGGTCGCCGACTTTGAGCTCGACGCGGTACGCCTGAATGAGATAGTCGAGCGCCTTTTCTTCATCGCCTGATTCCTGGTAGGCGACGCCTACATTGTTCAGGGCCTCGGCCTGGCCCTGCTGATTGCCATCCGCTTTCGCCACGGCCAGCGCCTGGTTGAAGTAGGCCAATTCCTTCTCCCTCTCTCCCAGGTCGCCGTAAAAGTTCCCCATGCCTTCGAGTGACGCACTCTCCCCCCTGCGGTCGCCATCGGCGCGCTGAAGGGCCAGCGCCTCGGCGTACTCGTCGAGCCCCTTCTGACTCACTCCCAAAGTCCGGTAGAGTTCGGCAATATTGCCCAGAGTTGCGGCCAGGCTGGCGCGGCTGCCCACCGTGCGCTTGATGGCCAGCGCCTGGTTGTAGTAGTCCATCGCCTTCTGCTCCTCGCCCAAAGCCGCGTATGCCTCTCCGAGATTGTTGAGAGTGATCGCTTCCCCGTTCCGGTCGCCGGCCGCCCGCCATTCGGGCAGGGCCTTTTCGTACCAGGCCAGCGCCTGCCGCATGTCGCTGCTGTCGTGGTACAACGTGCCGATATTCGTCAGCGTCAGGGCCTTCGTAGCCGTGTCGCCCGCCGCCTCTTCCAACGGCAGAGCTTTCGTGTAGAGCTCGAGCGCCTGCTGGTTCTCACCAAGAGAAGCGTCTACCACGGCGCTGCCGATCAGCGACCTCGCTTCGGTTTCGCGGTCGCCGGCAGCTTGCGCCAGGGGCAGGGCTTGCTGGTAGCCGTCGAGCGCCTTCTGTTTCTCGCCCAGCTTGTAGTGCACGTTTCCGAGGCTGATAAGCGCCTTCGCTTCCGCGCCGCCATCGCCGCCGGCGTGAAACAGGGTCAGCGCCTGACCGTAGTTGTCGAGCGCCGGCTGATTCTCGCCCATGAGTTCGTGCGTCGCCCCGATGTTAAAGAGGAGCACGGCCTCGGTAGCGTGCTCGCCGGCCGCGCGCGAGAGGGGCAAAGCTTGGTTGTAGCAATCCAGCGCCTTTGGGCTCTCGCCCAGATTGTCGTACGCCCTCCCGGCCCAGAGGAGCGCCAGAGCTTCCTGGCGCGGGTCACCTGCGGATCGCCAGAGCTTCGCCGACTGGTTGAATTTCTCGATGGCCGCGCGAAATGAATCTGCGGTTTGTTGCCGAAGCAGCGCCGTACCCTCCTCGAATGCCTTCTGCGCGGCCGCGGGCGCGTTTGAGGCCGGCTGCCCAGCCGGAGCCGATTCGGCTTGGCCCACGGAAACTTGGAGCGCCCGAGCCGGCAAGACAAACCCGAAGAGCGCAGCGGAGACTAACGCGCTACCAACGTACACCGTACGCCCCAAGCGCCGTTGCGCCCCCGATGTACCCGGACCTTCGGCCAGTCCTCTGGAAGACACGTGCAATTCTTCCCCCGCGATTTCGCTGATCCGGTTTGTGCCGCCTGCAACTATACACTCTCCGGCGGGACCGTGGCGCAGGCCCGGGTCGGGCCGCCCAACCAGGGTATAAAATTGTTATTGACAATCAGCTCTAATAATTACAGACTCAATAACTTAATACGTAAAACGACCGGCTTTGCCGCACATACTTCGCGGAACGCCTTTAACAGCCGACCTCCGGGACCGGCGCCCACCAAGCACCGGCCACCCCGAGGCCCAGCGAGGTTACGAGCAAAGCTGGAATGTCACTGAAGACAATAGGCTTACAAATTTATATCCAAATGATGAGATAAACGAGAATGGGCCGAAACGGCCGGGATCCGAATGACGGAGAGCCAAGATACTCGGTTGCTGCGCTGCTTGTTGCGAATCCCAATCCGTGTACGGAGACGTGTCGGTCAGAGCCACGATGTGCCATGCAATCAATCAGTTCCGTGTTTACGAGGTCGGGCGTTCCGGGCCAGGCGACCGGCTGGTCCGCACCTCGAGCGCTCAGGGAAGCCGATGCCGGCCGCCACTCGGCATTCCGCCGAGCAGCACTTGTCGAAATGTCCCGAAGCACGAGTCCAGTTCCGGGCGTCCTGTCCGCAAGCGGACAGCACCGGGCCGTTGCGGCGACGGCCAACATCCTCAACGCGTTTAGAATCAGATCCTTCTGGAACCCGCTGTGGAGGCCCATGTGCTACGCCGACGTTTTGAAGCAGACAGTCGGTTGGAGGTATGAGGATGCGTGGGGTCATGCAGGATCTCACTTACGCCTTGCGCCAGCTACGGAAAAGCCCGGGATTCGCGCTGGTTGCGGTGCTGACGCTGGCGCTTGGCATCGGCGCCAACACGGCGATTTTCAGTGTGATGGACGCCGTACTTCTGCGTTCCCTGCCGGTGCCCAATCCGCAGCGGGTTTTCTATCTCAATACCACGGGCTGGCCGTCGAACGCGGGGCAGACGGGCGAAGGCTCACTTTCCTTCACCGAACACGTTTTCGAGGAGCTACGCCAGCAGCATGAAGTTTTCTCGGACCTCATGGCCTACGTACCGCTGAATATCGGCGGGATCTCGGTGCGTTCCGGAAGCGAGCCCGAAGAGGCCACGGCCGACATGGTGAGCGGCAACTTCTTTTCCGGGCTCGGCGTGGAACCGGCCCGCGGCCGATTCTTTTCGCTTTCCGACGAAACCCAGCACGCCCAGGTGGCCGTTCTGAGCTTCAAGTACTGGACGGGGAGGTTCGCCCGCAATCCCTCGATCATCGGCCAAGCACTGTTCATCAAGAGCGTGCCCTTTACTGTGATCGGCATCGCTCCGCGCGAGTTCGACGGCGTCGATCCTGAAGGCGCCGCCGACATTTGGATCCCTTTGCAGAATCGCCCCGATTTACCCGCCTGGGGCCAGTCCGCCGACGACGGGCAAAGTCTGTACGGCTCCACCACCTGGTGGTGCCTGATGTTGATTGGGCGTCTGAAGTCGGGCGTCAGTGAGCAGCAGGCGGTGGCCCAACTCACGCCGGTATTTCAGCGGGCCGCCTATTTCGGCGTGGGCCAGCGAGATCCCAAGGAGAAGCCTCCCAATCTCTACTTCACACCAGCCAAGGGCGTGGGCGCCCAGCGGCAGCAGTTTGAACGGCCTATTGCAGTGCTCATGGTGATGGTAGGGCTGGTGCTGCTGATTGCCTGCACCAACGTGGCCATGTTGCTGGTGGCGCGCAACAGCACCCGGCAGCGCGAATTCAGCCTGCGGATGGCGCTCGGGGCCAGTCGCGGGCGCCTGTTCCGCCAGTTGCTCTCGGAGAGCCTGATGCTGGTGGCCGCGGGTGCGGCAGCCGGCTGGCTGTTCGCCGGTTGGACCACAGGCGCGCTGGCGGCGTGGTCCGAATTAACGACGAGCCTCGCGCCCGACCGCCTGGTGCTGGCGTTCACGGTAGCAGTCTCACTGCTCGCCGCCCTCGCCTTTGGCCTGGCACCCCTGCGCAACGCCCTCCGCGTGGCGCCCGGTCTGGCGCTCAAGACGGCGGCCGCGGCCTCCAGCCAGGACCGGAGCAAGTTCCGAAGCGGGCAGGTGGTGGTGGCGCTGCAGATGTCCTTCTGCGTGGTCTTGCTGGTGGCCTCCGGGCTGTTGCTGCGCACCTTGAGAAATCTTGAGAACGCCAACCTGGGCATGCGCGCCGCGGGGCTGCTGGTGTTCGGCATCACGCCGCCCCAGAGCCTGCACACTGACGCCGAAGTTCTTCAGTTCTACCGGAGCCTCACGGATCGCCTGCGCGCGTTGCCGGGAGTGGAGTCCGCCACGCTCATGCAGAATCGCATCGGGTCCGGCTGGAGCAACAATACGGGGGCCATCGTTGACGGGCGCGATCCCGAGCCCGGTCACTTCTCAGAGATGCGCTGGAACGCCATTGGCCCCGATTACTTTCACGTGCTCGGAGCCACGATCGTGCTCGGGCGCGAGTTGAACGACGCCGATACTTCCGCGTCGCCTAAGGTGGCCATCGTCAACGAAACCTTCGTGAAGCGCTATCTCGCGTCGGGCAATCCACTCGGTCATCAGATCTCCCTTTTCCACGGCCTTTACCACGGCGTGAAGGCGCCGGAGTATTCGATCGTGGGCGTGGCGGCCGACAGCAAGTACACCACCGTGGACGAAAGCCCGCATCCGATGGCGTACCTGCCTTATACCCAGCTCACGGGAGTGGGCACGATGCACTACGAGCTTCGCACCGAAGGACGCCCCACCGCCTTGCTGCCGGACGTGCGGCGCGCGGTGCGTGATTTCGCTCCGGACCTTGCGCTGCTCGAGCCCATGACGCAGGAGGAGCAGTTCGCGCGTTCGTACTCGCAGCAGCAACTTTTCGCGCGCCTCTCCACGTTCTTCGGTCTGCTGGCCGCCCTGCTGGTGGCGACCGGGCTTTACGGAACCCTAGCCTATCGGGTTAGCCGCCGAACGGCCGAAATCGGCGTGCGCATGGCGCTCGGAGCCCGGCGCGGCCAGGTGCTCTGGATGGTTTTGCGCGAGAGCCTGGTGGTGAGCGCGGCCGGGGTGCTTGTGGGTCTGCCTCTAGCCATCGCCGGTGCGCGCTTGCTACGTTCCATGCTCTTCGGACTTGAACCTTGGGATCCGGTGACCTTTGTCGCGGCACTCGCAGGCGTGGCGCTGGTGACGCTCGGAGCGAGCCTTATTCCGGCACGCCGGGCCGCCACGGTGGACCCCATGCAGGCGTTGCGTATGGAGTAAATGAGGGATTCGGGGAATTGGATGATCGGCTGATTCACCGGCCTCGGCGGGTGTGCGGCTCGGGGCGTTTGCGCGCCGTCCGAGGGCTTGACGAGCGCGGAGGCCGAGGGCGCTCGTTAAGCCAGGCGGGCGGATGCTTCAAAACAACGCGCGTTGGCCGCGTGCAGGGCTGCCGGCACCGGCGCTTTTTCAGCCAGCCAGGTGGCCAACAGGAACACCTTGCCGCTGACGGGCGAGATGTGAATGAAGAACACCCGGTCGCGATCGACTACGTCATAGAACCCCTTGCGGCGCGGGTCGGGCTCGGCCACCGCGCCTCCGACGAGCAAGTCCGCCACTCTCTGCACCAGGCCGGAGGGGTAATTGCGCATGTTTTCGACTACCGGTCGTTCGTTTAATCTCAGCAGCACGGCATTCTCCTTTTTGCGTCTTTCACCTACTATTACGGCAGCGAGCGCCTGGAAGTTTCGTGAAATTTCTTCGCGCACGCAATTGCCTTTCCAGCCCGTTCGCAAAGCGCTCCAAACTTTAGACGGGTGGCACCGAGCTTTGGTTTGCAAGGCACCTGGTTACGGTGGGTTGGGGCGGCCACAATTTCCAGTCTTTTGCTTTTCTCGAACGGCGGGCGTGCAGCGGGAGCGGGAT
>DATJAQ010000356.1:0-4043 GCA_035516075.1 Terriglobia bacterium | reverse complement strand
TCTACTCGAAACCAGGTTCCGAAACTTCGCGGCTCACCGGCTTCTCACGATTTCGAATTCTGAATCTCGGATTTCGGAGGTCCGGATTGGGAAGCTCCGGCCTTCCGATTCGCTTCCAGCTCCTTCAGGAATTCCTCACGTTCGCGTACGCGGGTGGCCTGCTGCCACGTCTTCTCCTTGACGTAACGCTGCCCTTTCAGCTCCGAGTCCTTGATTGATCGAATCCACGCGCCAAGCTGCCGGCAAATACTCTCCGTGGCACTCTTCAGGCTTTTGAGATCGGATTCCAGGCTCTGGAAAGGCGCCATGCCTTCAAGAATTCGGAATCCAGAATCCAGAATCAAGCCAGCCTCTCCACCACCATCAACTCGTTCCCCCTATCATCAATCACCTTCACCGCAACCTGCCGCTGCTCTCCCGCCTCAAAGGGCGCGCTAGTGGTCCCCGCCAGATGGTCCCAGACGCCTTCTTGGTACTCACCCTTGAGCGCCTTCTTCAGGTTGTCCCACGCTCCCGTGCGCGGGAAGAACGCCTGATTGACGTGAAAGCACAGGCCGTTGTCATCCGTGTCCAGAAACCACCCCGGCACGTCGTCGCCGTTGCGGTGAATCGATTCCATCGTGATGGGATCGAACACGCCCAGGCACAACAATTCCACCTGATACCGCACGGTCCCAAATTCGGAGCCTGCAACCCGCGATTCGGCGCCGCGATGTTGTTGCTCTTTGATTCGGAATCCGGAAACCGAAATCTGCGATGCAGCGCTGCTGGCCGAACCAACAGCAGCGCCCGTTCCCGCAGCCGACCCCGTGCCGGATGTCGAGTCCGCGCCGGCTACGTTGTGAAGCTTGATCCCCGGCAGCCTGCACTCGCTGAAAATCTGGCTGCTGCGCATGTTCTTCAGCAGATCGCCCATCATCAGGCCGGGCGTGGCCTGCACGTAGGTGGCGGGAATGCCGATCACGGCCTCGCAGTTTTCCACGAGTTGCCGCGCGTTCGGCTGAACGGCGAAACCGATCACGTACAGGTGGGTGTAGTCTTTCGCGTGCGCCTCGCTCGCGCCACTCGCTCTCCCCTTTGCCTGGTAATGACTTGGCTGCCATTCCACAACACAGTCGCGGCGGCAAAACGTGGATTCCCGCTCTCCGCCTTTGCGGGGACAGCCTGCGTGGGAATGACGGATGGCGGAGGGTTGAAGATTGCAGATTTACGAGTGAAGATTGAACGGCGGAGGGCCGGGAATGACGGGGCAGAGGCCAGGCGGCACGTGCCAGGGGCTAAGGCTCCCGGTCTCACAAGATCTCATTCCGACCCTGACCCCGAGCGAAGCGAGAGGGAAGGGGAGAAATCCCGCTCTGGGCCTGTGGCCGGCGCAAAACGCCGGCGGACGCAAGCGCCGACTCCTGGAACTTCCGTCGCAGTCGCCCCACGTAGTGGTCGGCTTCGCGGGTGGGCTTGGGAATGCGCGTTCCGTCCAGGCACCCTTTCACGAGTTCGACCGCCGTCTCAAGCGATACGCGATGCCCTTGCGTGACGAAAATTGGTTTGACGCCGTCGCGGGTGCGCAGCACCGCACCCACGCGCTCGCCTGCCAGGGTGAGCGGAGCCGTGGAGCCGGCCCGGCGGGCGGGCTCCGGATGCTCGCCCACCAGGAGCGATTTGGCGCAGCCGATGGTGGGCTTGTCGAGCAGCAGACCCAGGTGGCAGGCGATGCCGAAGCGCCGCGGATGCGCGATACCGTGGCCGTCCACCAGGATCACGTCGGGCTCGGTGCGCAGTTTCCGGAAGGCTGCCAGCAACACGGGGCTTTCGCGAAACGAAAGCAGCCCGGGCACATAGGGAAATCGCAAGGGGCGCTCCGCCGATTGGCGCTCCACCTCTTCGAGGCCCGGAAAGCGGAACACGATGACGCCGGCGAAGGCCAGGTTGGTGGCGGGATCGAAAGCGAGGTCGGCCCCGGCCACGCAGCGCACGCGGCCCAAGCGGTCAGCCAGCTCCACGCGCTCGCGCAAACGCTCCTGAAGGCGCACGGCGGCGCGCGGCGTGAGGTTCCAGTTGGTGCGCAAAACCGGTTTCATGGCGTTTAGTCTATCGCAACCGGATTCGTTGCTTTGAAAATCGGTGCACTTGAACTTGATTCTGGTGGAGAATGTCTGCTTGCGATGGGGACGCGGCTTCGTTTGTGGGTTCGAGCGCAGCGATCCCCGCGGCCGGTGGACTCTTCGGGCACGGATCAAGGGCCAGACATGCCACAGAATGAAATTTCCCAAAGCGCCGCCGCCCCGCGCCGCACCATTTCGGCAGGGCTCATCGAAGACGCGCGAAAGCACGTCTACGAGGCCGCCGTGCGCACGCCGCTGGTACCGCTCAACTATGCCGAGGCGCCGTGCAGCATTTACCTGAAGCTTGAAAACCTCCAGCCCATCGGCTCCTTCAAGATCCGCGGCGCCTATAACGCGGTCCGGCTGTTGCCCGCGAGCGAGCGTAGCCGCGGTGTGTGGACGGTGAGCGCCGGCAACGCCGGTCAAGGCGTGGCACTGGCTGCCCGCAAGGCCGGCGTGCCCTGCCAGGTGCTCGTGATCGAGACGGCGCCCGCCGCCAAACTCGAGGCCCTCCAGCGGCTGGGCGCGGAAATCGTCAAAGCGCCTTTCGACCGGTGCTGGCAGGCGCTTGGCGAGCGCCGGCATCCGGCGATGACGGGCGCATTTGTTCATCCCTTCGAAGATGACGAGTTCATTGCAGGAAACGCTTCGGCCGGCCTGGAAATTCTCGAAGATTTGCCGGACGTCGATGCTGTGGTGGCGGCCTTCGGCGGCGGCGGGCTCTCCTGCGGCATCGCCTGCGTCATGGCGGAACGCAAACCCGGCGTGAAGGTGTTCGCAGCCGAGCCGGAGACCGCGGCGCCGCTGGCGCGTTCGTTTGCCGCGGGCTCGGCTCAGGACTTTCCCGGCTGGACGGCCAGTTGGGTGGACGGATGCGGCGGCAAGAGCGTGTTCCCGCGCATGTGGGCGCTCGCGCACCACGTCCTGGCCGGCTCGGTGGTGGCCACGCTCGAAGAAACCCGCCGAGCCATGAAGCTGGTGGCCGAGCGCAATCACGTGATCGCGGAAGGCGCCGCAGCCTGCGCGGTGGCGGCGGCGCTTACCGGCCGATGCGGCCGAGGCAAGGTGGTGGCCGTCGTCAGCGGCGGCAACATCGACCTGGCCAAGTTCGTCGAGCTGGTTTCGATGCCATAAAGGGCGAAGGCTGGAGTGAGTAAATTGGCCTTAGTCCCTTGTCCCTCGTCACTTGTCACGCGTCACTTGTCACTCGCCACTCGTCACTCGCCACTTGTCACTGTCTTTAAGAACTGCCGATCAGGACTCCGGTCAGAAACACCAGTGCTCCACCCAGTACCACTTGGAGTGCCGCCGAGAGGGCTGGCGTTCCCATGTAACGATGGCGAATGCCGGCAATGGTGAGCAGTTCCACGATCACCACGGCGGCTGCCACAATCATCGCGACTCTGAAATCGTGGATGAGGAAGGGCAGGGTGTGGCCGATGCCGCCGAGCGCGGTCATCAGGCCGGTTACGAGGCCGCGCAGCGTCGGATGCCCGCGGCCGGTGAGGCTGCCGTCGTCCGAGAGGGCCTCTGCGAAGGCCATGCTGATGCCGGCGCCGAGCGACGCCGCCAGGCCCACAGCGAAGGCGGTCCAACTGTTGCGGGTGGCGAAGGCGGCGGCGAACACGGGAGCCAGGGTGGAAACCGACCCGTCCATGAGCCCCGCGAGGCCCGGCTGCACCACCTGAAGAACGAACAACCGGCGCCGAGCCTGCTCTTCTTCCCGCCGCGTGTTGGTGTCGAGCTTCTCCTGGCCAAGTTCCTGAGCGCGCACTGCGTGGTTGCGCTCTTCCTGCGCGAGGTCGTCGAGGAGCTGGCGGATGCCCGCGTCCTCGGCCCGCGCGGCGGCTTGCTCATAGAAGCGGCGGGTCTCCACTTCGATGGCGCTGGCCTGCCGGCGCACCTTGTCGAGGCCCAGCGGCCGCACCAGCCACACCGGCT
>DATJAQ010000355.1:0-4982 GCA_035516075.1 Terriglobia bacterium | reverse complement strand
TAAGCGTTACACCAACTTGCACGTATTTTTTGAAGCCGGGCGCGGACGCCTCCACTCGGTAGTGCCCGATGGGCAGCTGCACCAACTGGTAGTTGCCCTGAGCGTCGGAGCGGGTCCGGCGCGTGAGGCCGGTTTCAACCTGCTCGGCCATAACCTCGGCGTTCGGCACGCTGGCGCCGCTCGGGTCCGTGACGGACCCGCGGATACTCCCGGTTTCCTGCTGCGCCATCAGCACCACGCTCGCCAGCAACATCAGCGTGAGACCGCCAAGACCCCGGCGAATCAACGTCGCCATATCAATGCGCATCACGGCTCCTTTCGAGCGGCACCTGCCGGCCCGGACCAGTCGCTGCCGGGCGCCCGTTCGGGCGCCCTTTTGAATGTGGAACTTGGCGACCTATGGCCGCAGGAGTAGAGGTCTTCCCCGGCTCAAGCGGGCTCGCCTTGATAGGATTCGCCCGGGCCGCGACCCCAATCGCGGCCTGGACGCAAGCAACCAACACTAACATTCGACTTGGGAAGGATAGGGGCTGACTGAGTGCCGGTCAATAATGCGATATCACTAGCCGCTATTCAAAATTCAGCTAATTGATGTGGCCTAGTTGCCTGGCTTCCGAACCGCTGTTTGCCGGAGAAAGCGACGCGATTGACGGGTAAGCGAGCGGAGAGTGAAGCCAGGCGCGGAGCGCAGACACGGCCCTCGATTCTGGCAGAATACCGTCAAGGGCACATATCGAATCTAAGGGGCTTATAGCGTCGGCTCCAAGCTCACCGCTCGACCACTTTTCAATAACTTACGGCTCAGCTGGGCTGGGCTTCCCAAAAACAAAAGTGTAGCGTTTTTGGACAATTGCGTTCAAATGACAACATTTTAGCCCGTTTTCCGTAATTGAATTGCTTTCAAATAACCACATTTCGAGGGCTGACAGGCGCGCGGATTTAAGCCTTGCCCGGTCCGCCGGGCGCCTTGTGCCGTTCTTGAAGCGCCCTCCCGGGTCCTCGGAAACTCCCGCGAAGCGGCTGAAAGCGAAGGTCGAATCTAAAGGAGTTAGAACTGTGTGCCGCGCGCGTAGCCGGAACTAACTTTCAACAACTTACGGACAGCCACGGGGGCAGATCGGCGCACCGATTATCAGCGCCTGAAGGCCTACGCACCAAAATGAAAAGTGTACAGAATCCGGAATCCTTCGCCAAAAAAGGGCCCTTTTTGAGGCAGCTAACGAGCAAGTTCCTAAGGAAAGATCTACACAATGGACCCGTCAATCGCCCGGCGCCAGCTTCACTTTTGGGGGCGGCCAATGAACCTTCGCCTGGCTGGCAGAGCGGCCCGAGGATTGCAAAATCCTCGGATCGTTCGCAGGCACCGGCGTTGACTTACAGACGCCGCTTGTTATACATTTTGTATGACGATGCGCTTCGAGTGGGATGCAGGTTAGAGTCGAATCAACCGGGCGAAGCCCAACGGGTTAGACTTCGAAACTGCAGCTCGGGTGTTCGACGATCCGAGCGTAGGTTTGAGGGAGGACCGCATCGTCGAGGGCGAACAGGGATGGCTTGCGATCGGGGCCGTCTCTGCGGCTCCCCTGTTGGTGGTGCACATCTACGGTAAGCACGAGAACCATGATGGCGAAGAAATCCTCCGCATCATCCCGGCGCGGGAAGCGCATCAGCGCGAGCGCCGAATCGATCTTCAGCAGGCCGCTGAATAACCAGCAAAAGGCGGTCCCGGCCCGGATCGCGAAGCGTCAGGCCACCCGGCAGGACACCGATATCGACGACTCGGACATCCCTCCGCTGACCGATGAACAACTGTCGAAATTCCGCCGGGCGCCCAAAGTGCTGATCGCCGCCCGCCTGGACCGGGACGTTTACGACTGGCTCAAGAAGTATGGAGAGGGCTATTCGACCCGCATCAACAACATCCTGCGCGCCGTGATGTCCAGAGCGCGATAGCGCCGCCCGCCGGTTTCGAGGAGTTTCTGAGGGACCCAGCTCCCATCAACCAGGACCAGCGCTGCCTGAGATTTTCCTGTGCGTGCTCGATGACGGACGAAGTTCAATGGGCCGCCGGTTTCTCCTGAGCCTTCAGCGCAGCCAGGACAATTTCGCGGTCGTGCAAAGCCTCGGGATAACCGGGCTGCAGGAAGAGGGCCTGGTCGATGTACTGCAGAGCCATCTGAGGATTGCCGCGCAGCATCGCCACACTGCCCAGACCATTCCACACGGAGGCGTCGTTCGGGCTCTGTTGGTAAACGGCGCCGAACATTTTCGCGGCTTCTTCGAGGCTCCGGTTTGCGTCCGCCGGGCGCCCCTCGTCTCGCATAATCATGGCGTAATTTTTCAGCATGTAAGCCCGAAAATTCTGCAAATCGTAGTTGTCGGGGAAAGCCGGGAGCAGGGGCTCCACCACGTTCAGCGCGAGGTTCACCGTTTCGAGGGACTGGGCGAGATCGTTCTCCACGATGTAATGCTGGTAGAACTGGTTCTGAAGCTCCGCAAGCTGCGCTTCAATCTGCGGCAGCGACACACTGTCCGCTTTGAGCCACGCAATCGGAGGCGCGCCGCGCTCGCGGCGGTCGCTCACAATGCTATCGCGGTAGGCGGTGGCCTTGTCCGTGCAACTGACCTGAACGGAGCGAAAGTCGCTGCCATTGCCGAGAACAGCCGTGGCCACTATTTCGTAAGGCCCCGCCCCCGGGAATTTCGCCGACTCGAACCGCCACGACCCGAACGCGGTGGAAATGCGCGCGGACCCGTCCTGCGGAACCTTCTCCCGGGCGGGAAGCCGCAGCACTTCCACCTGAACCTCGTGCTTTACGTCCTGACCGGCAGCGATCACCGGAAACTTCCCGGCCACCATCCAGCTCCCCGTGTTGCCCAGCGGGATTACAGCGTTGGCGGCGGGATTGTCGATGGTGAAGTGTTCGAAGGTTCCGGCCTGCGCTCCCGTCTGCTTCGAGATGAGGTACGACACCGAAACGGCGGCGATGGTGGCGAAATTCAAGATAATCAGCGCGTAGACCCAGACGCGCAACCAAGGTGGGGCGCCCTCCAAAAACGGCAGGAGCTGATCGAGAAGCTTGATGAGTTTGTTGAGCGCGTCGCCCACGGCGTGCTCCGTTACCCGCCTTCCCGGTCGGGAGCTCCGAGTAAGCCTTAACCATACGCCAGGGAACGTCCGATGAGCAACGAGGTTCTGGCTCGGAACGCCAGCACACGCTCTGCTATGTCAACATCGAGAGCGTCGATCGGGTCGGGACATAACCAACTTACCTACCCCTTGACCCATGCCGGGCGCGGTCCTACACTTATCTTGCTGCTCCAAGTGAAAATTCCAACGCATTCGAGGGGGTTCGTATGTTACGCAAAGTGTTCGTAGCTGCGTCTCTGGCCATGCTGATGAGCGTGGCGGGCTACGCCCAGATGCCGGAGGGGTATCTGGACGTTACCACTGTGAGAGTCAAACCCGACAAGAGCGCGGAGTTTGACGCCATCGGCAAGAAAATTGCAGAGGCCGAACGGAAGAACCACGGCGACAACTGGACCGCGATGGCTACCGCGTACGGCGCGAATAACGAAGTGACCTTCGTCAGCGCCAGGTCAAGTTACGCTGACGCCGAGAAGGCCTCGGACGCCATGATGGGCGCGCTCAACAAGGCGTACGGCCCGGGCGGCGCCGACAAGATGTTTCAGGAGTTCAACAACACCGTGGTGAGTGTCCGCTCAGAGTTCCGGCGGCGGCGCTGGGACCTGAGCGTCAACGCGCCGGCCGATCCTGCGGCCTACGCCAAATTCGTGGGCGAGACGCGCTGGCTGCGAACGGTGAGGGTGCACGTGAGGCCTGGGCACTCGGCCGACTACGAAAAGCAGCTTCTGGTGATCAAGGCGGGGGCGGAGAAGGCCGATCCCAGCATTGTGGTTTTTGTTTCGGAGGGTGCGGCGGGGCAAGAGGGAACGGTGTACTACCTCACCTGGCTGAAACCTTCCCTGGGCGGGTTCGACCACGGGCATATGCTGAAGGACCTCATCGGTGACGACGCCCATCAGGACTATTTGAAGGTGGTAGGCGAGTGCGTGCAGGGCTCGGAGACGGCGATCTACCGCTTCGCGCCGGACATCAGCAATCCGCCGGCGGACGTGGTTGCGGCGTCGCCCGAGTTCTGGACACCGAAGCCGAAGGCTGCTCCCAAGCCCAAGCCAAAGGCCGACGCCGCCAAGCCCGCCGCGGCGCCGCAGCCGTAAGAGCGGCATAGACTTAGTTCGGCGGGAGTTGTTTCCCGCAAAAATCGCAAACCAACCCAGGCCCGCGCTGTTGCTGAGAAGAGGCAAGCCAGCGCAGCGCGGACCCGCCAGCCTTCCGCTCACGACTGCAATTTCGCTCTCCACCCCGACACGCACCTCAATTGACCGGGTAGCTGTCCTAAGCTAACGTTGTATCGAATCTCATGAACCGGCGGGACGTTATCAAGATGGGCGTCGGGGCGGCCGCCCTGGCAGGCGCGGGAGCGCTATATTACCGTCATTCGAGATCGTCGCCCGCGGCGGGGCTTTCCACGCCGGGCGCACCGCCTCCCGCAGGAGACGGCTCGATCCGCCTGGCCGACGTCACCGCGGCTGCGGGGATTTCCTTCCGCCACAATAGCGGCGCCTTCGGCAAGAAGTACCTGCCCGAAACGCTGGGCTCCGGCTGCGCCTTTTTCGACTACGACAACGACGGCTGGCTCGACCTGCTGCTGCTGAACGGCATGGACTGGCCGGGCCACGAGCGCGAGCGCACCACCCTGAAGCTCTACCGCAACAACCGCGACGGCACGTTTACCGACATTACGCGGGCGGCCGGCCTGGACCTCGAAATGTACGGCATCGGGGTGGCGGTGGGCGATTACAACAACGACGGCCACGCCGATCTGCTAATCACCTGCTACGGGCAATGCCACCTGTTTCGCAACAACGGCAACGGCACCTTCACCGAAGCCACCCAG
>DATJAQ010000354.1:0-21841 GCA_035516075.1 Terriglobia bacterium | reverse complement strand
GTCGGCGAGCCCATTGTTCCAGTTTCACCCGCTCCTCGTCGGTCAAAACCAGCGGTTTCTTGGGGCGTCCTGTTGGCATGGGAAGAGCGTAGCAGGATGCCGACACTTAGTCAACGTATTTATGAGACATCACACTAGCGGATCCTACGCGCTTAAGAGAGCGCGATGTCATCCCCCTCCGGTCAAGAGTATTCATGCGACAGCGCACCTTAACCTGCAGGGTGACAGCGGCCGGGAAGCCGGCTTGCCCTCATCGGAATCGCCTGTTCTGTGGCGACCCGCTATGAGCACCATTACGGCACATCGGCCGCAGAAAAGCCTTGACAAGCCGGTTCCTGTGGCGTTATATTACCACGCGATCATCAACTTCTGCATTATCGTTGCCGAGCCTGTCCTGTGCCGGGCCGGAGAGGTTTCGAGGCCCGTACGCCGTTGGACCGTACGCACTCTTCTTAGCTCGCTGGCCGCCCCGAGCGCCAACCCCTCCCGATCGAGCGGCCTGCCTAGGCGGGAGTCAAGAAATAGCCGGAATGTCGTTTGGGTTCAAGGGTTTGAGGATTTGCACCCCAGAGAGGCGAAAGGGGCAGTTCAAAGCCGGAATGTGCATTTTTTTCTATCACTTGGCGGTTTGCAGGGCCAGGATAGAGGCAGCGTGGGGGTGCGTCGTCCGTGGTCCGTTGTCGCTCGCTCGATGTCCGTTGCGCTCGGTTCGTGGACTGTGGATCGGGGAGCGGA
Organism: Terriglobia bacterium; assembly: GCA_035516075.1. Taxonomy (GTDB): domain Bacteria; phylum Acidobacteriota; class Terriglobia; order UBA7540; family UBA7540; genus Gp13-AA77. The sequence continues at coordinate 21,106 of DATJAQ010000354.1, read as the reverse complement.
CGGGAGCAAAGCTGGAATGTGCTTTAGAATCAATCATCGTGACGCTGTGGGTGCTGTGCCTGACAAGGAATGGCCGGGCTTGGTTTCGGATTGGCGATTCTCGATGGATCCACGCCACGGCGGGGGACTTCCGATTGAAGGGCCGCACGCTGGAGGAAGATTGCAAAAAAGAGGGTATATCAAAGCTGGAATGTGGCCTGAAATCAACAACATGCCCTGATTCCAAAACTGCGCGTGTGAGCAAGGGTCAACAAAAGGGGCTTGGTCCGTTGTCATTTGCCGGTTGCCAGTGGTCGTGGATCGGGGTTTCACAGCCGCCAGACTCCGAGGGTCGAGCTTCAGTTTTCGAATTTCGATTTTCGCGTTTCGAGCCTAGCGTTTCGAACTTGGCGTTTCCAGTGAGGCCAAATTGGCTATACTGAGTCCCGTCAGATCCAATCCAGCGAGCGGCGGGCCCGAAGCGGCTCCAGGGGCTCAGCGCGCGCGGCCATCCGAGGCCGTTTCAGGAGGACTACCCAATGGCTCCACCCAAAATTTACAAGAACTACATCAACGGCGAATGGGTTGACTCGGTCAGCCACGAGTCCTTCGAGAACCTCAACCCCACCAACCGCGAGAAGTTGATCGGCCTCTTTCCCCACTCAACGCCGGAAGACGTAAACCGCGCCGTGGAGGCCGCCCGCGAGGCTCAAAAGTCCTGGCGCTTGCTGCCCGCTCCCAAGCGGGGCGAGATCCTCTACCGGGCCGCCCGACAGCTTCTCGAACGCAAAGAAGAGTTCTCGGAACAGATGACGGCGGAAATGGGCAAAGTGCTGGCCGAAACGCGCGGCGACGTGCAGGAGGCCATCGACATGACCTTCTACATGGCGGGCGAAGGGCGCCGGCAGTTCGGCCAGACGACGCCTTCGGAGCTGGTCAACAAATTCGCCATGACCGTGCGCAGCCCGCTCGGCGTGTGCGGCATGATCACGCCCTGGAACTTTCCCATGGCCATTCCCTCCTGGAAGATCATGCCGGCGCTCATTTGCGGCAACACGGTGGTGATCAAGCCGGCCCAGGATACGCCCCTTTCCACCTACAACCTGGTGAGCGCGCTCGAAGAGGCCGGCGTTCCGCGCGGCGTGGTGAACCTGGTGTGCGGCTTCGGCCGCGAGGTGGGCGGGCAGTTGATCGGCCATCCCTCCGTGCGCGCCGTCTCCTTCACGGGCTCCACCGAAGTGGGCCGCGCGGTGTCGCAAGGCTGCGCCCCCACCTTTAAGCGGGTCTGCCTCGAAATGGGCGGCAAGAACGCCATGGTGGTAATGGAAGACGCCAACCTCGAACTCGCGCTCGACGGGGCCGTGTGGGGCGGCTTCGGCACTACCGGCCAGCGCTGCACCGCTACCAGCCGCATCGCAGTCCACAAGGACATCTACCGGCAATTCTCCGAGATTCTGTCGGAGCGCGCGCGCGCCCTGCACGTGGGCGACGGCATGGACGCGAGCGTTCAGATGGGCCCGCTGATTAACGAGAATCAGCTCAAAACGGTGGACGGATACGTGGAAATTGGCAAGGGCGAGGGCGCCAAGCTGCTCACGGGCGGCCACCGCCTGACCGGCGGCGACTACGATAAGGGCAGCTTTTACGCTCCCACTATTTTCGGCGACTGCGACCCCAAGATGCGCATCATTCAGGAAGAGATCTTCGGCCCCGTCGTCTCCCTCATTCCCGTGAACAATTTCGAGCACGCGCTGGAGGTGGCGAACGACGTGGTGTACGGGCTCTCCTCGGCCATTTACACGCGCGACGTCAATCGCGCCTTCCAGGCCATGCGCGATCTCGAAACCGGCATTGTGTACGTCAACGCGCCCACCATCGGCGCCGAGACGCACCTGCCCTTCGGCGGCATCAAGCAGACCGGGAACGGCCACCGCGAGGCGGCGGTGACGGCGCTCGATTTTTATTCGGAGTGGAAGACGCTCTACATCGACTACAGCGACCGTTTGCAGCGGGCGCAGATTGACAACCAGTAGGCGTTCGCGAGCCCCGGCTCCCAAAAAAGAGGCTACGCAGAGAGCCTAGGACGGTGGAGCGATTGTCGGAACCGCGCCGCGCCCTTCGGCCCTCGGATGCTAGGTAGACCATGCCAGACGACGGCAAAGTGACGGCACCCCAAGACAACCGGAAGCGATGTGTAGCCTGCCGGGAGCTGATCCAGCCCGACGCGCGCCTGTGCCCCCTGTGCCGCAGCTCGCAGGTGCGAGAGCACTGGAAGCTGGTGGGAACGGGGCTCAAGTGGGTGGGCGGCACCGCGGCCGTGATCTCGCTGCTGATCGGGATGAACCAGGTCGACAGCCTTTTCCAAAGTTGGCGCAGCCGCCAGGAGACAGTGGCGGAGCTGGCGAAGGCCGCCGCCATGCAGACGGATGCCGGCGACTACGCCGGAGCGTGGAAGCTTTACGAGCAGGCGCGGCAGCTTGAGCCCGGTTCACCTGCCGCTCGACAGGGCCAGGTGCAACTGGCCATGGTGTGGCTGCGGAACATTCACGCCACCGGGAACCAGTCCTTTTCGGACATCGTGGACGAGTTGCTCCCTGTACTTTATCGGGCGGCCGCCAGCGCCAAACCGCAGGAGGCAGCAGACGCGCTGGCGCACATCGGCTGGGCCAATTACCTCAAGAATCGGGACCTGGGAATCTCGGATGCCGAGCTGTGGGGTCCGCAAGTGGACGAGGAGTTCGACAAAGCGCTCAAGCTGGATAGCGGGAACGTTTATGCCCATGCCATGCGGGGCTTTTGGATACTCTATCGCCACGGCCGACTGGCGGACGCCAACCAACAATTCGCGTCAGCGCTCGAAAGCGGGCGCGAGCGACAATACGTCCAGCAGCTTCGACTCTGGGCGTTGCTGAACGGCGAAAACTCGGAGTCCGATCTGGAAGAAATTCGAGTTGCGGACGAAATGAGACGCAACCACGATTCAGCCCAGCCCGAGCAGCGGCGCCGAATCGCTGAAAACGCTTACACCATGATCAGATCGGGCGAATTGAGCGATCGCCTGGTTTCGGAGATTCCGGCGGATGATCAGTTGAAGACTCTGGCGTGGCTCGTCGAAGGGACCGACCTCGACGCCCACAGCCCGCTTTTCCACCTCTATCACGCTCGTTTGACCGAGGCAGCCGGAGACCGTCCGGCCGCGCTCGCCGAATATCGCGCTTTGCAGGCGGAGCACGATGTCGCAAGCGATCTTAGCGAAGAGGCCGCCAGCGGAATCGACCGGATCACCCAAGGTGAGAAGCAAAAAGCCAACTGAGGTTCGACACGAAAGGATGACTGCGGATAGACGCACGGCCGCCAGCATTGCAACACTGAACGGGGAATTTACCTTGGATGAGGCGGGTCAGTTATCGCGGCCGGCGCAACTGCTCGTGAAGGCAGGGGCTCGTACGGAGCAACATCGCCTGGCGCTTGAGGCGTCGAATCCACATTCGACGGCGGTGGGGCCGCGGTTTTGTCGAGTTGGGGCGGCAACGGATGGGGGCCGAGGCCGAGCTTCATTAGCGACTTGGAGTCGGGTAGGCCGGTCACGCCGAAACCGTTCTGGGCCTGGTAGCGCGCCATGGCATCGTGCGTCTCGGCGTCCCAATGGCCCGTTGGCGTGCCTTGCATAGCGCCGGCGCCGATCAAGGCCTGCTGAATATTCTCAACCCGCGACGGGTCCATCTGCATGTGAGCCAGGCGGGCATAGGTGTTGGGCCGGCGGCTGCGGCGAGCGCTGGTCTTCCGCAGCTTGCCCGTCTTTGCCGATGCGGACGAGCGTCGATGGCGCCCAGCGGCGGGCTTCACGTGGGAAACGCTTTTGGCTGAGCCTTTTTTCGGGGTAACGGCCTTGACCTTGGTGGGACTGTGCGACGAGCGATGGCGCGGCTTGGCGGCGGTGCGCGTCGCGGCCTTCAGGTGCGGCAGGCCTGAGAGCACGACGGCGAACGCGAGCATCAATGCGACGATCGGACCGAGCTTCATCGACCCGCTCCTCCCCCTCAGGGGGTTTCGATCTCGCTGGTCTTGCTGCATGTCTTGGAGCGCTCTCAAAATCCGACTTGCGTTGGGTCGCCTTTCTGCGCCAGGGCTCGCTGGCATCGTCAAGCCCAGCCATGATTCTGCCAGAGCTTGGGGCCGTCTTCAAGGGCCATTCTCGCAATGCAAAAGCGCTCGGTCTTCGAGGCCTCGCCCGGCCTCACGGCAGGCGGTCAGCAATGAACCGCGTGGTGAAGCCGCCGTCGCTTTCTTGCGCCACCAGAAACAGAACGCTCTGGCCCGGCTTCAGCCCGGTCTGCAAGCGGTTGAAGTCGTCAACCGAAAGGACGTTCTGGCGGTTGATACTAAGGATGACGTCAAATCTTCCCAACCCGAGATCGTCGGCGAAACTGCCCGGCTTGACGTCGGTCACCACCACGCCTTCAGGGCTCGACAAACGCACGTCACGGGCGATGGTGCGAGCCTGGTCGGAGGTGAGATTCTTCACCGAGAGCCCCAGCGAACCCGCCGGCTTGTCACTCGGGGGCGGGGCGTCAGGCTTGGGTGGCGAAACCGCGCTCGCACCCACGATCTTGTTCCAGTCAGCCACTACCACGTCAGCGGTGAAGGACTTGCCGTCGCGCAGGTAACCCACTTTCACCCTGGCGCCGGGAGCCGTGTCCGAGACGATGTTCAGCAGGTCGTCTCCGTTGGCCGTCGGTTTCGAATCGATCGAACTGATCACGTCACCCAGGCGGATCCCGGCCCGGTCGGCCGGACTATCGGGGGTGACGCTTTCCACCACCACGCCATGATCTGCGCCGAGGGCGTCGAGCACCGACCGGTTGCGCCCAGCCGTGAAGCTGACTCCAATCGCGCCGCGCCGCACTTTGCCGGAGGACACGATGTCGTTGTAAATCTGGCGCGCGGTACTAGCGGGAATGGCGAATCCGACGCCGGCATTGGAGTCGCGGTCGGTCGCGATAGCCGTGTTGATTCCGATCACCTGGCCGCGCAGGTTCACCAGCGGGCCGCCGCTGTTGCCCGGATTAATGGCGGCGTCCGTCTGGATGAAGTGCTTGAATTCGCCGTCGCGTCCGGGCTCAATTCCCCGCCCCTTGGCGCTGATGATGCCCGCCGTCACCGTGGAATTGAGGCCGAAGGGGCTGCCGATGGCCAGCACCCAGTCGCCCACGCGCACGGAGTCGGAGTCGCCCAGCGAGGCCGCGGAGAGCGCCTTGACGCCGTCGATCTTGATCACAGCCAGGTCGGTCCAGCGGTCGTAGCCCACGATGCGCGCCGGATGCCCCTTGGACGTCTCGTCGTCGTCTTTCAGGAATACCCGCATGCGATCCGCCGGCTGGTCGCCGTCGTCGCGCATGATCACGTGGCAATTGGTGAGGATGTAGCCCGCGGGGTCGAGGATCACGCCCGAGCCCAGGCTGCTCTCCGGAATGCTGCTGGGAGGCGTGCCAAAGTGGAAGAAGTGGTCGAAGAGACCGTCGAAGGGCGAGCCGTCAGGCGACTGGTCGTCGGAACCGCCTGGGTGGCGGCGCCTCACGCGGACGTCGGTTTCAGTCTTGATATTGACGACGGCAGGGTCCACCGCGTCCGCCACTCGCGCAAAGGAATCGGAGAGCTCAGCCGGCGACGGCGCTCCCAGAAGCCTCGCGTTTTCGCGGCCCGGCTTGGCGGCGCGCACGCCGTGCGAAATGACACTGCCGATCACGATGCCGATCCCGAGGGTAGCTGCGATTACGAGCGCCGGCCAAAATCCACGCTTGTTCATACCTTATCCTGCTCTCCGGCCGAACGCCCCGGAATCCTGTCTCAGTCAGGCGTCCTGTTTCGGGATTATACACCGTTCGCGGGCTCGGGCGGCGCCCCGAGCGCCCGGGCCCAGGTTTTCCGTTGCGGCCTCGCGGCTCAAGATGGAATACGAAGCCGTGCTATGTTACGCAGTCTGGACCCAGTAGCGATTCCGACTGTGCCGGATTCAGGAGCGCCCATGAAGAAACTCGCCGCCTGGCTGGGGCTGTTGCTGTTGACCGCCGGCAATTGTCCGGGCCAAGCGCCCTTCCAACCCGTCACCCCCGTCGACGCGCCGTCCATTCAAGGTCGCGCGGTGGAGCTCGACGCCCGGGGCCAGCTCTTGCCCTGGCCGCGGCCCGCCGACACCGGATACTCCTACGAAGCCTACTTCATTTCGCGGTGGCAGTATCTGTGGGAGCAGTATAACCACGAGCGATTTTACGAGTTCTACTGCTGCGTGAACTACAGCCGCCAGACGTTCGCAACCTACCCCGACCTGCACTGGGCGAATTCCACCGGCTATCTGCGGGCCATGATGGAAGGCTTTGTGGAGCACCTCTATCCGTACACCGCCGACACCCGAACCCTGAGCTTTCTCGAGGAGCTCGTCGACTACGAACTTGAAAACGGCACCACGCCCTCCGGCTACGTCTGGAGCGGCGTGCCTTACGCCTCCGCGGATCCCGGTGCGCGCCGCTACAGCGGATGGCGCGTCCACGGAATCGACTACATCGAGCCGCCCGTGGTGGGCGCGGACGGCTTCGCCTACCTGCGCCTCTACGAAATGACGGGCAAGACGCGCTACCTCGCGGCTGCCATCCGCTGCGCAAACGCGCTCGCCAAAAATTACCGTGAGGGCGACGCCATGCATTCGCCTTGGCCTTACCGCTGCTATGCCCGCGACGGCAGGGTGGAGGGCAAGGAAATGGGCGCGTATTCGGCGGACGTGATCGAACCCATCGCGTTGTTCGACGAGCTCATCCGCCTGAACTTCGGCGACGCAGCCGACTACCGTCGCATCCGAAACGACGCCTGGGCGTGGCTTCGGGAATATCCGATGAAGAACAACGTCTGGGTGGGGTATTTCGAGGACGTCACACCCAGCATGGCGAACATGAACAACGTGATTCCGCTCGAAACGGCGCGCTACGTAATCCTGCACACCGAGTTCGATCCGGATTGGCGGCAGGACGCGGCGCGGTTGATCGAGTGGGTCAAGACCACGCCCAAGTGGCCGAAGTACATCGTTCACGGCGCCACCGTGACCACGGAGCAGGGCGACGGCGTGAACTTCTGCTGCCAGAAGCCCAACTGGTGCTGCGACAGCCACACCGCGCGGCTGGCCGCGGTGGAGGCCCTCTACTTCGCCAAGACCGGAGATGCGGCGTACCGGGATCGGGCTTTCCGTTCCTTCAACTGGGTCACTTACTTTCAGGGTTTCCCTCCGGCCGGAGAGACGCCCTGGGGACAGGATCAATGGTGGTTCACCGACGAGTTTTCCGACGGACCTCGCCGCTTGATGGATGGTTTCTGGGCGGTGCCGGAGTGGGCTCCGGCGGATGAGTCGCACTTCCTCGGATCCACATCCGTCGTTACCAGGATCTCGTATGACCAAGGCGCGGTAGCGTACTCCACCTTCGACGCCGACTCCACCGATGTACTGCGCCTGGACTTCGTGCCGAAGTCCGTTGCGGCCGGCGGGAGGGAGCTCTCGCCACGGCAGGATCTGAATGCGGAAGGCTTCACCTTCGACCCGGCGACGCATGTCCTGAAAGTTCACCACGTCCACGCCCAAGACATCAGCGTTGTCGGCGACGGGGGAAACGCCCCGGCCCAGATCGTCGATTTCGACAACCCTTATCTTCCCGCCGGCACGATTCTGCGCGGCCAATATCCGTCCGGAGTGATCCAGTGGGGCGACGACGGTGAATGGCGCATTGGAGTGCCGGCGGGGCGTCTGGCCACTTTCAATCTCGGCGTTAGCGACCCGCAGACGCGGCAAGCGGGCTTCGAGTTCGACGCTCCGCGGCTCTTGGCCGGCGTGGACGTTTATAACCGAGGCTCTTCCGAAATCACCTTCAAGATACATTCTCCCACCAACCCGGATTTCACCGGCATCATCCCGGCCGGAGAGCTTGTGCGACTCACGACCGGCTGGCGCAACTCCACATCGCGGATCAGCTTCGAAGCCGAGGGTGGCGCGGCGCTCGGCAACCTGCTCTTCGATAATCTGGCGTTCGTTGCGATAACCCCTGCTGCCGGACCGTGAATCGAGCACCAGTCTTAGCTCTCGATGGGAGCCGGACGGCCGCCCCACAACTCAGACACCAGCACACCGGCCAGCATCATGGCGGAGCCCGCCACAATTCGCCCGCCCATGCGTTCGCCGGTGATCCACCTCGAAGCCACGGCGGTGAATACCGGCTCGAGCGACAGTATCAGAGCAGTGTGCGCCGGAGGCGTGTAACGCTGGGCCCAGTTTTGCACCGAAAATGCGAGGGCCGTGCTCAGCAGCGCCGTAATGGCGATGGCCGCGGCGAAGCCCGGGGTCCAGTGCAGCCGTGGGTGGCGGTCGAAGGGCAACAACAGCGCTGCGCCCAGACCCACCACCAGAATCTGAACCGGCACCAGATCGCGGAAGTGAAAGCGCTCGGCGTAGCGCCCCACCCGGACGATGTAGTAGCCGAAGGAGATCGACCCCGCCAGCGTCAGGAGGTCGCCGCGGTTTACGTCGCTCAGCCGCGAAGGCGCAAGCAGAACATACAAGCCGGCCACACCGGCGGCGGCTGCGACAATGTTGGCAAGGCGCAAGGGAGCGCCTCCGAGCGCCAGAATGATCGGCACCAGAACCACGCTGAACGCGGTGATAAACGCCGACTTCGAAGGCGTGGTGTAGAGCAGGCCGTTGACCTGGAGAATGTAACCGCCCAGCAGAAAAAGGCCGAGCGTCGCGCCGGCGCCGAGGGCTTGGCGGCTCAACTCGAGCGGCCGGGCGCGCAGAACGAGCGCGCTGACAATTCCGGCGATCGTGAAGCGGATGGCGAGAAAGACCAGCGGCGAGGCGTCGGCCAGCGCCCCCTTGACCACCACAAACGAAGCGCCCCAGACGACGCAAATGAGCACCAGCAACAGCTCGGCTTTGGCGCGAACGCTCATGAAGGGAACGTGAGAAAAAGGGGCCGAAGGCTAGCTAATAGCTAGCTATCTAGCCTATTGCCGGTTGCGCAACGCCAGGCTCCGCCCTGCCCACGGCACTCAGCGTCTGGTCGAGGCGGGCGAGCCCAGTGCGCAGGTGCTCCGCTGGCACGCCGTAGTTGAGGCGAATAAAGCCGTCCATGCCGAAGTGATCGCCCGGCACGATCAGCAGGCTCTGCTCGCGGATGCAACGCTCCATAAGCTGGCTGGAATTGATGGGATGACGGTAGCGAAGGTAGGCAATGGCGCCCGCGGCGGGCGGCACCACGGCGAAGTCCTCGCCGTGGCCCGCCATCCATCCCTCGAGCAACGGGTAGTTCCCGCGCAGGATGGCACGCGTGCGCTCCAGAATGCGCGCCCGCATGGTGGGCTCGAGCGCGCGCCGGGCCAGCCAGTCGCTGAGGACCGCGGCGGCGATGGTGGTGTAGTCCTTGTACGACCAGAGCTGGAGGATCAAGTCCTTGGGGGCCACCGTCCAGCCGATGCGCAGGCCGGGCAGACCGTAGGCCTTGGAGAGGCCGTTGTTCACAATCACCTTTTCGTAGCGTCCCCAGAAGGAGGGTGTTGTCTGGCCGGAGCGCTCGGCTCCCTGGTATACCTCGTCGGCCAGCAGCCAGCAGCCCGCGCGGCGCGCCGCTGCCACAATATCGTCCATGGCGGCTTCGCTCAGCACGCTGCCCGTGGGGTTGTTCGGGTTGCAGACGGCGATCAGCCGCGTGCGCGGTGAAATGGCGCGATTCAACTCTTCAAGATCGGGCTCCCAGCCGTTAGCTTCGCGCAGATGAAAAGGAATCACGCGGGCCCCAAAGCCGCGCGCCAGGCCGCGGATCTGCATGTAGTTCGGCAGCATCATCACCACTTCGTCGCCGGGCTCAACGAGGTTCCAGACGGCGAGGTAGTTGGCTTCGCACGTGCCGTGCGTCACCAGCACGTTGTCTCGGGTGGCGCCGGGATAGAGCCCGCCGATAATGTCGCGCAGTTCCGGAGTACCGTTGCCCTGATTGTAGAGGAGCTGGCGCCGCCCGAGTTCGCGCACCGCATCGCCGCCGCCAAGCAGTTCCTCGACGGTCAGCGGGTCCACGCCGCTCTCAGCGAGGTTGTACTCGACGACGTTTTCCCACTGGCTCTGCCAGCGCTCCATCTCGAAGGTTTCGATCTTCATAGAGCAGGTTCCTCACACGCCAGGCATTACGGCTTCGCGCACGCAAAATTGGCGGCGTCGTTCGTGTCGCCTGCGCCCTTGTACTTAGCGATCTGCGGATAAGCGCACAGCGGACGAGTCATCTTGACGCCCCGCGCGGGATTGTCGTCAGTGTACTTCGTCGCGATGATCATTGAGGGCGCCACGCCCTTTTCCACCCACTGTTCGAGCGCAGCGTAGATGTTGTGCCCGGCGTCTCCCGGCGCGCCCCGGCCATCCTCGCCAAAGTAGTTGGCCCCCGGACCGCCGCCACAGTGCTGCATGCCCGGCACCATAAAGAGCCGCACAAACGAGCCGGCCGCCTTCCGGCCCATGCGGGCCGCCACGCTGTTGTAGTAGTCGATGGAATTGGTGGCCGGGATGGCCGCGTCGCTCCAGCCATGATAAAGAATCAGCTTGCCGCCACGGGCCCTAAACGCCTTTAGGTCGGGATCGGTCGAGTTGAGAACCGCGGCCGTCTTCTCTTCGGCAGCTTTCAAACCGTCGTCAACCGTGAACGTCTTGTAATCCCAGTCGGCTTTTCCATAGACCATATTCGAGAAGTATCCGAGCCCAAAGAAGGCGATCAGGCTGCGGCGGGGCGCACCGCCGGTGATCCAAAGCCCCCAGCCGCCCCCTCCCTCCTCGCCACCCGGCGGATAGCCCGGAAAAACCTGGTGACCCGCGGAATCGTGCGGCCCGGCGTAGATTGCTTTTAGGGCGGTTGCCTGCGGAGCGGTCAAGCAACTCGCCGCGTCGGCACCCTTGCAGACTATCGTCTCCGGATCGAAGTGGCATTGCCGCGGATCGCTCAGCACCCCGTCCGTCACGCCGTCCTGAGCATCGCAGGCGGCGGTCACGGCCTTGCTGATCGCCGGGATTTTAGCGACGGGAATGTAACTCGCGGGATCTAGGGTGGTGGCCTGCAGGTCCCACAGAGCGGCCGTGAGCAGATGAGTCCAGTAATTGGCGGGGGCGCCGGCGATGATGCCGTTGTAGTCTTCCGGGAATCGTTGGGCTTCCATCAGGGCCTCACGACCGCCGTCGGAGCAACTCGCAAAATACGCGCGTTGCGGATTGTCGCCGTAGAAGGCGCTGATGATCGCCCTGGCGTCCTGCGTCATCAGGTGAATTCCCCGATAGCCAAAGTCGGCCACCTTCTCCGGGTGCCCGAGCGCCCAGCCCGCGTCGATGGGCGAGCCCGAATGGCCGGTGTCTGTAGCGGCGGTTGCGTACCCATGCTTGACCGCCGTGCCCAAGCCTTCGTAGTCAATCATGCCCGCGAAGCCGCCGTTGCCGACACCCTGAAATTTTCCGTTCCAGCCGCTCGCCGGCATCCAGATCTCGATCTTGATGTCGGAGTCCGGAGTGGGCGCCGCCTCCGCCACTACGCGGCAGAAAGCCGGAACGTCTTTGAAGCTCGGCGGGGGACCCATGGGCGGCATCGGAGATGGGGGCGGGGTAAAGGCCCCTTCGGACACGGACTGCGCAAGAGTGATTTTGGTGTTGGGCAGGCCGAGATTCGCCAGCTTCTCGCAAGGCGTAGGTGTGGCGCCGGCGGCGGCCAAAACACTTGCCGCCATCGGAACAATGAGCAGCAAGCAAATCCGCAGTCTGGTCATCGTCAAGATTCCTCTCCAGGTGCCGTGAGTCGTGAGCGGAAAGGCGAGGTCCGCGGGGACCCAACCGTAGCGCACAACCGCCGGCAATCATAAACTCTCGGCGCCATTCAGCTTGCTGAGATCGCGGTCAAAAGTTCCCAACGGCAGGTGTCCAGCCCTGCGAGCGACTTCGAGCACCAAGCAGTCCGAAAAGCCGATCGCAGGCCGATGCCGAAAGTTCCTAAGCGCGGCAGCCACCGCTTCCGGGTCCTGCACCGCCACGTCTTGATGATTGAGAAGCATCTCCACTGCGGCCGCAACCTCTCGGGGGCCCAGACGATAAAGCGAGGTCAACACCCATGCGGTTTCGACAAGTACCAGGTGCGATACCCATACACCTTTCGCCACGAAGGCTTCTGCCGAGGCAACCTGCTTCGCGTCATCGCGCGCCACCAGCCGGATCAGGACGTTGGTGTCAACGGCGCGCATGACGTCTCCGCATATACTTGCGAATCCCCTCTTTCAGCTCCTTCAGGGTCTTCCGTGGAGGTGTGGCAGCGAACAGGGCCCGGTGGACCTCCTCAAAATTGTAACGGCCGGCCCGGCGGACTACGATGTTCGTGCCCTCCGAGTCCCATTCCAATACGGAGCCGGGGCCGACACCCAGCTTCCGGCGGACCTCAGCCGGAACGGAGATCTGGCCCTGTGCAGTCAGCTTCGAAGAAGCGATTGGCATACCAACATATTACCACGGTAATGCGACTAGCCAGAAGCGTGGGATCCTCTGTCGAGCATTCTCGATGAGCTGTGTTCCGCACACGCCTCCAGAATCTCGTCTTCCGTCAGCACGCGGTCCGCCTGTTTGGCGCGCGTGAAAATCCGCTCCACCCGCTCGTCGCTGGGCTCCAGGCCATGCCGTTCCAGCCAGAACACCACGTTCGACTTCCCGCTCATCGGTCCGATTTCAATCTGCTGCTCGAGGCCGAACCAGTGCGAGGGCACGCCGGAGTAGACTCGATTGGCCAGCTCGCGGTCGTCCTTGCGGTAGGCCTTGATCACGGCAGCGGCGTGAACGCCGGTGGCGGTGCGAAAGGCGTCGGCGCCGAAGACGGGGTAATTCGGCGGGATGGGCACGCCCACCGCCTCGGCCACCGCCTTCACACATTCTTTCAGCCGGGTGAGATCGCGCTCGGCATAGCCGGGCGCGCCCAACAGTTTCAAGTTCACCAGCATCTGGTCGAGGGGCGTGTTCCCCACGCGCTCGCCGATCCCGAGGATGACCCCGTGCACCTGGTCGGCGCCAGCCTCGTAAGCCGCCAGCGAATTGGCCACGGCCAGGCCGCGGTCCGAGTGGCCGTGCCAGTCTACGCGAATCTGTTCGCCCGTCGGCGCCACCACTTCCTCGCAGACGAACCCCACCAGCGCCTGCACACCGCGCGGCGTGATATGGCCCACGGTGTCGCATACCACCACGGAGCGCGCCCCGCACTCGATGGCCGTGGTGTAGAGCTTCTTGATTACCTCGGGCCGGGCCCGCGTGGTGTCTTCGGTGACATACATGACGGGCAGGCCGAGACTGCACGCGAAGGTCACCGCCTTCTCCGTGGTGCGCAGCAGGAAGTCGAGCGTCCAGCCCTCGGTGTACTGTCTGATGGGACTCGAGCCCAAAAACGTGGCGGCCTCAATCTCAAGGCCGGTGGCCTCCATCACTTCGGCAATCGGCCGGATGTCGGACTCCAGAGTGCGCGCGGCGCAGTTGGCGCGAATGCGCATCTTCGAACCCGCGATTTCCCGCGCCAGCGCCAGCACATCCGCCTTGGCCCGTGGTCCGGCGCCGGGAAGACCCAGGCTGAGGCTGTCTACGCCGACCTCCTCCAACAAGTGGAGGATTTCAAGCTTCTTCCCGATCGAGGGGTCAATCACCGATGGCGACTGCAAACCGTCGCGCAGAGTCTCGTCGTTAAGCAGCGGAGGGCGGCTCACCCGAAGCTCGGGACCGGAGGCCCCGTTCCAGTCGTAAACTAAACCGTTACTCGAACCCATAACGCGGCTATCCGGCCCCTTGATCCCCTCGCCGGCTCAACATAGAACCCGCAACTTGGTAGGGCCGTTGGGAGAGGTTCGGCCGGGCCCCAAACGCATCATCATCTCGATTTCGGCCCGATTTCACCCGGAAACGTCTATATAAAAATTACACGCTTATTGATTCTAAAAGACATAGTGGCTTCGTTCCGAAATCGGGCACTTTTTTTCGGCGCCCGAGCCACCCTCCCAGGCGCTGAAAAGCAGCGAAGGAACTGATCGGATGGACTCGCTCAGTCAACGCCCTCAGAAATGCAGTATGAATTTTACGCTCTCGCTGATTCTAAAGCACATAGTGGCTTCGTTCCTCAAATCGAGCATTTTTTTCGGAGGGGGCTTCCCCCTCCTGCTCATCCGCCCGTGCCGTCGCGCTTCCTCATCGACCGCAGCCGCCCACCCGCCCGAGCCAGCAGACCGCACCCGCCGGCCACCCGCGTCCAAAAGCCTGGCGCGAACAGGAAATCGACGAAGTTTTCCATCAAGCGGTTGGCGCGCGCATCATAGCTGAACCACCAGAGCTTCGGCAGCCTCGGCACCAGATCCACGTCAATATATTTGACGCGCGTCATCTCCATAAGACCCACCCAGGAGTGCGTGCGCCCCAGGCCGCTCAGCTTAAAGCCGCCGTGGGGGGCCTCGGCGATCCCAAACGAGCTCAAACAGTCGTTCACCATCACCGAGCCGGACTCCAGGCTCCTGGCCAGTCGCTCGCCGCGCCCCAGGTCGCGCGTCCAGATGCTGGCGGAGAGGCCGAAAAGCGAATCGTTGGCCAAGCGAACGGCCTCGGCCTCATCGCGGACCGTCATGATGGGGAGCACTGGGCCGAAGGTCTCCTCGCGCATAATGCGCATGCCGTGGTGCACGCCAGTGAGCACGGTGGGCTCGTAAAAGAAACCCGCCAGACCGCCGGGGCTCGCACGCCGGCCGCCGGTGAGGACGGTGGCGCCCGCGGCCGCCGCTTCCGCCACGTGTTCCTCGACGATGCGGAGCTGGCGTTCACGGATGAGCGGGCCCACCTCGGTATCGGGATCGTCGCCCGCGCCCACGCGCAGCCGCCGGGTCTTCTCCGCGCAAAGCGCCGTGAATCGGTCGGCGACCTCGCGCACCACGTAAACGCGCTCGGCCGACAGACAGGCCTGGCCTGCGTTGGTGAACGCCCCCCAGACGGCGCCGCTCGAAGCGAGCTCGAGGTCGGCATCAGCGCACACGATCACCGGATCCTTGCCGCCGAGTTCGAGCACCGTGGGCAG
This sequence comes from Terriglobia bacterium, assembly GCA_035516075.1. Lineage (GTDB taxonomy): Bacteria > Acidobacteriota > Terriglobia > UBA7540 > UBA7540 > Gp13-AA77. The sequence goes on along the minus strand of DATJAQ010000354.1, from coordinate 5,990 downwards.
CAGCCGCGCGGCAGCCTCGGCCTGAATTCGCTTCCCGGTTGAAACGCTGCCGGTAAAGACGAGCTTGTCGATGGCCGAGCTCACTAGCGCCGCGCCCGTAACGGCGTCGCCCACGACCACATTGAACACGCCCGCCGGCAGCCGGGCCTCTTCCGCAATCGCCTGGATGGCCAGGCCCGCCTGGGGCGTGAACTCGGAGGGCTTCAGCACCACCGTGTTTCCCGCCACCAGCGCGGCGCCGACCTGGTTCATGGGGATGCTGAAGGGATAGTTTGAAGGCGAGATGATGCCGATCACGCCGTAGGGCTCGTATTCGAGGCGCCCGCGCTTGAAGCGCACCGCCAGGTTCTGATGCGGCACCCTTTCGGGCGCGAGAAACGCCGCGGCATGGCTGCCCAGGTACTCGAGGCCGTCGAGGGCCACCATGACCTCAGCCAGCAGCGACTCCAGCCGCGGCTTGCCGGCCTCGCGGGTGATGAGCGCCGCGATGTCGTGCCGGCGCGCAAAAAGTGCGTCTTTCAGGCGGCGCAGGCAACGCGCCCGGCCCGCCACGCCCAAAGCCCGCCAGGCGGGGCCAGCCAGGCGCGCGCGCTCCACCACGGCACGAACCTCCGGTTCATCGGCGGCGTCCAGCTCGCTTAACAGTTCGCAGGTGGCCGGATTGATCGATTGGATTTTGCGCCGGGCCGGGACATCGACGGCGGCGGCGGGCGCCGGGTCCGATCCGAGGGGGACGCCGTTTTCGGGAGCCAACATCGCCGTCAGCGGCGGTGCGACCGCGTCAGCACTCATGGTCCACTCCTTGCCCTTCCTGCGCGGGAGCGCCGCGAATCGCGGCGCCGATGATCGCCGGACGCCATAGCCTCTCACCACTCGAAGACAACCTTGCCGTTGACTCTCATTAAACCCCAAGATCGCCCGCGGCGCCAGCAACGTCTTATGATTACGGGGGCTCCTGGAGAATACCCCGGCTTCGAAATGCTACAGTAGTCCCCTAGGCACGCGCTGGGACCGATCCCCGCTGGTCACGGGACTCAGCCCGAGGGAACTATGCACAAAGTCGTTCTGCTGCGGCACGGGGAAAGCGTCTGGAACAAGGAAAACCTGTTTACCGGCTGGACCGACGTCGATCTGTCTGAAAAGGGACGCGAGGAGGCCCAGGCAGCGGGCCGCGTCCTGAAGGAAGAGGGATACACCTTCGACGTTGCCTACACCTCGTTGCTGAAGCGCGCCATTCGCACGCTTTGGCTCGCACTCGATGAAATGGACCTGATGTGGATCCCCGTAATTCGCGACTGGCGCCTGAACGAGAGGCATTACGGGGCTTTGCAGGGCCTTAACAAAGCGGAGACTGCGGCGACGTACGGCGAGCAGCAAGTGAAGGTCTGGCGCCGCAGTTACGACATCCAGCCGCCCGCGCTCGAAGAGGCCGATCCCCGCTTTCCCGGCCGCGATCCGCGCTACCAGAGCCTCGCCAAGAGCCAGCTCCCTCTGACCGAGTGCCTGAAAGATACGGTGGCTCGCTTCCTGCCCTGCTGGAACGATGTGATCGCGCCCGACGTGCGCGCCGGCAAACGCGTGTTGATCACGGCGCATGGCAACAGCCTGCGCGCGTTGGTGAAGTACCTCGACAACATCCCCGACGCGGACATTGTGGAGCTGAATATTCCCACCGGCATGCCGCTGGTCTACGAGCTGGACCACGATCTCAAGCCGGCGAACCGCTACTACCTCGGCGATCCCGAACGCGTCCGCAAGGCCATGGAAGCAGTGGCCAGCCAAGCCAAACCGGCGGCCACGGGTTAGGGATGGGCGCATCCAGGCGCCGAGCCCTCCAGACCGGATTGAAGCATGGGGCGCTAAGGCGTTGGGTATAGAGTAGCGGCCGGCTTGGACATCGAGATGCAGCTCAAGGTTAGTGGTCCATCATGGCTCTTCTGACGGTTACGGATGCCGGACGCGAAGTCGATCTGGAGTTCTACCGCCGGCTCGAGGCGGGCGATATCCTGTTCTTTCCCCAAACGCCCACCCAGTTTGCCGGCGTCGACTCCGAATTCCTGCTCAGCCAGCGGCAGTCGGGCTCGGCGTATCACAAGAACATCGCCTACCGGCCCGCGACGGACGTGCTGACCGGTGCGGAGGGTGGCGACCGCGAGCGCTTGCGCAGTTTGGTGCGGAGTTTTTCCAGGCAAACGGTGGAATTACTCCGCCGGCTTTTGCCGCGTTACGCCGCGAACTGGCGCGTGGACTTCACCAGCTTCCGCCCGTTCGAAGAAGCAGGCCGCCAGCTCTCACTCCACGCGCGCAACGACCTGCTTCACGTGGACGCCTTCCCCACGCGCCCGACGCACGGCGACCGCATCCTGCGCTTCTTCACAAACCTGCATCCCCGCCAGCCCCGGGTGTGGATTACCACCGAGCCTTTCGATGTCCTCGCCGGGCAGTGGCTGGGCGGCGCCGGGGTGGTCGAGCTGGCGCGACGGGCAGGCTCGCCCGCGCGGCGCGGGCTGGCGCTCCTGGCCGGCGCGGTAGGTCTGCGCCAATTCGGCGCCTCGCCTTACGACTGCGTGATGCACCGCTTTCATAATTTCCTGAAGGAGAATCGGAACTTCCAGGAGAGCTGCCGCAAGGACCGCTGGGAATTTCCACCTCGGTCGAGTTGGATGGTTTTTACGGACTCGGTGAGTCACGCGGTGCTCTCAGGTCAGTTCGCCCTCGAGCAGACGTTCATCGTGTCGCGCGCGGCGATGGTCACGCCCCAGTATGCGCCGGTCAACGTGCTCGAGCAGCTCACGGGGATGAAGCTGACGTGGGCACGAGCAACGCCCGGCACGCCGGCCAAAATGTCCTGAGTAAAGGGCAGCAGGCGCGGCGTTCTTCCCCAGTGCCCTAACCCTCACCCCTCGGCCCCGGCCCCTGACTCCTACTTATCCTGCGCGCACTTCACCGTGCTCCGGCCCGGGAACTGCGCGCTTTCGCCCAATTCTTCTTCGATACGAAGCAACTGGTTGTATTTGGCGATGCGGTCGGATCGGCTGGCGGAGCCCGTCTTGATCTGCCCGGTGGAAAGGCCCACGGCAAAATCGGCGATGAAGCTGTCTTCCGTCTCGCCCGACCGGTGCGAGACCACGGAGGTGTAGCCGTGGCGCCGGCCGAGGTCGATGGCGGCGATGGTCTCCGTCACGGTCCCTATTTGATTGAGCTTGATGAGAATCGAATTGGCCACGCCTTCTTCAATACCGCGCTCGATCCGGTCCGTATTGGTCACGAAGATGTCGTCGCCCACCAGTTGTATCTTGCCGCCGAGCTCGCCGGTGAGCTCCTTCCAACCTTCCCAGTCGTCCTGCGCCAGACCGTCTTCGATGGAGATGATGGGATACTGCCGCACCCAGTCGGCGTAGATCTTCACCATGTCTGAGGCGGATTTTTTCGACTTGTCCGATTTGAAGAAGACGTACTTGCCGCCTTCGTAGAGCTCGCTGGCGGCCGGATCGAGCGCCAGGGCGATATCGTGCCCGGGGGAGTAGCCGGCCTCTTCGATGGCCTTCAGGATTAGCTCGATGGCTTCCACGTTGGTCTTGAGGCTGGGCGCAAAACCGCCCTCGTCGCCCACCGAAGTCGAGTAGCCCTGCCCTTTGAGCACTTTCTGCAGGGTGTGAAACGTCTCCACGCCCATGCGCAGCGCTTCCGCAAAGCTCTCCGCGCCCACCGGCATGATCATGAACTCCTGGAAGTCCACGGTGTTGTCGGCATGCACACCGCCGTTGAGGATGTTCATCTGCGGCACCGGTAGCACGCGGGCACTGAGCCCGCCGAGGTAGCGGTAAAGGGGCTGATGGGCAGAGCGCGCCGAGGCCCGGCAGACGGCCATGGAGACGGCCAGGGTGGCGTTGGCGCCCAGCTTGCTCTTGTTGGCGGTGCCGTCGATGGCCTGAAGATGAGCGTCGATCAGGGCCTGCTCGCTCGCCTCCTGCCCTCCCAGCTCGCGCGCGATGTAGGTGCTGATATTGTCCACCGCCTGCAACACGCCTTTGCCGCCGTAACGTTTGTCTCCGTCGCGCAGCTCCAGCGCTTCGTGGACGCCGGTGGACGCGCCCGAAGGCACGGCAGCGCGCCCGAAGGAGCCGTCGCGCAGGTGAACGTCCGCTTCCACGGTGGGGTTGCCGCGCGAGTCGAGAATCTCGCGCCCGACGATCAAGTCAATTTGCGCCATGGATCGATGATCCTCTCAGGGAGTGATGACTTGCTATTGTATCACGGCGGGCTTCGGGGCTGATGGCCCGGAGGCGCCCAAGGGACTTCAAGACGCCAACCCCTTTTCCCGAAGCGTCCATCCTCCGCTGGAGGCAAACGACGGCCATCGCGGAGAATTACACTCTTTGTTATAACCTCACGTTCTAATACCGAAACGGCTTGACTTTGGGGTTCGACGGCGGCTACGCTTCAAGTTCGTACTCCAACCGGGCTGACACCCTAGAGGTCTAATCGAATGAAGGCGCGGAATCGACATTTCTGGCCGGCGGCGTTTCTAACCTTGACGGCATTCTGCCTGGGCATTGATCCGTCTCCAGCGGTCGGGCAGGACCGCCCCGCGACTTCGATTGTGGTGGCGGTAAATCAAGACATAGCATATCCGTCGCCGAACCTAACCGCCTTTTACCAGGCCTCAGGCACACAACTGACGTACCAGAGTTACGTCGTTACGGGTGGCTTTGGCATTCAGGGTGGTTTTTTTGGCACCTCGCGAGTGAACTCGGTTCCCAGCCTTTCAGCCCCGTGCCTTTACGCTTCCGAAGCCTACAGCAACGATATTGCCTCCATTTCGATGCCGTCGGAGCAACCGGTGGGCATTTCGTTCGGTTCGACGAGTGATGATGGCAGTACGAACGGCATCGGTTTGGCCGTCAATTCCAACTACCTCTATGCCAGCTTCACCGCCTCGAACACCCTGGGAACTTTCGCACTGCAAGCGGGTTGCGGACTGACGTTTTTGGGCGACGTGCCGGCGGTTGGACTGCAAGGCGGTTCGGTGAGCGGCATGGCCGTCAACGGCGCGATCCTGGTTGTGGCCTATGGCGACGGCTCCATCGAATCCTTCAATGTGACGGGCGGAATCCCCGTATCGAACGGGGACCGGCAGAATTCAACCGGCTACACCGGCGGCGTCCCCTGTCTTGGCAACTGCGGTAGCGGAAGTCTTCCGAGCGGCGTTGACCTCACCCAGGATGGCCGGTTTGCAATTTTCGGTGACATCTCTGCCTCCACCGTCGTGGAAGTCTCCAGCTTGACCACGGGCAAGCTTGCCCCCACGGTCGCTTACCAGGTGGGTGCGGGAGTGGACGCGGGCGCCATCCGGCTCAGCCCCGACGAAAGCCTTCTTTACATCGCCAACAGCGAGGGCGGCACGGTAACGGCGGCATTTTTTAACAAGACCACAGGCGCCGCCACTCGCGGTTGCACGTCGCCTACGCTCATTGGCTTTAATACGCTGCCCTGGTTAGGCTCGGTCGTGACCCGCGACACCACGGGTACGGGGAATGTGCTGTACGTTGACGAATTCGGCCGGGACTACCTCGAGGTGAATCACGGGCCGGCGTCGGCCATCGGCATCCTCACGGTCACGTCGAATGGCAGATCGTGCACTTTGACCGAGACCAGCACATCGCCGGTTCAGTTGCTCTATCCGGGAGCATTGTCGATCGCCGTTTACCCGCCGCGGCCGTTCTAACCGCGCCGGCTCGAATCCGTCATGGGGCGGACCGTCAGGATTGAAGTTGCCCGTTGGAGTTGAAGGGGTTCGGAGCCCCGCGCCGGTGCGGCCATCGTGGCTGAGAGATGGAAGGGAGCACGTCGGTATGCGCATTAAGGTTCGGCTGTTGCAGTTCGCGCTGGTGAGTGGGATTTCCTTAAGCGCCGCGGCGCAGTGTCCGTCCCGACCCGCACCCGGGACGCCCGTCACCAATCCGCTGGACCTTTACAGCCAAAACGGA
>DATJAQ010000353.1:0-10882 GCA_035516075.1 Terriglobia bacterium | reverse complement strand
CCGGGTCGGCCTCGCCCGGCGGCAAAGCGATCTGGTACCGCAGTTCCTGCCTTGGAATGTGCGAGCGCGCGCCGGCCGCTTTGATGTCGATCGCCGGTGAGCGGCGCGGCGAAAGGGTGTTTGCCCCGGCGAGCGCGGCGGCGCTGGCGGAGGCTCTTGAGGCGAGCGAGAGCGCCCTGGCCGCAGACGCGCCGGACCGCTTTGAGGCGGCCGTTTCGGTCCCGCAAACCCGCCGGCCGGAACCCTCGGAACTGGCGTTGCTGCGCCGCCTCGGCCGCGTGGATGCGGAGAGTATCGACGACTATCGGGCCCACGGCGGCTACGAAGGGCTGCGCCGCGCACTGTCGCTGGGCCGGGGCTGGGTGGCGCGCGAGGTGGCGTCGTCGCGGCTGATGGGGCGCGGCGGGGCTGCTTTTCCGAGCGCCCGGAAGTGGGATCCCGCCAACCAGCCCCACTACCTGGTGTGCAACGCGGACGAGTCTGAGCCGGGGACTTTCAAGGACCGCGTGGTGATGGAGGGCGACCCGTTCTCGGTGGTCGAGGCGATGACGATCGCCGCCTACACCACCGGCTGCGAGAAGGGCTACCTGTATCTGCGCGGCGAGTACCCGCTGGCCGGCGAGCGCATGGCGCACGCCATCGCGACCGCGCGCGCCCGGGGCTTGCTCGGCGGCAACATTCTGGGGCGGGGCGTGCGCTTCGACATCGAGCTGCGGCGCGGCGCGGGCGCCTACATCTGCGGCGAAGAGACGGCGCTTTTCAACTCCATCGAAGGGTTCCGGGGTGAGCCGCGCAACAAGCCGCCGTTCCCCACCCAGGCCGGGCTGTTCGGCAAACCGACCGTCGTCAACAACGTCGAGACGCTCATCAACGTGCTCCTCATCGTGCGCGAAGGCGGGGAGCGTTTTGCATCGATCGGAACCCACGGTTCCACCGGGCCCAAGCTCTTCTGCCTCTCCGGCCATGTGGCGCGGCCGGGCGTCTACGAGGTGCCCTTCGGCGCCACGCTCCGCGAGATTATCGAGCTCGCCGGCGGCGTGGCGGGCAGCGGGCGCTTGCAGGCGGTGCTGTTGGGCGGCGCTGCCGGAGCCTTCGTGGCGCCGGACGAGCTCGACACGCCCCTCACCTTCGAGGGCACTCGGGCCATGGGCGCCTCGCTCGGCTCGGCTGTGGTGATGCTCTTTGACGATACGGTCGACCTTCGCAGAATCCTCCTGCGCATCGCCGCCTTCTTCCGCGACGAGTCCTGCGGACAATGTGTGCCGTGCCGCGTGGGCACCGTGCGTCAGGAGGAATTGCTGCAGCGCCTCGCCCGCGGGCGCCCGCTGGGCTCGGTAGGGCATGAGCTCGGCTTGCTCCAGGAAATCGGGCAGGTGATGCGCGATGCCTCGATCTGCGGGCTGGGGCAGACCGCTTCAAGCGCCGTCGAATCGGCCCTGCGCCGCTGGCCGCTGTTCGAGAAGCCCGCCTCGGGACCCCGCCCAGGAGCGCCCCATGAGTGAGCGCGCCACTGGGACCGCACCACCGCTTCCGCGTCAGCCCTCGGCGCCCATCGTCCCCTTCCCGAGCGGCCCCGTTCCCGTTGCGCCCGCACCTCCACCGCGCCGCCAGCTGGGCCTCACCGTCAACGGCCGGCAGGTCGCGGTGCCGGAGGGCGCCACGCTGTTGCGGGCGGCGCAAGAGGCCGGGGTGGAAATCCCCACCCTCTGCTTCCTGGAAACGCTCACCCCCGTGAATGTGTGCCGCATCTGCGTGGTGGAGCTGGAAGGGTCGCGGACGCTGGTGCCCGCCTGCTCGCGCAAGGCCGAAGAAGGCATGGTGGTGCGAACGGATTCTGATCGCGTCCGGCTCAGCCGCCGGCTGGTGCTGGAGTTCCTGGCCTCCTCGGCGGACGTTACGACCTCGCCCCAGATTCAGGCCTACCTCGAGCACTACGGAGCGCGTCCGGATCGGTTCGGGCCGCCGCAGGCGCCGTCCGCCACCAGGGATGCCGCCCGGGCGGGCTGGCACGCTGCCGGCGATGGGTCGCGGGCGGCCTCGGTGGCGCAGCCGGTGAAGGCCGACAACGAACTCTACGTCCGCGACTACGGCAAGTGCGTTCTGTGTTACAAGTGCGTGGAAGCGTGCGGCACCGACGCCCAGAACACCTTTGCCATCGCCGTGGCGGGCCGCGGGTTTGACGCCCGCATTTCCACCGAGTACGCCGCGCCCCTTCCGGAGTCGGCCTGCGTTTACTGCGGAAACTGCATCGGCGTGTGCCCCACGGGCGCCTTGATGTTTGCGAGCGAATACCAGATGCGCCGCTCCGGAACCTGGGACGAGGCGCGCCAAACCTCGACGGACACCATCTGCCCCTACTGCGGCGTGGGATGCACCCTGACCCTCCAGGTGCAGGATCGAAAGATTGTCAGGGTCGGTTCACCCCTCGAAAACGACGTAACGCGCGGGCATCTGTGCATCAAGGGGCGCTTCGGCTGGCAGTACGTGCAGATTCGTGAGAAAGGCGCAGCGGCCCCGTAGCCGGCGCAGAAGCCCGCCCTCCGGGTGCGCGCTTACAGGTCATCCATCACCTCGATCTTCCCCAAGCCGTGCCGCGCCAGGTCGGCGTTCAGATCCACCACATCCTTCTTCTTGATCTCGTCCCAGCGCACGCGCGCCGCGGCCAGACTGCTCTGCGCCTCATGCGCCGCCGCCACGGCGGCCTCGGTGGGCAGGGCGTCAGCGCTATCCGCCACCGAGAGCGCCTGCGCGAGCAGCGCCGAAATACGGGGAGCGCTCAGCGGCTCGGCCGGCGCCGGCGCTCCGCTCAATCCCTCGCCCAGCAGCGGCGCGAGCCGCCTTTCCACGGCTGTAAGCTGCTGCGCGATGTCCTGGGTCTCAGGCCTGGCCGCCATCGGTTTTTCCAAGCCGGCGAGCTTGGCGCTGAGGTCGCGGACCGCCGTGGTCAGATCGCGCGCATTGGTCATGGCGCCGACCACTTGTTGCTCAAACGCGAACTGGCGCTCGAGATAGGCCCGCGAGATGTTGACTCGCGGGTCGAGCTTCACCTGGAGCGGCTGCTCGTAGGTGTGGCCATTGACGAGGAGGCGGACCTTGTAGTCACCCGGCAACACCATCAGGCCCCGCGGCCCGAAGAAGCCCCGGCCCCCGCCGGCGGGCGGCGTGTAGCGGAGATCCCAGACGAACCGGTTCATGCCGGCGTGCTTCGTCAACAGCATCGGGCGCGGCCACCAGTAGCTGGTCACCGTCGGCGCCCGGGGCGGCGGCGAGGGTTTCTCGGCGCTCGAATATTGGCGCACCGGCTTGCCTTGGGCGTCCACAATCGCGAGCGTCACATCGCCCGGCGGCTCCGATTTCAAAAAGTAGTCGAGGATAGCGCCGGCGGGAGGATTCTGGGCCGTGGGCTCGTCCGGCGGCAGCGGTGTGCCGTCAAACGGGCGCGAACGCAGCCTCAGCGCGGCTTCGGGCTTGAACAGATACGCCTCCGCGCCCGCCACCTGGGCGTTCAACTGCCGCAGCGGCGTGATGTCATCCAGAATCCAGAAGGAGCGCCCGTGCGTCGCGATCACCAGGTCGTCGCCGTGCACCACCAGGTCGTGAACCGGCGCCGTGGGTAGGTTCAACTGCAGGCTCTGCCAGTGACCGCCGTCGTCGAATGACACGAAGACGCCGGTCTCGGTGCCGGCGTAGAGCAGCCCTGTGCGCTCCGGGTCCTCTCGCACTACGTGAACATAACCGGTCGCAGGAAGGCCCGCATCCACTTCCTGCCAGGTGCGTCCGAAGTCGTGAGTGCGAAGAACGTGCGGGCCGTAGTCGTCCAAACGATGGCGATCGATGGCAGCATACACCGTGCCGGCCTCGAAGTGCGACGCGTCCATCAGGCTCACCTTGCTCCAGGGGCCGAGGGAGGGCGGCGTCACGTTGGCCCAGGTTTTGCCGCCGTCGCGCGTCAATTGGATCTGCCCGTCGTCGGTGCCCGCCCAGATCTGTCCGGCCTCGAGCGGCGAGGGCGCGATCGTGTAAACCACGCCGCAGCCTGTGACCTTTTCAAATTCCGCCGGACCGCTCCGGGGCGGCGGTTGCGGACCGCCGGCGGGCCGCGTGAGGTCCGGACTGAACGCCTGCCAGCTTGTGCCGTCGTCGAGACTCTTCCAGAGGATCTGCGAACTGAAGTAGAGCGCCTGCGGCTCCTTCTGCGAAAACAAGATGGGCGAAGTCCAGGTGAAGCGGAACCCCTGGCCCGCGTGGCAGCCGGACTCCTCGGAGAAACCGCGCCCGTGGCCAAGGGCGGGCGAGATGTTCTGGGTCTGATGTGTGCTCCGCCACAAGCGGTCGATGCCGCCGTAGGTGCCGCCGCCGATCACGACGTCCGGACGAAGCGGGTCGGGAGCAATGTAGCCCCCTTCGCCACCTGCAGTGGGTTCGGAGTCTCGGAAGCTGAGCGAGAGCGAATCGCCGCGGCTGGCCACCTCGATACTTCCGGAATCCTGCTGGGCGCCGTAAACGTGATAGGGAAACTGGTTGTCGGTGGCCACGTGATAAAGTTGCGCCGTGGGTTGGTTGTACCAGGAGCTCCAAGTGTCGCCGCCGTCCACGCTCACTACGGTGCCCTGATCGCTGGCGACGATCATGCGCCTGGAATCCGTGGGATTGATCCAGAGAAAGTGGTAGTCGTCGCCGCCTGGCGCAGCCTTGATGGGCGCAAAGCTGGCCCCGCCATCGGTCGAACGGTAGAGCGCGGTGTTGGCCACATACACCGTATCGGGAGTGTGAGGGTCGGCAAAGACGCCGCTGAAGTACCAGGCGCGCCCGTCGATTCGGCTGTCGGCTGAAACGTGCCGCCACGTGGCCCCGGCATCGTCGGACCGGAAGAGCCCGCGATCCTCGCCTTTCACGGCGTCAATCAGGGCGTAAACGCGGCGGCCCTGGTCTCCGGGGGCGACTGAGAGGCCGATGCGGTGAACCTCACCTTCGGGAAGCCCGTGGCCCCGAAGCTCCTTCCAGGTGGCGCCGCCGTCGGCCGACTTGTAGATACCGCCGCCCGCCCCCTCGATCGGCCCGTAAACGCTCCAGGGTGGGCGCCGCGCTTCCCAGAGCGACGCGTAGACCACGTGGCCGGTCTCCGAGTCGGAGCTGAGATCGACCGCGCCCGTATGCTCGTCCTTGTAGAGCACTTTCGTCCACGTGCTTCCGCCGTCCGTGGAGCGGAACACGCCGCGTTCCGGATTTGGTCCATAGGGGTGACCGAGCGCGGCCACCAGCACCACGTCCGGGTTGTGGGGATCCACCAGGATGCGGCCTATGGCACGGGTCTCATCCAGCCCAACGTGCTGCCAGGTGCGGCCGCCATCGGTGGACTTGTACACACCGTCCCCGAAGGAGATGTCCGAACGCATGTCCGCCTCGCCGGTGCCGGCGTAAATGACTCTCGGGTCTGAGGGCGCTACCGCAAGGGCCCCGATGGACGAGATGGGATCAGCGTCAAAGATCGGCGCCCACGTGCGACCGCTGTTGGTGGTTTTCCACACACCGCCGCCCACGCCGCCGAAATAGTAGGTGTCCGGCTGACTGGCCACCCCGGCCGCCGTGATGGCGCGCCCGCCTCGAAACGGTCCGATCAGGCGCCATTTCAAGCCCGCATACATGCTGGGGTCAATCCGCGGAGGGTCCGCCGGGCAGCCGAACCCGGACCACGAGCGTGTAACGAACGAGACCAGGACGAGAAGACCGGCGAAGATGGCCGTACTTCGAAAGCGATTCGGTTTAGACATAGCAGCGCAGTATAGCACCGGGCCACAGCGCTCTTGCATGCTGACGGGCCTCCCCGATGCATGTCGCTGCCCCTCGTAGGGCACGCCTCAGCAGCCGAGTCTTCTGCGCGTGCCTGTCGGGGGAGCTATGCTCAGTGGAGAATCAGCTCAGAATGTCGTTGAGGTCGATGCCGAAGCCGGGTAAAAGCTCGATGAGTCCGCTCTCGAAGACTTCAGCTTTGTCCGGGCCGCGGTGGAGATAGGCGAGATGTGCCTCAGGGTAAATCACGAGTACAGCAGCTGTCCCGGCGCTGAGATATTGCCGAACCTTGAGCATCAAATCGTCGGGGCGATCGGAAGGCGATGCGACTTCAATGGCGAGATCGGGCGCAACCTGCAGGCGCTTATGCGGATCGATTAGCGCGAGTTTTTCGGCGCCGATGAAGGCAACATCCGGGCGGCGAACAGTGTCTTCGCCCAACTGAAAGTCGGTCTCGATGATCACTTCGCCGAGATCGTGTTCATGAACAAAAGAACTAAGAGGGAGATTGATCCGGTTCACGAACACGTCGTGAAACATCATCGGTGACGGCGTCATGACCAACTCGCCTTCACTCAGCTCGCAGCGGACACCCTCGGGCTCATCAAAAGCCGCGTACTGTTCCACGGTGATCAAGGTCTTGCTGGACATGTCGGAACTTCACGATTTGCCGTGACCCGGCATGCGGGTTGACCCGGCCGGAGCGCGAAATTAGTATAGCACCGGAGCCAGGCTGGGCTTCCAGGCGCCGGCGCCCGGCTGCGGTAGGGCGGAGCTTGATTCTGAAGGTCAACGAGGAGGAAGGTCATGTGGAAAGAGTTCAAGACTTTCGTCATGCGTGGCAACGTCATGGACATGGCTGTCGGCATCATCATTGGCGCGGCCTTCGGCAAAATCGTAACTTCGCTGGTGAGCGACATCATCATGCCGCCCATCGGCTTGGTGCTCGGCCACGTTGACTTCTCCAATAAGTTCATCAATTTGTCCGGGCAACATTACGACGCGCTCGCCGACGCAAAGAAGGCCGGGGCCGTCGTCATTGCCTACGGGAGCTTCCTGAACACCATCATCGAGTTTCTGATCGTCGCCTTCGCCGTATTTGTCCTGATCAAGTGGGTCAATCGCTTGATGCCGAAGCCGGCCGCGGGGCCCGCACCCCCGGCCACCAAGGACTGTTCGTATTGCAAGACGAGCATTCCGGCGGCGGCCACGCGCTGCCCGAACTGCACTTCGCAGCTCAGCGCGGCCTAGCCTAGCCGCTCGGCCTCGATCGCCCGCCGGACGGCGTCCGCAGCGTTGCCAGGGTGCGCGGAGTCCGGTATGATTACCCTGTCCGGAGTATGCAGCGCCCGGCGCCTGGTGCCCCCGGGCCACGTCGCCAACGCTTCGTGCTCGGCCACGCCGACTTCGCGGCGGGGATCAGGCTGGGACGCGAGCGTCTCCTCCGCCTCGGAGGCGTCACGTGCCACCTCAGGACGCCGGGTGGGGTTCGCTCTGGGATGGCTCAATGCGCAAAGTCCTGCTTCTCGTCCTGACGCTTGGCGGTCTGTTTGACGCGCTGTACCTGCGCTGGGTGTACACCTCGCCGTCGCACCCGCTGATCTGCCTCGGAACAGGCTGCGACGTGGTGCGGGCCAGCCGTTACGCCGAGTTCTGGGGCCAGCCGGTGCCGGTGTTTGGCGTGCTGATGTACGGCACTTTGCTCGTGCTGGTGCTGGCGCAGGCGTGGCTGGTGCCCCTGGCGGCGCGCCAACTCGTGCAGGAGACGGTGGCGCTGATTTCCGGGGCGGGAGTTGCCTTTTCGATCTACCTCACCGGGCTCGAGGCCTTCGTCATTCACGCCTGGTGCGCCTGGTGCGTAGCTTCAGCGATCATAGTGGCCCTGATCTTTCTTCTGGCGGTGGCGGACGTCCGCCCTCAGGTGCCTGGCAGCGTGCAGGCGCTGGAAACCGAGGCCGCGCGCTTTTCGGTGCGCAAGCGGTACGGCCTGATCCTGGTGCTGATGACGGTGGCGGGCGTTTTCGTCTTTCGATACCTCGTCGGACGCCCCGAGCTCCCGCCCGGGCAGGACGTTTCTGACCAGACCCTCGACGAGCACCTGGTGCAACCCGACAGCCACAGCCTCGGCAATCCGAACGCCACGGTTACGGTGGTTGAGTTCGGCGACTTTGAATGCCCGGCGTGCGGCCGTGCCGAACCCGTCGTGGAGCAGTTGCTCGCGAAGTACGGCACCAAGATCCGCTTTGTGTTCCGTCAGTTCCCGCTCTCGCAGATCCATCCCTACGCCCAGACGGCCGCCGAAGCCAGCGAGTGCGCGGCACAGCAGGGAAAATTCTGGGAAGCGGAACGAAAGTTCTACCAGAACCAGTACGATCTCAGTGAGCCGGCGCTCGATCGCTACGCCGCCGAGTTGGGGCTCGACACCCGGCAGTTCGACGAATGTCTAATTAACGGGACCGCGAAGGCGCGCGTTGAGCGCGACTTGGCGGACGGCCACGCGGCAGGTGTTCTGGGCACGCCGACGTTTTTCGTGGGCCACGAAAAATTCTTCGGCCCCCCGGATTACCAACAGCTTGCCGGCTTGATTGACCGGCAACTGGCGAAGCCGGGCGATGGCAAGGGCGGCACCACCGCCAAATCCAAAGGGCCCCCGGCTGGAGGTTCAGCCGCCTCCGATGGCAACGGTTCCAGCTTCGGATCTTTCGGCGACCCGGCCGCTGCGAGCGCCTTCGCCTCGCCTGCGAACGCGGCGCTCGGTTGCAGCCCGGACGAGCTCAAGAACCGCCAGCCCACGCTGATTCACACCGCGGACGTGCAAAAGCTTCTGGCTTCAGACCCGAAGCCGGTGTTCATAGACGTGCGTCCCGCCGCCGAATTCGCCGCCGGCCACCTGCCCGGCGCCCTGAGCATCCCGGTGGACCAGTTGGACCCGCGCGCCACCGGGCTCCCTAAAGACAAGACGCTGGTGCTCTACGAATCCGGCCACGGCGGAGCCTCCGACGTCTGCGCTGTGAGCCGCGCCGGCGCCCGCGTCCTGCTTTCCCGAGGGTTCGATTTTGCGAAGATTCTGGTCTACCAGGACGGACTCGAAGGCTGGCAAAAAGCGGGGCTGGCAGTACAAAAGTAGTTAGAAGACAGGAGTCAGAAGATATTGCTTGTTTCGGCGGCGTCTGCCATGCCAGTGAGTCAATGCCTGGCCGCCATTTGTCTCCGCTCCTGACTCCTGTCTCCTGACTCCGGTCTTCTCAATGCAAAGCTTCCTCGAAAAGATTCTCCTGCAATGCCGCCAGCGCCTCGGTGTGACGAAGGTGCGGGCGCCCCTCTCTCAAGTCCGCGAGGCAGCCGAAGCGCGGCTGGAACTGGGTTCGGACGTGCGCGACTTCGAGGCTGTGCTCGCTGTTGAGGGCCTCGGCGTGATCGCCGAGCTGAAGCGAGCTTCACCGTCGCGCGGGGTGCTCTCGCGCGATTACCGCCCGGGCGAAATTGCCCCCTCCTATGAAGCGGGCGGAGCGGTGGCCCTCTCGGTCCTCACCGAGGAGGAGTTCTTCCGCGGCTCGCTCGACCATCTGCGCCAGGCGCGCGAGGCCGTGAGCCTGCCCGTGCTACGTAAAGACTTCGTCTTCGATCCTTACCAGGTTTTCGAATCGGTCGCGGCGGGCGCGGACGCTCTGCTCCTGATTGTGGCGGCGCTCGGAGACGATGAGCTCCGCGAACTGATTGACCTTTCGAGCCGCCTCAGGATCGCCGCACTGGTCGAGGTCCACCACGAAGAGGAGGCGCGGCGCGCGGTCGCTGCGGGCGCCCGAATCATCGGCGTCAATAACCGCGACTTGAGGACTTTCGAGGTCACGCTTGAGACCTCCCTGCGGCTCAGGCCCGTCATTCCTGCGGGCTGCCTCGCCGTCAGCGAGAGCGGCATTTCGAGCGCCACCGATCTCGCGCGGCTGTGCGAAGCGGGCTTCGACGCGGTGCTCATCGGCGAACGCCTGATTGCTCAGCCGGACCCGGGGCGGGCGTTGGCGGAGTTGCTGGAAGCGAGGAGTCAGGAGACAGGAGCACGGAGATTGAGTCAATGAATCATTGAGTCAATGAATCAATCTTCGGACTGCTTGTTCACCCGGCCATACCGATGACGCGAATCAAAATCTGCGGCATCACCCGGCCTGGGGACGCCGAGCTCGCCGTCGAGCTGGGCGCTTCGGCCCTTGGCTTCAACTTCTACCGGCCGTCGCCGCGTTACATATCACCCGAGGCGGCGCGGGAGATCATCGGTCGTGCGGTGCCGCCCCCGGCGATCGCGGTCGGCGTTTTCGCCGATGAAACCGACACCGGGCACGTCGTGCGCGTAGCGCGCACCGCGGGAGTGAGCGCGATTCAACTTCATGGGCCCCGATTTCCAAGGAGCCTCAACGGCTTCCGGTGGCCGATTCCGGTGATTCGCGCCGTGACCGTTGACGAGAGCTTCGTGCCCCAGGATTTGGAAATGCTCGATACCGCCGCGTTTTTGCTGGACGCATATCATCCCGACCTCAAGGGCGGCACCGGCCGGACGGTCGACTGGGCAAAGGCTCGCGAGGCCGCTAGCTACGCCCGCGTAATTCTGGCGGGCGGGCTCACGCCGGAAAACGTGGCCGAGGCCATCCGGCAGGTGCGGCCGTTCGCCGTGGACGTGGCCAGCGGCGTGGAATCGGCTCCGGGCGTGAAAGACGCGTCCAAGCTCCGAGCGTTTTTCGCCGCAGTCCGCGCGGCAGACGAAAGATGATCTGGACACATAGAGGGCGTAAATGATGGCACGTTTCGGGCTAGACGAGCTTAATCAAATCGTGGAACTCGCAGGTCGAGAGCTGGAGCGGGAGGACCGGTATATAGCAGGATGTTTCGATAGAAATGCTGCATATCGCTTTCATGGTCCCCAGTGGTCTCCTGGGATTTATTATCTGGACGACGAGAAGTATTACCAGCGAACCGTAGCCCGGGCGCTCCTGGCTTCGTTTCCGCTGCGAGTCTCGTTAGAAGAAACAGTTGGCTCGGGAACCAACGAACACTTCGATCTGGTCCTTTACCCCAGCGATAGCGACGAGCGCCTTGCAGT
>DATJAQ010000352.1:0-12042 GCA_035516075.1 Terriglobia bacterium | reverse complement strand
ACGCTGTGAGGGCAGCCGCGTTGGGGTATTGACTGCGGCTCCCCGAACAGCAGCGACAGAAAGGCCCGCAACTCGCTGGGCCAAGAAATCGGGGCCATGGGAGATACCCGGAAGGAGGATGCCATGGCACTATGGATCTACGTGGTTCCGTGGGCCATCTTGGCACTGGTGGTCCTTGGCATGGCTATCTATCGCAACCTGCTGGGAATTCACGAGAACCCGGTTCACGTTTCGCCCACAGCAGGAATGACCGAAGTGAAGGCATTCAGGAAAGAAGATCTGATCGAGCGCTGGGGGCAGAGGCTCACCGTGATCACGATCGTGTACGGATTCGTTCTGGCCATCGTCTACTTGCTCGAGGTCACCGAGAACGGTCCGCTGCGATAGAGGAGCAGAATCGAGCGCAGGCCACGTGGCATGAACAATGCGATTGAGGCGACGACGCCTCCCGGAAGCGTGATTGCGGGCCGGCGGAAGAGCGCGACCCGGCCGGCCCTGCCGCGCCGAATGGAGACTTACATCGCCATCCTGGCGTCCGCCGGGATTGCGCTTCACCTCGCCCTCCGATACGGATTCGGCGTTAGTGCGGAAAGCTCGCAGCTCCCTCTCTATGCCACCCTGGCGCTCGGCGGCGTACCTCTGGTCGTCGATCTGTGCCGGAAGCTCCTGGCGCACGAATTCGGCTCCGACCTGCTCGCCGGCATGTCGATTGTCACCGCGGTGCTGCTGGGCCAATACCTGGTGGGGGCGATCGTGGTGCTGATGCTGTCGGGCGGCACGGCGCTTGAACACTTCGCCGCCCGGCGGGCCTCATCGGTGCTGGAGGCGCTGGCGAAGCGCATGCCGAGCACGGCCCACCGTCAAAACGCGGACGGCCTCGCGGAAGTGGACCTCGGCTCCATTCAGGTCGGCGACCGGCTGGTGGTCTTTCCCCACGAAATCTGCCCCACGGACGGCGTGGTGGTTGAAGGCCACGGCGTGATGGATGAGGCCTACCTGACGGGCGAACCTTATGAAATGTCGAAGGCGCCGGGGTCCCAGGTGCTCTCCGGAGCGGTTAACGGCGAAACGGCGCTTACCCTCGAGGCCACCCGGCTGCCGGTGGACTCCCGCTACGCCAAGATTGTGCGCGTGATGCAGGCTTCGGAACAGAACCGGCCGCGGCTGCGCCGCTTAGGCGATCAACTGGGGGCGTGGTACACACCGGCGGCGGTAGCGGTGGCGGGCTTCGCCTGGCTGATCAGCGGTCACTCGCAGCGCTTCCTGGCCGTCATGGTGGTGGCCACACCCTGCCCACTGCTGATTGCGATTCCGGTGGCGGTGATCGGCGCCATTTCGCTGGCCGCGCGTCACAGCATCATCATCAGGAATCCGGCCGTCCTGGAGCAGGTGGACGGCTGCCGGACGCTGATATTCGACAAGACGGGGACACTCACTTACGGGCGGCCCAGTTTGACAGAAATCGTGTGCGCGCCCGGATTCACCAGGAAGAGCGTGCTGCGCGCGGCGGCCAGCCTGGAACAGTATTCGAAGCACCCGCTGGCTGGGGCGATTCTCCGCGCAGCGGCCGAAGAGGGCTTGGGCTTCGACCCCGTAGCCAGGGTCAGCGAGCGGCCCGGCGAGGGCTTGCGCGGGATTGCCGGAGGAAAGAACATTCACATCGCCGGCCGGGACAAGACTCGAGACGCCCAGATTCCGGCGGCGGCCGGCGGCCTGGAATGCGCGCTGCTGATGGAGGGCGCCTTTGCTGCCCTGCTCCGCTTTCACGACGCGCCCCGGCAGGAGAGCGGCTCATTCGTCAGCCACCTTGCGCCGCGGCATCGCGTGACGAAAATCATGCTAGTATCCGGCGACCGCGAGCAGGAAGTGCGGTACCTGGCCCAGGCCGTGGGCATCGCCGAGGTGCGGTTCGGACAGAGTCCCGAGGAAAAGGTGGCAATCGTCCAGGAGGAGGCCGCGCGCGCCAAAACCCTGTTTGTGGGCGATGGCATCAACGACGCGCCGGCCATGCTGGCGGCCACGGTGGGGGTGGCCTTCGGCGTGAACAGCGACGTGACCTCCGAAGCTGCCGACGCTGTGGTGCTGGAGGCTTCGCTGCAAAAGGTCGACCAACTGATTCACATCGGGCGCCGCCTGCGCTCGATCGCTCTCCAGAGCGCGGTGGGCGGCATGGCACTCAGCATGCTGGGCATGTTGCTGGCCGCGGTGGGCCGCCTCTCCCCGATCGAGGGCGCGGTGGCACAGGAGATTATCGACCTCGCAGCGGTGTTGAATGCGCTGCGGGTGGCGCTGCCAAGCCGGCTGACCGATTTCTGAAGCCGGCTTGAGGACCGGGCTTCGCGCTTGTGTGACGGCGGTCACAAGCGGCAAGGGCGGGCGTCACTGAATCCCGGCGCCCCTCTCGCTAGAGTGTGCTGTGGCCGGGGACCGCAGCCATCGATTTGGATTGTCCCGCCCATTAGAGGAGGCGCAGCATGCTCAAGATTGAACGCATCGTCTGCCCGGTGGACTTCTCCGAATATTCGACCAGAGCCTACGACTACGCGTACTCGCTCGCGAAGCATTACGGCGCGAAGCTCCTCTTGGAGCACGTGGTGCAGCCGTTGACGATGGCCTATCCCAACTATAGTTTCCCGGATTCCATGGCGTTCGACGTGTTCTCAAGCCTCAGCGCCGATGCCGAAAAGCGGCTGGCGGAACTGGTGAGAAACCGGAGCTGGAATGGCGTCCAGCCCCAGTGGAGTATCGAACGCGGAATGGTGCCGGACGCGATTCTGAGCTTTGCTGAAGAGCAGTCGGCGGACCTGATCGTGATGGGGACGCACGGCCGACGCGGCTTGGACCGCCTTACGATGGGCTCGGCGACCGAGAAGGTGCTTCGGCGCGCTCACTGCCCGGTGCTGGCGGTGCGAAAGCCCTCCCACGATTTCGTGACGCCGGGAGAGCGGCGCGACCCCGTCCACCTGAGGAAGATACTCTTCTGCAGCGATTTTTCCGAAAACTCCCGGCGCGCCTCGGACTATGCGTTCTCGCTCGCCATGGAGTACAACGCAGAGATCACGTTGTTGCACGTGTTGGAGGACCTCCCGGCCTCAGCCGATCTCCAGGCCGCCACGCGCGAGGCCGTGGAGTCGCTCAGAAAGGTTATGCCTCCAGACGCCAACAACTGGTGCCGGGTGAAGTGCACGGTAAGGATCGGCAAGCCGTACCAGGAGATCGTGCAACTCGCCCTCGAAGCCCAGAGTGACCTGGTGATCCTCGGCGTGCGGGGCCGTAGCGCTCTGGATCTGGCGCTTTTTGGCTCGACGACTCACCGCGTAATTCAGTTGGGGACCTGCCCGGTGCTGGCCGTGCATATGTGAACGTTCGGGCGAAGGCCCGCCGGGGGGGCTGGAACCTCAGCCCCTGCTCTTTAGCACGCCCTAGGTAGATGTCGTAAGTGTTGAGCCGTGCTTCGGGGCAGGGGCTGAGGTTCCAGCCTGCGCAGGCGGTAAAGAACAAATTCTCCGCAACCTGTTAAACTTCCCTCTTGAAGAAGCTTCCGAATTCACAAAGTGGCGATCCGAGCCTATGAAGCAGGCCCCCACACCAGCCGCCGAGCCCGTCCACGACATTTTGCATGGGCGGGGGCATCCCCTGGACATATTCTTCGCCCCGCGGACGGTAGCGGTGATCGGCGCCACCGACAAACCGGCCAGCGTGGGCCGAACCATACTTTGGAACCTCCTCAGCAATCCCTTCGGGGGAATCGTCTTCCCGATCAATCCCAGGCACGACGCCGTCCTCGGCATCAAAGCCTACCCGAACATCGCCGAAGCCCCGGCCGCGGTGGACCTGGCCATCATCGTTACACCGGCGCCGACCGTCCCCGCCGTGGTCGCCGAGTGCGCCGAGAGCGGGGTGAAGGGCGCAATTATTATTTCGGCGGGGTTTAGGGAAGTGGGCCCGGCCGGCGCCGAACTCGAAGCCGAGATCCTGGCCAATGCACGGCGCGGGCGCATGCGGGTGATCGGGCCGAACTGCCTGGGGCTGATGAGTCCGCTCACCGGATTAAACGCCACCTTCGCAGGAGCCATGGCGCGTCCCGGCAACGTTGCGTTCATCAGCCAGAGCGGGGCCCTGTGCACCGCCATCCTCGACTGGAGCCTGCGCGAATTCGTCGGTTTCAGCGCCTTTATCTCAATTGGCTCGATGGTGGACGTCGGGTGGGGCGACGTCATCGACTACCTGGGAGACGATCCGCGAACGCGCAGCATCATCCTTTACATGGAGTCGATCGGGAACCCGCGATCGTTCCTCTCGGCCGCGCGCCAGGTAGCCCTGAACAAACCCATCATCGTGATCAAAGCAGGCCGCACCGAGGCCGCGGCCCGGGCCGCCGCGTCGCACACGGGCGCGCTCGCCGGCAGCGACGAAGTGCTGGACGCCGCCTTCCGCCGCGTCGGGGTGCTGCGCGTGGGCCACATCTCAGACCTGTTCTACATGGCTGAGGTTCTGGCCAAACAACCGCGTCCCAAGGGGCCGCGCCTGGCGATTCTGACCAACGCCGGCGGGCCGGGGGTGCTGGCCACGGACGCCCTGATCAGCGAAGGGGGCGAGTTG
This sequence comes from Terriglobia bacterium, assembly GCA_035516075.1. Taxonomy (GTDB): domain Bacteria; phylum Acidobacteriota; class Terriglobia; order UBA7540; family UBA7540; genus Gp13-AA77. Next base: position 7,440 of record DATJAQ010000352.1, on the reverse strand, counting down.
GCCGCGCTGGCGCCGGAAACCGTGGCACGGCTCGATCAGCTTCTACCGCACCACTGGAGCGGCGGAAATCCCGTCGACATCCTCGGCGATGCCACAGCCGATCGATACGCCAAGGCCGCCGAAATCGTGTCCAAGGACCCAGACAGCGACGGCCTGCTGGTGATTCTGGCCCCGCAGGGCATGGCTGACCCCACCTCCGTGGCCGAGGAGCTGAAGCCCTACGCCAAGCTCGACGGTAAGCCCATCCTAGCCAGCTTTATGGGCGGCACCCAGGTGGCGGCCGCCGAAGCCATTCTGAACCGCGCCAACATCCCCACCTTTTCCTATCCCGATACCGCCGCGCGAGCCTTCCAGTACATGTGGCGGTTCAGCTATAACCTGCGGGGTCTTTACGAGACGCCGCAACTTGTAGCCGGGGCCGCCGAAGGCTCTGTGGCACGGGCCACGGCCGCGAAACTGTTAGAAGACGCTCGCCGAACCGGCCGGACCCTGCTGACCGAGCTTGAGTCCAAACAATTGCTGCAGGCCTACGGAATTCCGATCGTCGAGACGCGCCCGGCGTCGACCGAAGACGAGGCCGCTCGACTGGCATCCGAGATCGGTTATCCGGTTGTTCTGAAGCTGCTTTCGGAGGCCGTCACGCACAAAACGGACGTCGGCGGTGTTCGGCTCAATCTCAGCGGAGCCGCTGCCGTGCGTCAGGCTTACCGCGCGATTGAGGCTTCGGTGCGCGAGAAAGCCGGTGCGACGGCCTTTCTGGGTGTGACTGTGCAGACCATGGTGAAGCTTCAGGGTTACGAGATTATCATCGGGAGCACCCTCGACCCGCAGTTTGGCCCCGTTCTGCTCTTCGGCGCCGGTGGAGAGCTCGTGGAGGTTTTCAGGGACCGCGCCCTTGCCTTGCCGCCGCTCAATACCACGCTCGCACGGCGCATGATGGAACAGACCCGCATCTTTAAGGCGCTTCAGGGCACACGGGGGCGCAAGCCCGTGGATCTGGCCGCGCTCGAGCAACTCCTCGTACGTTTCAGCGAGCTTGTGCTGGAGCACCCGGCGATAAAGGAAATTGACGTCAACCCGCTGCTGGTCTCGGCCGATGGCATTATTGCTCTGGACGCCCGTGTGCTGGTGCACGACTCGGCGATCAGCGGGGATGATCTGCCGCGCCCGTCCATCCGTCCTTACCCAAGCCAGTACGCCGCTCCGTGGACCCTGAAGGATGCGACGGCGGTCATGATCCGACCGATCCGTCCCGAGGACGAACCGCTGATGGTGGAATTTCACCGGGCGCTGTCGGATCGAAGCGTCTACCTGCGTTATCTCCACACCGTCTCGCTCGATTACCGCGTGGCTCACGAGCGGCTGACTCGCATTTGTTTCGTGGACTACGATCGCGAAATGGTGCTGGTGGCGGAGCACCGAGCGGGGGAGGGCAGGGCCGCTGAGATCGCTGCCGTGGGAAGGCTCACCAGGCAAGCGGGAAGCGACGAGGCCGAAACCGCCATCCTGGTGAGAGATTCATACCAGAATCGCGGCCTCGGGACCGAGTTGGTGCGACGCCTGATCGAGGTCGCACGTGCGGAGAAGATCCGGTGCGTCAGCGCCGAAACCCTGGCGGAGAATGTCGAGATGCAGCAGATCTGCCACAAGCTGGGTTTCGAACTTCGCCGGGCACCTGACGACCCTTCCATGGTGCGCGCAGTCTTGAAGCTGTAGCGGCCCCAGCGCCCGTCCGCCGGCTCGAAGCTAGGCACGGGCGTGCTGCGTTGCCCACGCTGCAGGAAGGCGGCTTCAAACGCCGGATTTTGCCATTCTGAAAGAGGTACCGATCAGCCGCGGTTTTGGCTGAGTTGCGGCGCCTCTCACACTTTCGCTTCTTCAGCCCGCGCCGCCTCGAGAACGCGGATCATCCGGCGCAACCAATCCTTGACTTTCTCTTGCAAGGCGTCCTGCGGCTCATTGCGTTCGAGGTAATGGATGGTCTCGCCTTCGGGGTTTAGCGGTATGAAATGACAAGGAACCCTCTCGGAGAGGTGCTCTCGCGGCACGAGGGCCGTGAGCAGGCACTCGTCGCACGGGTGGCTCCGGTTGGGATCCCCGAAGTTGATGCAAGTGGGAGAGTCCCGAAAAACACACGTAGCCAGCCAGGGCGTCTGGAGTGACCGTTTGTAGCCACCGCTCTCGATAAACTTCAGTTCGCTGTTGAGTAACTCCAGAATGTCGCGTTCATCCGTGGCCATTGTTCTTCCTCCCCTATTCCAACGCTTCCCTTTTTAATCTTGCCGCGCGACGAGACGCACTTCGGTGACCCGGCTCACATCCCAGTGTGACGCCCGTGAGAGCCGAGCGGCCGTAAGGCCCTGCAGCGCGCCCGCAATCCTTTTGCCTCCGATTCCGCAAGATTCTGTTACAGTGTCGCTGGAAGGGGAAGGGACTAACAGAGGACTCATGAAACTGAATGCGTACCTGGTGAAGAGCACCGCAGTCGCCGCTCTGGGCGGCCTCCTGTTCGGCTTCGACACTGCAGTGATCTCCGGGACGACCCGGGAATTAACCGCCACCTACCTTCTCACTCCGACTTCATTGGGGCTGACGGTGTCGATCGCGCTCTGGGGCACGGTGATTGGGGCCATGACGGCCGGATTCCTGGGCGATCGCTGGGGCAGGCGCGACAGCTTGCGAATGATGGCCGTCCTGTATCTGGTGTCTTCACTGGGGTGCGCCTTCGCCTGGGGCTGGTACCCACTGGTGGTGTTCCGCTTCTTCGGCGGCCTCGGCATCGGCGGATCGTCGGTGCTCGGTCCCATGTACATCGCAGAAATCGCCCCGGCGAAATGGCGCGGCCGGCTGGTAGGGTCGTTCCAGATCAACATTGTCGTCGGGATTCTGCTGGCCTACTTCTCCAACTACGTCGTCGGGCTCGCAGGCTTCGGTGCCGCTGAATGGCGATGGAAGTTCGGCGTGCCGGCGCTTCCGGCAGCGCTGTTCCTGCTGCTGCTCCTCGCCATCGCGCGCAGTCCCCGCTGGTTGGTGAAGATGCGGCGGATCGACGAGGCCCGGGACGTGCTGCGCATGACGGGAGACGACAATTTCGAGCAGAATCTCCAGGAAATTGTCCGGTCGATCGATCTCGAGCACGCCGCTCAAGATCACTTGTTCAATTGGAGTTGGGCCCGCGGTTCGCTCAATCTGAAGTACCTCTTCCCGATGCTGCTCGCGGTTTCGATCGGCATGTTCAATCAGCTCTCGGGCATCAACGCCATTCTCTATTACCTCAATGACATCTTCGCGAAGGCCGGGTTCAGCAAGGTTTCGAGCGACCTGCAAGCCGTGGCCATCGGTGCCACCAACCTTGTGTTCACGTTGCTGGCCATGTCAGTGATCGACAAGCTGGGCCGCAAGACGCTGCTGCTGATAGGTTCGGTGGGCACCGCCCTAAGTCTGGCCGGAGTGGCCGCGATCTTCTTCTCGAGTGCTCACCAGGGCGCGTTGGTGTGGTTTCTGGTGGGCTTCATCGGCTCGTTTGCCTTCTCACAAGGCGCCGTGATCTGGGTGTACATCGGCGAGGTCTTCCCCAACCAGGTCCGGGCCAAGGGACAGAGCCTAGGCAGTTTCTCGCACTGGTTCATGAACGCACTCATCTCAGGAGTTTATCCGCTGATAGCAGCGTCGTCCGGCGCTTATCCGTTTGTGTTCTTCGCGATCATGATGGCGGTGCAGTTTTTCGTGGTCCTCTACGTCTATCCGGAAACCAAGGGCGTCACGCTTGAGGAAATGCAGCGCCAAATGGGGCTCGCTTGAGCAAGCGGGGCCGCCCCGGGTGATTCCGACGCGCCCCGCTCTCCGTCTGTCGGCTACTCCGGGGCTTCCGCGCCCTCGCCAGGGGCGTTCCAGCGTGCCATGTCCACATTTTCCCGGGGCAGCGTGTCGTATAGCGGCTGAGCCGGTGTCACCTGCGGGGCTTCGTTCGCCACGGTCACTGCCAGGATACGGATCTTATCGTTGTCCGGCAGCGTCAGCGCGTTCGCCCCGGCCGGCGCCGGCAAGGAATAAGCAAACAAGTAAGCATACGAGTAAGCTACGTTGCCGCCGTCGGCCGTGTGGTGATGCGAGGCGAACCAAGCCACCGGCGCCGGCTTGATGAAGGCTGGCACCAAGCCAGTGTACTGCGGCCTCATGATCGGCCCGTGCTCTTTCACGTAGGCCCGGATCCGCCGTGCTCTTCGAGCCGCCGGAGCATTGTCGTTCGCCGCCGGCTCGGGCGGCACTGGCACCTCGGCCTGCTGCCACGTGCGGGTATCCCACTGGCCCACGAAGCCGCTCCAGTCCTGCACCTTCACCTCCACCGACTGCTCGCCAAAGCGAAAAGTGGCCTGTTGGTCGCCGCCCGCCGAAGCGGCGAGAACATACACCCGGTTGTGGTTGCCCGGCGGCAGCGCAATCTGCTGTCCGCGGGCCACCATCGCGTCCCGCCGTCCGGTCCACGCCGGCGCTAGCTCGAAGTGAATTCCGTTGTACGCCAGCTCGGTAGGAAGCATTTCGGCGGGCAGCGCGTCGCCGGCAGCGTCGAACCCGCCCTCCGATTTGTCTCCGTCGTCGCTGGCCGCCGCCAGATCGTAGGGCAAGGCCACCGGCTGTGACTGCGGAGCCGTCACCTTCGTGGGTGCGGCAGCGATCTTCACGGCAAAGGTACGAATCTGATAGGGCGTGAGCGATGTCTCGATCGAACCCTCGGCTACAGTCGCGTGGCCAAGGGGTTCTTCCTGCCCGTCCACTTCCCGCGCGGCCGTGAGGGGCGCAGCGAATGACAGGCGCACGTTTGCCTGCCGCTGCCCGCGCATTTCGACGACCCGAACCACGGTTTCCTCGCTGTTTTCGGCCTTTTTCACCGCCATCACACGTACGTCGCTGTTGTTGACGCGCAGAAACGAAAAACTCTTGCCGAGTGCGCCCGGATGCGCCGGGCTCTCAAACGCAATCAACGGTTCGTTCAGGCGATAGGCCTGCCAGTCCGTCTGCTGGCGGCGCCAGTCACCATCGTGGGCAGCGAGCCCATAGACGAACTCGTGGTGTCCCCAATCCTGGGTGGTCTGGTCGGCATAGTCCCTGCCGTTCCCGGTGCCGAGGCCGGGCGTGTAAAGCAGCGTCAGCCGAAGCGTACTGTCGTCCGGCTTGTCCGAACCGGTCTTACAGTCCGAAAGCACGGTAACGCCGTAGGCATCGCTCTTATCGGTGAGATCGAACCACCGGTGCGAGGCGACTTCAAACTTTTTCTCCTCGTTGTTGTCTCTCTGAATCGTGCTGACGCCCCAATTGTAGCTGGCCTCCGGATTCGAGGCAGTCAGGGGAAAGGTGGCCTTGAGAGCAGCCGCGTTGGTCTTCCAGTCGATGGCATTGGCGAATTCGACGCGATTCCCGCCGTCTCCCGCGGCCAGGCGGATGGTTTGTACGAAGCGCGAACCTTCGGCTTCGCGCTCCACCTCGATGGCCACGCGAGCCGGTCCGTTCTCAACGATGCGGATCTTGGCAGGCCCTCCCACATAGCCACGTGGCGGCTTCTGCTGGTCGGCCCAGTCCATGTTCCACGCGGGCCAATCATGGGGCCTCTCGGTTTGAAAGGCCAGGCGCGCCGGCGCGGAGAGGAGCTCGCGACCGAGCTGCTTGTCGAATAGACTGGCCACATCGCCGTTTTCATCGAGGCGGACGCGGTACCGCGCGTTTTCGAGGGATAACTCTGTGACTTTGAGCGCAGAACCGGCAGCCGGGCTCGGAGCCTCAGCGGGGCGGATATCGTAGACCGCGAATCCGACGGACGGCGTCCGGGCGAGGAAGACAACCTTGGCGGTGTCTCCACCCCCCGCTTCCAGCTGCGCGGGCACTTCGCGGCCGTCCGGTCCCGTCACGCGCACCGCAGCAGGCAAACCGCCCGGAAAGGAGAGCGTGGCCTCAGCCACGTCCTCGCGCCCGATGTTCAAGGGGTTGTACACCACTACTGCCGTTCCCTGCGCCTCGGTATTCAGGCCGGAGGAGATCGCCTGCACGGCACTCGTCAGCGCACCCGCGAATTGATTCATCGCCAGGACGTCGTCATTCCACGAGTATTCGTAGGATTTCGGGGTCGCCGTGCCGGCGAGGAGGTCATGGAACTGTCCCCCCATGACGAGCCGCCAGGCGTTGTTCAGCCGCTCGAGCGGATAAGGCGGTCCGCCAAGCCAGGCAGCGGCCACGGAGGCCCGCTCGGCGGCGTCAGCCAGGATTTCGTTCTTGCGGTTCCACTGCTTATGCGCCGCTTCAGATGTGAGCGACCCAGCCGAGTGATTGGTAAGCTCGAGGTCGCCGCTATAACGCGGCAGGCCCGCCGTTTTGCCGGACTTAAGGATGTCGAGAAACATCTGGTCAGCCTTGGAGGAGACTACCTGGAGCGGCCCGTCGCCCACCCGCACCTCGCGGCCGGCGGGCTGGGGCGGCGTGTCCTCATCGCCCGGCTCCGGCGGCGGAACCGCAGCCCGGGCCTTCGTCACGATGGCCTCCAGCAGCTTCACCGAACCTTCGCTGGGCGAGCCGCCCGTGTCTCCGGTGCCGTAATAATGGTAGTCTGCCTTCAGCAGGCTGACCTTGCCGTCCAGGTTCACTCGCTTCGGCCAATCGACCTCGCCCTTGTGGCCCGGCGCCGGACTTGTGCTGAGGTCATAAGAAATGCCGCCGCTGTAGTCGCCGGGATTCAGGGCGGCGATCACACCTTTGCCGTCGGGACCCAGCCAAAGGCCGACGTTGAACGGGGTGCCGCGGGGCGTGTCTTCCGGCGAGCCGGGTCCGCCGGCTGGCGCCGAAGAGCCCCAGGTGAGTTTCTGGGTGGAAAAGCCCTTCACGCCGGCCGCCGCCAGGATGCTGGGCAGCGAGGCCGGAAAGCCGAAGCAATCGGGAAGCATGTACTCGGCGCTGGCCACGCCGAACTCGCGGCGGAAAAACTCGTTGCCATAAAGGACCTGCCGGATGATCGACTCCGGAGAGGGTGAGTTGACGTCGCCTTCCTCCACCGAAGAGCCGGCCGGGAACCAGCGGCCCGCAGCCACGTACCGCTTCATCCGGGCGTAGTCGGCCGGGTAGTATTCCTTCATCATGCCGTAGCGGTTGGAACCGCTGAAATTGAAGATGTAGTGCGGATATTTCTGAAACAGGTCGAAGTTGAGGTGCAGGGTCTTGGGAAGATATTCGTCGATGACCTGCGGATACTCCCAGCGCCACTCGGTGTCGAGGTGGGCGTAACCGACCACGTAGAGCGTGGGCTGCTGGGTAAGGTCCCGCGCCGGCGCCCCGCCGGACTGCGCCGCGATCGTTCCGCCCAGGAAGCAGAGCGCCAGCACGGAAAGGGCGAGAATCGCCCCAACCCTGCCAAGCTCTGGGGTGGCGTTCACCGAAGATAGAGAGCGACTAGGTGAT
>DATJAQ010000351.1:0-4826 GCA_035516075.1 Terriglobia bacterium | reverse complement strand
AGGGCCACGCCAATCTCGTCCTTGACGGCCTCCGGGAATTCCAACAAATCGGCCTTGGCCGAGCCCACCCACCACAGAGGTTTCTCGCCGGCAGCCCGCCACGCCCGCGCCATAATAATATCCCAATTCTAGGATGCCATGCGCCAAACATATCGCCGGGCAGGCGCGGTGTCAATACCGTTGGTGATTTGCGATTGGTGATTTGCGATTGAGGAAAAGCGCCGATGCGTTCGCTCCGCTCAGCACTAGTCTCTGTGCGGTAAACGATTCAATGGCGTCAATGCCGGCAACGATATCGCGCAGCGGCAAGGCAGGTTCTCTAAAAGGCAAGCACGGCCTCGCGGGCGGCTTTCCGGCGGACGGGGTCTTTCAGGGTCGCGGCGGGGGAGAGTTCGACCGGCACGCCCAATATGTCGGTCAGGCGGTTCTCAAGCGCCACCCGGTCGAGCAGCGAGTACTTGCGGCCGGCGTCGAAGTCCGCGATCAGGTCCACATCGGAAGCGTTTGAAGCATCCCCACGCGCCAGGGACCCGTGCAGGCGCAGATGCACCACGCCGGCGGCTTCCAACTCGGCGCGATGCTCCCGCAACGCCGCTATGACGCTTCCCGTATCCATAGCACCACTGTGCCACAGACTGCCGGCTCGTGTCGATGTGGGCAGGCCAGTCCGGCCAACCCGGGCGGCGACAACCCGTCAGCGGCGGGTCTTTCATGTCGTCGCGCCTTGCATCGGCTTGGATTCGGCCCCGGAAGGGCACCGGCATGAAGAGCGATTTTTGCGCCGCGCGTGAGAGCGTATCACCGGTAAGCGGCGCGGGGAAAGGACGCGCATCCGGGTTCGGGATGCGCTGCTCCAGCGCCTTCTCCAGTTCCCGCTTATGCCGATCATGCCAGCGGGCCTCGTCGGCTTCCGAAGCAAACTTCGGGATGATCAGTTTCCTTTTCGCCATTTGAACTCGATCGGCAATCCTCTGCCCTCCGTATGCATTGATTGTGCACACCATGTAAATCAGGCGGCAACCGGGGCCATCAGGCGATTGAGTTATCCGGTGATTGAGCGATTGCGGAAATGCCAGGGCCGGCGCGCGGAACCAACCGGGATCTCGGCAACACTCTGACAACCGTTACTCGCCTTTCGCCGTCTCGTCTTTGGCCGGTGCCCGCCCCGCGTCGAGGCTATCGAAATTGAGGATGGTGTTCAGCACCAGGCCGTAGCTGCCCTCGGTTTCGCCGCGATAGACCGGGTTCAGGGAAAACAGCACCACGTGCCCGTGGTCCATCGGGACGTCGATCACGGCGGCGTGTTGCGCGATCTCGTTGCCACCCTCCACCAGGCCGGAGACCAGCAGGTCCTTGGCGTCGGCGTAGCGCAGGATGACGCGCGGCCGGAGCGCGGGCGGAATCACGTTGATACCGTTGCGCCGCTGTTCTTCGGTGAGCGGCAGGGCCTGCCAGGTTTCGGCGTGCGGCTCCTCGGGCGCTTCGGCCGCGGGACGTCCCGGCGTGAAATCAGAATCGTCCGCGGTTCCGCGGCCGGTGGGCCGCTCACGCTCGCCGGGGCGCGGCCGGCGCCCGCCGCGGCCTCCCGCCAGGTTGCTGAGGTTGAAAATGGGGCCGTTGTCGCAATAGACGGAGAGCTTTTCGCCGTAGCCGTAGGCGATGGGACTTGCGGCGTCCACCGTCTCGGTGCGCACCACGCTGCCGACGATCTTCATGGCGCGCGCGGGTGCGATCGAAACGCCTTGAGTGAGGCCGAGCGAGATGGCGAAGTTGGCCGTGTCGCTGGCCGTCAGCAGCACGCCGCCGCGCCGCACGAAGTCTTGAAGGTGGGCGAGGCCGGTCCAGCCCAGGCCGGGGCGGATATCGTCGGTGGAATCCAGGCCCATATTCGGGGTTTCAGGCGTTATCTTCCACGGCAGCGGGTTGCCCCAGTCCGTGGGCATACCCTTGACGATGGTCAGCGGATCGCCGCCGGCCCCGGGCGGAAACAGGATCACGTCGTACTTCGCGCTCAAGTCGCCGTGGGCGGCCACGAACTGGGTGCTGATGTAATCGTAGGGCAGCCCCAAGGCGTCGAAGGCCTGCCGCCACCAGCCTTCCGTCTGCGTGCTCAACCAGGTGTGCAGGATCGCCACGCGGGCGGCGCGCACTGGATGCGTTTTCACGGCGGGCGCGCCGTCGAGAGCGTAGGCCTGAAGGCCCAACTCGGCGGCCGCCTTCTGCAAGTCTGAAGGGCTCGCGTTGCGGACGATGAACGAGCCGCGATTGAATTTGCGCCCGCCCGCTTCGAAGCTATCCTCGGCGGCATCGATGGCGGCGTCCTTCAGGCGGTAACGCAGGGTGGCGAGCGCGGTGTCGGCGTGGTTGTCGATGGCGAAAACCGATCCACTCCCGGTCACGCCGCCGGGCGCCGTGACGCCGGTGACGCGCTCCATGGGCGCGTCGAGCACCTTAACGTCGGTCACCCGCACCACCTGCACGTTGAAGAGCTCGCCGAAGGTCCAGCCGGTGTCGTCGTAGGGCCTCTTCTGGGGATCGTCGGGGCTCCAATATTGATAGTCGAGCAGCGCGTCGGCGATGCGCGAATAGGGCTGGTCCATGCGCACGATGTAGCTGCCCGCCGGAAACTGGCGCGTGGTGGGCGCTGCAGCCTTCTTCTCCTTGTCCGCTTTTTCATCCGGCGCGCCGGGGGCTGCATTGGCCTGGGTTGCGGCGTCCCCGCCTGCCGATGCTTCCGCCGCGCCGTGACGCTTCGCCTTCTGGTGGGCCGGCAGGGTCACGGTGAAGGGCGCGGTGGCGCGCGAAATCTCGCAGGCCTGCTTCTCGAGAATCTTCAGCAGATCGCGCTGCGCGCCGGGGCGGGGATCGTCGGCGGGAAACACGTAGGCGGCCGGACCCTCCTCGCGCGGCTTGGCGATGGAGCGCTTCGCCTTCAAGTAAAAATTGTTGAGAAAGAGCTCGCGATTGCCGGAAAAGTAGTGAAGGGCCGTGAGCAGACCCGTTTCCTCGTAGTTGTTGTTGTCGCGCTGGGACCAGAGCACCTTGGGCAATGGAGGGTTTTGCCGGTACCAGGTGCGGCCGTACTCGTCGGGCGTGAGCGTGCGCTCCAGCGTATCGGCGCCGCCGTTGCCGAAGGTCTCGTAGAGCCGGCTGATGCCGTTATGCATGGCGGCGATGAACATCAGGTAGCCCGGCGACCAAGTGTCGAAATCCCCGTGGGTGAACACGCCTGGCATGCCGAATCCGGTCATGTCGGCCACGTTGCGCCAGCCCAGCATCTCCCACTCGTTGGTGAGGATGGGGTCCACCCAGGCATTGAACGGCCCGTCGCCCGCGGTGTTGTCGTAGAGGTAGGGCACGGACTCGTGCAGGTCGTGCAGCACTTGCGCCTTCCAGGAGACGAAGGTATTGAGGACGTTCTCGGTCAGCTTCAGCGTGACCGCCATGGCGTCGCGATTGTTGTCGTGCGCCACGTAATGGCCCCAATACATCAGGCGCGGATAGTTCTCGTTGGGGTGGGCGAGGTGCCAGCGGTAGAGGTCCACCATGCGATCGCGGCCGTCAACTTCCACCACCGGCGTGATCAGCGTGATCACGTGATTGCGAATCTCCTGGATGTAGGGGCTCTCGTCCACCGCCAGCCGGTAGGCGAGCTCCATCAACGCCGTCGGGGCGCCGGTCTCGGTGGAGTGGATGGTGCCGGTGATGTAGTAAATGGGAACCGACGTGCCCACCAGGCGGGCGGCCTCCGCGTCGTCGAAGTGAATGGTGCGCGGATCGGCCAGCTTCGCAAGGCGCTGGCGATTCTCGTCGAGGCCTGCCAGGTTGGCCTCGGAGGAGACGGCCACCGCAATCATCTCGCGGCCTTCCTCCGTATGGCCGATGGAGAAAACCTTAACCCGCGGGCTCGTCTTCTCCAGCATCCGCATGTATTGGTAAACCTGCTGAGAGTAGGGCAGGATGCCGGGCGCGCCCGCCACGTCGCCCAGCACCGCCTTGGGCGTAGGGACCGTCGGCGAGGCCGGCAGGTAGTCCACCAGCGGCGACGTGAAATAAGGCTCAGTGGTGTAGTCGTGGATCTTCTGGGTGTATGCCTCGTCAAGCGCCTGCCTGGGGTCGCGGCCCGGGAGTGCGTCCGCCGCCCGCAGGTGCGCGGCCGGCGCGGCGCAGAAACTCAGAAGCAGTGATGCGGCCGCGAGCGCGGTCCACCGGGAGGGCCGCGGAGATGAATGTCTCGACATGAATGCTCCCTGAGCCAAGATTCCGGCAAACTGCCAGCGCCAAGTCTTATCACGACGAGTGATTCATGGCAATCTCGAAGCTCCAGGGGGTGCGCCCGGAGGGCGTCAACGCCGCGAAGCCTGCAAGGCGGCAGCGGAGAGCTGGAATCGAGGCCAGGAAAGGGTGTCGCCAAAGTGCGAACTGGAGCGCTAATCAGAATTAGCTTGACAGTCAGAATGAACTCATATAGTATATTTGAGGAGATTGAGCCTTCCTTTCGACCCTCTCCAGATTGCCCTGAACTAAGTCAGGTGAAGTAATCTGAATTGCACGTCTTAGAAGACAACCATGGGGTTGCCATATCCGCTCGAAGTGTCTGCCTGCTCCTCAAGCCGAAATGGTTTGCGGGATTTAAGCAAGCAACCGACGAAAAATCATCCCCATGCCGCGAGAAAAGGCCCGGAGGCCGGGCAGCGAGTCGCCTTGGAGAGCCCAGGGCGAGCCAAGGCTCCCACCAGGCGGGGCCGACACAACCGGCGGCCTGGGCCCGGAAGAAAAGGATTCCTGCATGTACATCCAGTACGTTGGGTTCAATGGCACAGCGG
>DATJAQ010000350.1:0-22249 GCA_035516075.1 Terriglobia bacterium | reverse complement strand
GCTGGGTTTCCACAAACGGGCGCAGTCCTACAGACAGGCTGAAGACCGTCCCATAGCCGTTGGCCCCGCCCTCATACGTTGTCCCGTAGAAGTTCCCATTCGTGTCCTGGACCATCGCCGGTCCGGGCTTTTCGCCGTCCGTACAATTGCTTTGGGAGCAAAAGCTGTAAAGCGTCGTCAGCGTGCCGCTTGGAGTGATTTTGAAGATTGTACCGTAATACGGGCCGTTGGCCCCGCCCTCATACGTTGTCCCGTAGAAGTTCCCATCCGTGGCCTGGACCGACAGCTCTCCGGGCAGTTCGCCGTCCCTGCAGCCGCTCTGGGAGCAAAAGCTGTAGAGCGTAGTCAGCGCGCCGCTTGGGGTGATTTTAAAGACCGTGCCAGCGTCGCCGTTGGCCCCGCCATCCCCCGTTGTCCCGTAGAGGTTCCCGTCGTTGGCCTGGACCATCGCCGCATAGGGAAGGTCGCCGTCCGGGCAATTGCTTAGCGTGCAAAAGCTGTAAAGGGTCGTCAGCGCGCCGCTTGGGGTGATTTTAAAGACCGTCCCTGCCCCTCCGATGCCGGCCCCGCCGAAATATGTTGTCCCGTAGAAGTTCCCATCGGTGGCCTGCACCAGCCCTCCAGGAGAGAAGCCGTGCTCCGTGCAGCCGCTATGGGAGCAGAAGCTGTAGAGCGTCGTCAGCGCGCCGCTTGGGGTGATTTTGAAGACCGTGCCACCGCCGTTGGCCCCGCCCTCAGCTGTTGTCCCGTAGAGGTTCCCATCGGTGGCCTGGACCAGCGCCGCTTCGGGCTCTTCGCCGTCCGTGCAGCCGCTCTGGGAGCAAAAGCTGTAAACCGTGGTCAGCGTGCCGCTGGGGGTAATCTTAAAGACCGTGCCATCATAGTTGGCCCCGCCATACCACGATGTCCCGTAGAGGTTCCCGTCGTTGGCCTGGACCAGCGACTCTTGGGGGTATCCGCCGTCCGAGCGATGGAAGCTGTGCAGCGTGGTTAACGTCTGCGCCGCTAAGGTAATTGCCGTTGCTGCGCACATCAGAAAGAGGGCGCCGGCCCTCTCCACCCAGTTTAGGTTGCTCTTCATCCAGTTCCGCTTGCTCATGCTTCCTCCTTTTGCCGTCTTTGCGGCTCTTTTGATTTGTTCACAGGACAGAGCGCCGGGTCTCGCGCCTTACGAGACTCTGCGGCTACCGCCTAAGATTCGCGCCCTCTCATCGGCCGGCAACTCGCAGGAACGACGCGTAAGGGCGGGCTTCGAAACCCACTCCTACTCCAGGCCGCTCAAGGCCCAGAACGTCCTTGGGGGCGCCCGCATCCGGAAGCGGACGGATAACGGAATGGCCCCCAGCGCACCCTGCGTCGCCAGCGCCACTTTCAGTCGTGATCGGCCACCGATTGTGAAACTTGTGCGCGAATTTCCCCCAATCCGCGAAGGAAAGTCAATAAATCGGCCATAGACTGAAGGTAAACTCTGGATTAACAGATAAGCCGAACCGCCGATTGGTGTTACACCTTTCCCAAGGCTCGGCTGCCATCCGTTCGCCGGCGCAGTTGTCCTCAGAAAACGCTTGAACCGTGCTTACGGGAGTGGTAAATTCCGGCTCATATAAGTTAGGCGGTAGTCGGTGGCATGTTATGGGAACGCTGCAACCCATACGCTTCGGCGTATTTCAGGTCGACTTTGCAGGGGGCGAACTGCGCCGCAAAGGCCGAAAGGTCAAGCTTCAGGACCAGCCCTTTCAGTTGCTCACCTGCCTGTTGCAGAATCCCGGCGGCTTGGTAACTCGCGAGGAATTGCGGCAGAAGCTCTGGCCTTCCGACACCTTCGTGGACTTTGAAACCGGGCTCAACGTGGCCGTCATGAAGCTGCGGCAGGCGCTGGGCGACACGGCCGCGCGGCCGCACTTCATCGAGACCGTTCCCCGCCGCGGCTACCGCTTTATCGGCCAGCTCGAAGACGCGCCTGAAATGCGGCCAAGCTCGCAGCGCCCGCCGGGCGGGTTGCCAGTCCCGGTTGCGCCTGCGGGAGGAGGCTCTGGCCGGAGCCGCGCCTTGGCGCCGGAGCCAGTTAAACTGGCCCCGCGGTTGGTGCCGTTTCCGCTGGTCCGCCCCCGCAAGCGGCTGTGGCGCGCGTTCGCCTGGGGCGCCTGCGCCACGTTGTGCGCCGGACTGCTGGTTTACACTCTCCGGCCCCTGCCCGCCCCTAAGGTCCTGGGAGTGAAGCAGTTGACGCACGTTGGCAGGGTCCTTCAGGAAAGGGTGGTCACCGACGGCGTGCGCGCGTATTTCACTGAGATTAAAGGCGGACGCTTGGATATTGCCCAGGTCTCGGTGGAGGGTGGCGAGTCTTCCACCCTGCCGTTGCCCTTCTCGAGCACCACTATGGGCATCTCGCCTGACGGCTTGAACCTGCTGGTCACCAACACCGTGCGCACGGTTGAGAATCGGCTTCTGTGGATTCTGCCCGCCGCCGGCGGGGAGCCGCGCCGCCTGGGAAATATCGTAGCCGACTACGCCGACTGGTCGCCCGACGGCAAGCAGATCGCTTTCACCCGGGGCTCCGAGATCGACCTTGTGAACGCCGACGGCTCCGGGCCGCGCAAGCTGGCTGACCTAGCGGGCCGCCGGGAATCGGCAGTGTTCTGGTCTCCCGACGGCGGGTTGTTGAGTTGCAGCGTGTTGAATCCCGCCGACGATATTCGGTCACTGTGGGAGGTTCGAACCGATGGCGCCGGAGCGCGTCCCATGCTCCACAACTGGAGCAAAGCCGCCCCGCAGGCGTGGGAGGGCGAGTTTCTCGGAGCCTGGACGCCCGACGGCCAGTACTTTGTTTTCGCCTCCGTGCGCGGAAAATCCTCCAGCCTCTGGGCGCTGCGGCGCCGCGCCCACTTCTGGAGCCGGACCCCTTCCTCCCCGTTTCTGCTCTACACGACGCCGAACAGGATCTGGCAAGTGGCCGCCGGCAAGCACGGCAGGAAGGTGTTCTTTGTCAGCAGCCAGGATCAGCGTGAGCTGACCCGCTACGATAGCCGGTCTGCCGAATTTACGACTTACTTGGGCGGGCTTCCAGCCCGCTATATCAGTTTCTCAAGAGATGGCCGCCGGGCGGCTTACACCACGTGGCCCGCGGAAGAGCTCTGGCTCAGGCGGCTCGACAGCACGGTGGCGCGCAAGTTGATGTTCGCTTCCATTTCCCGCAGCTTTTACTCGAGCTGGTCGCCCGACGGCACGCGGATCGCCGTCGATGCCCTGTTACGCGGGGAGCAGGGCATCTACCTGGTGCCGGTTGAAGGGGGCGCTCCGCAAAAGGTCGCGGCGCGCGACGTGGGTGCGCACAGACCCAACTGGTTCCCGCAGGGGAACGCGCTGCTCTATTCGGCAGACACGCCGCCGGACAAGGCGAAGCCCCACCTGCGCGTGCTCGATCTGGACACCCGCGAGGACCGGGCCATTCCGGGTTCGGAGGGGTTGACGCACGCTGCCTTGTCGCCCGACGGCCGGCAGGTGGCCGCGCTCTTGCCGGACGGCACCAAGCTTGTACTCTTCGATTTGAAATCCCGCCGCCGCCGGACGCTGGCCTCGGGCGCCGCCTTCTCCGACCCCTACTGGTCCCGTGACGGAGCCTACGTCTATTTCCAGGATTTCCTCTTGGGTCCTGCGCCGCCTATCTTTCGCGTGCGCGCTCGGGACGGAGGCACCGAGCAAGTTACCCACCTGAGGGAACAGCCGCCCGACCAGGCCGTGGGCTATCGGTTGGTCGGGCTGGCCCCAGACGATTCGGTGCTCGCAGGCCTCATCCTGAACAATTCCGACCTCTTCTCTCTGGACGTCCAATTCCCGTAGTCCGCCAGGAACGGTCTCGACTGTCTGCACGCCGGTAGATTTTGGCTGAAACCGCCGCAGGGCGGCGGAGCCACTGAGGCCAGCCCGCCGTAAACATTGTAAACATTCTGCACGTTCAGAACGTTCTGAACGTTCAAAACAATTAAGTCAATCTAAGCCTTTCCACGGCCTGATTGCGCCGTGCTCCACTAGGCAGCGGGGGGAGGCGTGGGTAGGGGCGGGTTTTGGAAACCCGCCCCTACCCGATCGGGGTTGAGGATGAGCGTGAAAAACTCAAAATGTTACGAACGAACCCGTCATCCTATTGAAAACAAACATATTCCATTTTTGGAATTAGACCGAAGCCGTCAAGTGATTGAAAACAGGACTGTTAGACGAAATATGCCGTCAACTTGCTGAAAAATATAGCATTTACTGTCTACAAGGAGGCCCTAAAGTGGCCCTGCTCAAAAGAGAAGTTACTCAGGCACTGGCAGCCGCCAACCAAGCCAACGGCCGGAAGGCAAAAGGCCCCGTTACCGAGGAGGGGAAGTCCGTTTCCCGTTTGAATGCCGGCAAGCACTGGGGCCGCGCCGAGTGCATCCGCGATCTCCTGCCGACCCTCGGCGAAAGAGCCGAGGAGCTCGACGCCGTGAGGGACGGTCTCTACCGCGCGCTTCAGCCCCGGGACGAGTTCGAAGCGCTGCTGGTGGACGACATGGTTGAGATTCACTGGCGGCTGCGGCGCCAGATCCGCGCCGAGGCATCCTACGTCGCCGCCCACCGCCGCGAGCGCATGGCCGAGGCCGACGAGCTGGCAGCCAAAATGGATGCCGGCCGTCTCCACGAGCTTGAGCCTTACGTGGCCTCCGCGCTCGGCCTCGCCGGCCTCAAGGACTCGCCGCCCAAGTTCTTCCGCATCCTGGAGCTTCTCACGGTGATGCGCGAGGTCGTCCGCGAGCAGGGGTTTGCCGGACAGTATGCCATCTACCTTCAGACCATCTACGGGAAAGAGGCCGGCATCCGGGGCCGGAACCTCACCCAGCTCTATCGCACCTGCGTGAAGGAGCAGGAGTCCGGTAACGACGCCGACCGCAAGCTCAATCTTGCTATGTTTTTCCACGAGCTCGATGCCGAAATTGCCTGGTTTGAGGCGCGCGCCGCCAGCGATCGCCAGGCTCGCGCAGAGTTGGTGGTGCCGCGCCGCGAAGCCGAGCTGCTCAAGTCTAAGCTCGACCCTGACAAGGTGATGCGCTATCAAGAACGCCTGGAGCGCCGCTTCGAGCGCAAATGGAAGTTGCTGATGAGTCACCGGCGTGCCTGCCAGGCCGCTGAAGCGCGCGAAGCCCTGGCCGGCGGCCAGGCCCTTGCCGCTTCCGAGCCGGCCGAAGAGAGCCCGTCGGCCACGCCGGGCGAAACGCCGGAACCCGCAAATCGGTGAAACCCGTCGCCCCGCGGGGCGTTTGCTGAGTTCCGGTTTCCGCGTTGCCCTTACCCCCTCG
This sequence comes from Terriglobia bacterium, assembly GCA_035516075.1. Classification (GTDB taxonomy): domain Bacteria; phylum Acidobacteriota; class Terriglobia; order UBA7540; family UBA7540; genus Gp13-AA77. The sequence continues at coordinate 16,928 of DATJAQ010000350.1, read as the reverse complement.
ACCTTCGATCTCCGCCTCATTGCTCCCGAAGCATGCCCAATAACATCTGTTATCTAACTATATAATACTCTTATTTAGCCGCCAAAGCTCTCGCCAGCGGTCCACTCGTGACGCGGGTCACCGACCGGCCTTGGGACGCGGCACGATTCTAGGGTTTGGCCGGCCGGCGGCGTCTCGAAATGAGGGTGGCGGTTATGGCGCCGATGTGGTCAAATGTGCTATCGACCGGATGTCAACCGGTGGTTTCGGATGAGCTCTAATAGCGATCAGTTCGTTCTGGAGCGCGAGCGCTTCCCGCAGCTTCTCGAAGCCCTACGCCGCCGCGGCTACCGCGTGGTGGGGCCGGCCGTGCGCGAGGGCGCCATCGTGTACGACGAATTGAACTCGGTGCGCGACCTGCCCGAGGGATGGACCGACGAGCAGGAGGGCGGCACTTACCGGCTGCGCAAGCGCGACGACGGGGCCTTGTTCGGCTACAACGTCGGACCGCACTCGCTGAAGAAATACCTTCACCCCGCGCAAGTACGCTTGTGGCAGGCCGACCGCGAAGCGAGCGGCTTCACCCTGAAACCCGAGGCCGTGGAAGCGCCGCTCACGGCCTTCCTCGGCGTCCGCGCCTGCGACCTGCATGCGGTGTCGATCCAGAACAAGGTCTTCGCCGGCGGGCCCTACGTCAACATCGGCTACAAAACCCGCCTCGAGCGCAGCTTCATCGTGGCCGTCAACTGCGGCAAGGCCGGCGGCACGTGCTTCTGCGCCTCCATGAATACGGGGCCGCAGGCGCGCTCGGGCTTCGACCTAGCGCTCACCGAAGTGCTCGAAGAGGGGCGCCACTATTTCGTGGGGCAGACCGGCACCGACCGCGGCGCTGAGCTGCTGGGCGATCTCGTCACGGCGCCGGCCGGCGCACATGAGGCCGATGCGGCGGCAGCCGTGGTGGAGCGCGTCACCGGGCAGATGGGCCGCACCCTCGACACCACCGGTATCAAGGAGCTGCTCTACCGCAGTTACGAGCACCCCCGCTGGGCGGACGTCGCCGCGCGTTGCCTCACCTGCGCCAATTGCACCATGGTGTGCCCCACCTGCTTCTGCACCACGGTGGAAGACGTCACCGATTTGCGCGGCGAGCACGCCGAGCGCTGGCAGAAGTGGGACTCCTGTTTCACCATGGACTTCAGCTACATTCACGGCGGCAGCGTGCGGGCCACACCCCGGTCGCGCTACCGCCAATGGATGACGCACAAACTCGCCACCTGGATCGACCAGTTCGGCACCTCGGGCTGCGTGGGCTGCGGCCGCTGCATCACCTGGTGCCCGGTGGCCATCGACATCACCGAAGAGGTTCGCGCCCTTCGCACCGCGCCGGCGGACCCACCCTCGGGAAAGGAACCTGGTCATGGAGAATCTTGAGCGCATTCTGGTGGAGCATCCCTTTTTCCAGGGCATGAAGCGCGAGCACCTCGATCTGGTTGTGGGCTGCGCCGCGAACGTCCGTTTTGACGCCGGCCAATTCATCCTGCGCGAAGGCGAGGAAGCGAACGAGTTTTATCTCATTCGCCACGGCCAGGTGGCGCTCGAAGTGTTCGCTCCGGAACGCGGCTCGATCACCATCCAGACGCTGGGCGAGGGCGAGATTCTGGGCTGGTCGTGGCTGGTGCCGCCCTACCGGTGGAAATTCGACGCCCGCGCCGTGGAGCTTACCCGGGCCATCGCTCTCGACGGCAAGTGCCTGCGGGAAAAGTCCGAAAACGATTGCGCCCTCGGCTACGAGCTCTTGAAGCGCTTTTCGCAGGTGATGGTGGAACATCTCCAGGCCGCGAGGTTTCAGCTTCTCAATGTCTACGACGCCCATTGACGCCGTCTCCCTCGCCGGGCTGAACGCCGACCCGATGCTCCCGCGGCCGTATCGCGTGCAGCGCCTGCGGAAGGAGACCCCCGACACCTTCACCCTCGATCTCGAGCCTTCGAGTGCCGCGGCCGCGATGGCCTTTGCGCCCGGCCAGTTCAACATGCTCTACGCCTTTGGGGCGGGCGAAGCGCCCGTCTCGATCAGCGGCGATCCGGCCCACCCGGCCACTCTGGTGCACACCATCCGCGAGGTGGGGGCGGTCACCCGCGCCTTGCACCAGCTCAAGCCCTCCCACACCCTGGGGGTGCGCGGACCTTTCGGCGTGGGCTGGCCGGTCGCCGAGGCTCGCGGCGCCGATGTGGTGATCGTGGCCGGCGGCATCGGTCTGGCCCCTCTGCGTCCTGCGCTCTACCACGTGCTGGCGGCGCGCAAGCAATACGGCAAGGTGGTGCTGCTGTACGGCACCCGCACGCCCGCCGATATCCTCTACCTGCGCGAGCTGCAGCAGTGGCACTCGCGCTTCGACCTGGAGGTTCACGTCACGGTGGACCGCGCTCCGGGAGAGTGGCACGGCAACGTCGGCGTGGTGACCAAGCTTATTCCCCGCGCCCCCTTTGACCCGCAAAGCACCGTGGCCATGCTCTGCGGCCCCGAGGTGATGATGCGTTTCACGGTGCAGGACCTGGAGCGGCGCGGGGTGGCTCGCGAGAATATCTATCTTTCCATGGAGCGCAACATGAAGTGCGCGGTGGGCTTCTGCGGGCACTGCCAGTACGGCCCCACCTTCATCTGCAAGGACGGGCCCGTGTTCCGCTACGACCGTCTGGCGCCGCTGCTGGCGGTGCGGGAGATCTGAGATGGCGAAGCGCGCGAAACCCAAGCTCGCGGTCTGGAAATTCGCCTCCTGCGACGGCTGCCAGCTCAGCCTGCTGGACTGCGAGGACGAGCTGCTGGCCGTGGCCGGCCAGGTGGAGATCGCCAACTTTGTCGAAGCCTCGCGCGCCGTGGTGAAAGGCCCTTACGACCTGTCGCTGGTGGAGGGCTCCATCACCACGCCGCACGACGCGGAGCGCATTCACCAGGTGCGGCGCGCCTCCAAAGTGCTCATCACCATCGGGGCCTGCGCCACCGCGGGCGGCATCCAGGCGCTGCGCAATTTCAAGGACGTGCGCGAATTCACTTCCCTGGTTTACGCCACCCCCGCCTACATCCAGACGCTCAACAAGTCCACGCCCATCGCCGATCACGTGCGCGTGGATTACGAGCTCTACGGCTGCCCCATCAACAAGCGTCAGCTCGTGGAAGTGCTCAGCGCCTTCCTCAACGCCCGCCGCCCGGCCATCGCCTCCCACAGCGTCTGCACCGAGTGCAAGCGGCGCGGCACGGTGTGCGTGATGGTGGCGAAAGGGATTCCGTGCCTGGGGCCGGTGACGCACGCCGGGTGCGGCGCGATTTGCCCGTCGTACAACCGCGGGTGCTACGGCTGCTACGGTCCCAAGGAGACGCCCAACACCGGCTCGCTGAGCGCCTGGTGGGCGCGCCTGGGCGTGAAGGAAGTGGATTTGGTGCGCGCGTTCCGCAGTTTCAACGCCAACGCCGAGGCGTTTCGCAGGGAAAGCGAGGCGCATGAAGACAAGAACCATCAAGGTTGAAACCCTGGCGCGGGTGGAAGGCGAGGGCGGGCTGCACGTCACCGTCAAGGGCGATGCCGTCACCGGCGTCAAGCTGCGCATTTACGAGCCGCCGCGCTTCTTCGAGGCCTTCCTGCGCGGCCGAGATTTTCGCGAGGCGCCCGACATCACGGCGCGCATCTGCGGCATCTGCCCCATCGCTTACCAGATGAGCGCGGTGCACGCCCTGGAGGACGCCTTCGGCGTGCGAGTGGAGGGCGCGCTGCGCGATCTGCGCCGCCTGATTTATTGCGGCGAATGGATCGAGAGCCACACCCTTCACGTTTACATGCTGCACGCCCCGGATTTCCTGGGCTACCAGGACTCCATCCGGCTCGCCCAGGACCATCCTGAAGAGGTGAAGCGCGGCCTGCGCTTGAAGAAGGCGGGCAACCAGATCGTCACCCTGGTGGGGGGACGCGAAATTCATCCCATCAACGTCAAGGTGGGCGGCTTCTACAAAGTGCCCACCAAGGCCGAGCTTGCCACGCTGGTGGAGCCGCTCCAGTGGGCCCGGGACGCGGCGCTCGAGACCGTCCGCTGGGTCGGCGGGTTCCCCTTCCCGGAATTCGACCGCGACTATCTTTTCGTCGCTCTGCGCCACCCCGGCGAGTATCCCTTCAACGAAGGGCGGCTGGTGTCGAACCGGGGGCTCGACATCGCGGTGCGCGACTACGAGCAGTACTTCAGCGAGGAGCACCTGGAACATTCGAATGCGCTGCACTCGGTGCTCAAGGGCGAGACGTCCTACTTTGTGGGTCCGCTGGCGCGCTACAACCTGAACTTCGACCGCCTCTCGCCTCTCGCCCGGCAAGCTGCGCGCGAGGCCGGTCTCGGGCCCGTTTGCCGCAATCCGTTCCAAAGCATCGTCGTGCGCAGCGTCGAGACCCTCTACGCGTGCGAGGAGGCATTGCGCATTATCGAGCAGTACGAAATGCCGGACTCGCCGGCCGTGCCGGTGGAGCCGCGGGCCGCCACCGGTTGCGGGTGCACCGAAGCCCCGCGCGGCATCCTCTACCACCGCTACCGGGTGGACGAGCAGGGCGCGATCTGCGACGCCAAAATCGTGCCGCCCACCTCGCAGAACCAGAGAGCCATCGAGCGGGACCTGGGCGACTTTGTGGGCCAACACCTCGACCTCGCGCACGACGAGCTCACCTGGCGCTGCGAGCAGGCCATCCGCAACTACGACCCCTGCATCTCCTGCGCCACCCATTTTCTGAAGCTGCACGTGGACCGCGAAGCGTAGGCCGGGGCGCGGCCGGGGGTGGGGGCGCCGGGTTCGGGATTCGTCGACCGGCCGGACCTTCGGACAGTGGGCTAGATATGTCAGCTACGTTCGAACCGCCGTTTGCGGCGGCGCAGCGCCCGCTCGTGATCGGCGTGGGGAACCGCGATGCGGGCGACGATGGCGTGGGGCTGGTCGTGGCGGCGCGCCTCGGCGAGCGCGCGGCGGGCGCTTTCCGCGTGCTCGAGCACAGCGGCGAAGGCGCGGACCTGATGAGCCGCTGGGGTGAGGCGGAGAGCGTGGTGCTGATCGACGCGGTGCGCTCCGGCGCCGAGCCCGGAACGCTGCGGCGCTTCGACGCCACCGCCGGGCCGCTGCCGGCGCTCGGCTTCCGTCACTCGACGCACGCCTTCGGCGTGGCCGAGGCTGTCGAGGTCGCGAGGACTCTCAACCAACTTCCGCGCCGATTGATTGTGTTCGCCATCGAGGGCGCCAACTTCGCCGCCGGCGCGGCGCTGTCCGGAGCCCTCGAGCGCCGCCTTCCGTATTTGGCGGAACAGATCTTTGGAGAGCTTCAGACCCTGAGCAGTGAGTCGCGGTGACGTGTTCCTCTCGTCCTGGCCGTCCATCATTCTTGCGCAGGCCGGTGTTCGGTCGGCGTCATTCCCGCGAAAGCCGGAATCCACTTCTTAGGCCAGACACCGCGCTACGGCGCGCTCGCTCCGCGCGTCGCTGCGCTCACCGCACTCCTCGAAACTCGCTTGACTTGAATCTGCGCCTGTGTAACACTCCGCCCAATTTATGGGGGGACGAGTTCGGAGGGGTCGGGATGCTCCACCGGGTGGTGATCATCAACGATCTGCCCAATACCTCGGAGCACCGTCTCGACCGTCTGCTGCCTGCCGACGCCGGATTCCGCCACCGCTACCTGAGCTGTGATTCCAGCGCGCCCCGCGAGATCGGTGCCTTTGGCGCGCACCTAGTGATCGCGTTCGCGGCCGCCGAACGCGCTCGCGCCCTGGCTCTGTTTCAGAGCCTTCGCGATTGGTTGCTGGCGCTGCCGGTGCTGGCCGTGCTCGCCGGCGAGCCGGATGATGACCTGCTGAAGGCGGCCGCCGAGACTGCCGACGATTTCATCTTCAGGCCGTTGCGGCCGAGCGAGTTCCAGAGACGGGTGGCCAAGCTGCTCGCGACGAATCGGCCGGACGTGGATGCGGCGCAGAACCGGCTCAGCCAGGAGCTCGGCCTCGCTCAACTGGTAGGCCAACACCCGGCGTTCGTGGAGGTCATCACCCAGATTCCGCGCCTCGCGGCGAGCGATGCTCCGGTGCTGCTGCTGGGCGAGACGGGTACGGGCAAAGAACTGTGCGCCCGCGCCATCCATCATCTCAGCCCGCGCACGAATTTTCCTTTTATTCCGGTCGATTGTGGCGCACTGCCCGAGCACCTCGCGGAGAACGAGTTGTTCGGCCACACGCGCGGCGCCTTTACCGATGCGCACGCCGAGCAGAAAGGCCTGGCCGGAATGGCGGAAGGTGGGACGCTTTTTCTGGATGAAATCGACTCGCTCTCAATTGCCGTCCAGGCCAAGCTGCTGCGCTTTCTCGAGGACCGCACTTATCGCGCTCTCGGCGCCGATCGCTTTACGCGCTCGAACGTCCGGGTGCTGGCGGCCAGCAATCGCGATCTGGAAGCGTGTGTGCGCGACAAGCAGTTTCGGAGCGACCTCTATTTTCGCCTGAATGTGCTCCACCTGCGCCTGCCGGCGCTGCGCCATCGCGGCGCCGACATCGCATTGCTGGCGTGCCATTTTCTTGAGTCGCTGCGGCGGCCCGAATGCGCGCAACCGCGCTCGTTTTCGCCGAGCGCCCTGCGGATGCTCGAGCGGTATCAATGGCCCGGCAACGTGCGCGAACTCCACAACGTGGTGCACCGGGCCATTCTGTTCGGCGCCGGCCCGCAGATTCTTCCCGGCCACATCGCGCTGGACGTGCCGCCGGAGCCTCACGCGGCGGCCACGTTCCGCGAGGGGCGTGCCCGGGCGGTGGCGGAGTACGAGCGCCGCTACGTCGAGGAGATGTTGCGCAAGCATGAAGGGAACATCACCCGCGCCGCGCGCGAGGCGCGCAAGGACCGGCGTGCGTTCGGCCGCCTGGTGAAGAAGTACGCGGTCGGAGGCAGCAGCGTCTAACCCGGCGGCCAAGGCTGGGTCAGAGTTTGCCCGCCGCCGGGTTGATTTCAGCCCAACCTCTCCAAGGCCGTGGAATGTGCGGCTCTCCACGGATTCTTCGCGCCTCGCTCGTCCCAGGTACTGGGTTGATCTCGTCCCGCATTCCTCCCTCGAGGTTTCGCATCGGCCCGGGAAGGCTGCGAGTTCCCGAGGTTTATTGCGGACGACGGAATGGCACCGCACTTGCCGGCGGTCCGTTGCTGGAGGGGGCGCGAGTTTATGCCGCGACGTACCGTCGAGGACATCGCGAAGGACGTGCTCAGCTACTTTCTGCGCAATCCGCAGGCGGCCGATGACCTCGAAGGTGTGGCTCGCTGGCGTCTGCTCAGTCAGAGGGTTCATCGCGATGTGGAGGAAACCAGCCGGGCGCTCGATTGGCTGGTGCAAGAGGGTTACCTGGATAGAGTCTCACCCACGGGGTCAAACGCCATCTTTCAACTTCGCTCCGACCAGCGCGCCGTCGCGGAGGCCTTTCTCGCGCGGGCCGAGGGCGAAGAAGAGCACTAGAGCACCCGACGCCGCGAAGGCGCAGACCGCGCCGGGTTCGTCACACGGTTTATCACGGCTTACAGCGAAGGCCGCTGTAAGTCACAGGGCGAAGCTTTATGCAATTGGCGGAAAGGGCCGGAACCGAGCGAGAAGCGGAGGGCGCGTGGTACGCGCTCTATACGCGCCATCAGCACGAAAAAGTGGTGGCGCGGCTGCTCGCCGGCAAGGGATTCGAGGTCTTTCTGCCGCTGTACACCACGGCACATCGATGGCGGGACCGCACCCGGCAGCTTGCGTTGCCGCTCTTCCCGGGCTACGTCTTTCTGCGCACCCAGCTCGAGCGCCGCGCTCACGTCGTGACGACGCCGGGCGTGCATCACTTCGTTCCGAGCGCCGAGCGTCCCATCGCCATTTCGCAGCCCGAGATTGAAGCCGTCCGGCAATTGACCGCGAAGAGTCCACGCGTGGAACCGCATCCGTTTCTCAAGCGCGGCGACTGGGTGCGCATCAAGCGTGGACCGCTGGCGGGCCTCGAAGGCAATCTGACTCGCTGGAAGGGAGCCTTCAAGCTGGTGCTGGGTGTGGAACTGCTGCAGCAATCCGTGGCCGTCGAGGTTGAGGTGGCTGACGTGGAGGGCGCACGTAGTCCGTTAAGTTCGCGTACCGCGAGGAATCTCTGCTGAACGCGCCATCTCAAAGATCGGCGTCGCGCAACCTTGGGCTCGCCCGATGGTTAGCGCAGCGCGGCATCCTGGCCGCGGCGATTGCCACGATGTTGGTGGGCGCCCGCGGGCTCACGGCGCAGCAGGCAATGGATTCCATCACGCCGGCGCCGGGCCACGAGCAGTCCGATGCTGCGCCGGCGGCGCCGGGCGACTACGTCATCAGTCCGGACGATCTGCTCGACATCGCTGTGTTCGACGTGCCGGAAATGTCGCGCGAGTATCGAGTGAGCCCCGGCGGTTCCATCGAGCTGCCGCTCGTCCAGAGTCCGATCGCCGCCGCCGGGCTCACCCTTGACCAGCTTACGGCGGCGATCCGCCGGCGGCTTCAGGCCGACGGCCTGGTGAGCGCGCCGCAAGTCACGGTGGAGGTGAAGGAGTCGCGCATCCATTCCGTGGCTGTGACCGGTGCGGTGAAGAAGCCGCAGATCTACCCCGTCTTCGGAGCCACGACGCTGCTCGACGTGATCGCTCAGGCCGAAGGTCTCGCCGACGACGCCGGCGGCGTGGCCGTAGTCACTCGTGGGAGCGCCGCTCTGCGGGCCACGGGCGGCGCCACTGATTCGGATAAGATTCGCGCTGCGGCGACCGAGGTGGTGGACTTGAAGCGCCTCATGGAGTCGAACGATCCGCGACTGAACCTCGCGCTGTACCCGGGCGACCGGGTCGCGGTCGAGCGCGCCGGAGTGGTTTACGTAGTAGGCGCGGTGAATCGCCCCGGCGGCTTCGTCCTGACGAGCGAGCACGACCCGATGACGGTGCTCAAGGCCGTGGCGCTCGCCGAAGATTTGAAGCCGACCGCCAAGGGCAACAAGGCGATGATCCTTCAACCCAAATCGTCGGGCTCGGGCGAAGACGAAGCACCCGTCAGGCTGCAGGATATTCTGGCCGGACGTGCGCCGGACCAGCCGCTGCACGCGAACGATATCCTGTTCGTTCCCGACAGCAACACTCAGCGCGCCTTGCGACGCGCGGCGGAGGCCGCCGTGCAAGCCGCCACCGGCGTCATTATCTGGAGACTCCCTTGAAGGGTGAGCTTGCCTCTCATGAATGAGCCGCACTCGCTCGAACCGTTCCGGCCTGAGAGCCTGAAGCGGGCCCCGCACCCGGCCGCGCGGCTGGCCGATGTCGAACTCGAGCGCACCGACACCTACTTCTACTTGCGTGCCTACTGGCACGTCCTCGCCAAGCGCCGCTGGACGATTCTGACGGCCACGTGCATTCTGGTGGCCCTAGTGGCGGTGGTCTCGTTCAAGATGCGGCCGGTCTACCAGGCCACCGCGCGTGTTGAGGTGGAAGCCGAAGCGCCCCAGATCCAGTCCCTCAGTGATCTCTACCGCAGCACGCCCAGCGACGGCGCTTTTTTGCAGACCCAGGTGAACGTGCTCGAGAGCGACACGCTGGCGTGGGAAACCATTCAGCAACTCGGCCTGGCGGGGAAGGCCGAGTTCAGCTCCGCGGCGGGTACCGATTTATCGGACCTGGCGCCGTCGCGGCGGGGCCGCCTCATCCGCGCCTTCCGCGAGCGGCTGCATGTGGAGCTGATGCGGAACAGCCGCATGTTGGAAATCCGCTTCGAGAGCACCGATGCGCCGCTGGCCGCAGCGGTGGCCAACGCGCTCGTCAACAACTACGCCGAATACAACTTTCGCATGAAGTACGACGCTACCCGGCAGGCGTCTGCCTGGATGGAGCAGCAACTCGACGAGCTGAAGGCCAAAGTGGAAAAGTCGCAGCAGGCGCTGGTGGACTACGAACGTGAGAACGCCATCGTCAATGTCAGCGACAAGGAGAACGTGGTGGAGGAGCGTTTGGCAGACTTGAGCCGGGACCTGACCAACGCCCAAGACGACCGCGTGCAGAAGGAGTCGCTCTACGAGCTGCTGAAGTCGAATCCTTCGCAGGCCTCGGTGCTGGTGCAGGACGACCTCTCGCAACACCTGGAGGAACGCGATGCCGACCTAAGCGCTGATTATGCGGACGCGCTCGCCCGGTACGGACCGAGGTTTCCGAAGGTGCTGCGGCTTCAAGGCCAGGTGAAGACCTTGGAATCGTTCATCGACGCCGAGCACCATCGCCTGATCGAGCGCATCCACAGCGACTACTCGGCCGCCCAGGCCCGCGAGACGCTCCTCACCGAGGCGGTGGTTCGGGATAAGGCCGATGTGGGCAGGCTGAATCAGCTCTTGATCCGGCACAACATCCTGAAGCGCGAATTCGAGACCAATCAGCAGCTTTACGACAGTCTCCTGCAGCGGCTGAAGGACGCCACCGTTTCGGCGGGACTTAAGGCGACGAACATTCATGTGGTCGATTCGGCCTCCGCCCCGTCCTCGCCCGCGCGGCCGAAGGCACTGGTGAATCTGGCCATCGCGTCGATCGTGGGGATGATTCTGGGCGTGACGCTCGCCTTCGTCGAAGAGGGATTGGACAACTCCGTTAAGAGCGCCGAGGATGTGGAGCGGCTGATCGGCGCCCCGGCACTCGCCATCGTGCCCGCCGCCGGCTCCGAGTCCGCGAGCCCATACTGGAAGCGCGCGGGCGGCAGTCGGCGCAACGCCCACTTCTCCAAATCGGCCACGAACGGCGCCGTGGCGCTCGCCGTTTTGAAACATCCGGCATCGGCGCTCTCTGAGTCCTATCGGGCCCTGCGGACCTCCATCCTGCTTTCCACCGCGGTCCGTCCCCCCCAGGTGCTGCTGATCACCAGCCCCCAGCCCAACGAAGGGAAGAGCTGCACGTCGCTGAACCTGGCCTTGACGCTGGCTCAGCGCGGCAGCCGCGTGCTGGTGGTGGACGGCGACTTGCGTAAGCCCGGCATTGCGTCCCACCTCGGCTTGGCGGAGGAGCCCGGGCTGAGCGGCTTGTTGACCGGCGCCCACCGTTTGGACGAGGTTCTTCATCCGGCCGACGGTGTTCCGCAGTTGTGGGCTCTGCCGAGCGGCGCCACGCCTCCCAATCCCGCCGAGCTGCTCTCTTCGCCCCGGATGGGTGAAGTCATTCAGCAGTTGCGGGAGCGTTTCGACCATATCGTCATCGACTCTCCGCCCCTACTGATGGTGACCGATGCCACCATCCTCTCGACCCTGGTGGACGGCGTGGTATTAGTGGTCGAAAGCGGGGTTACGGTGCGCGGCGCGGTGCTTCGCGCCCACTCGCTGCTGGAAAACGCCGGCGGACGCGTGCTGGGCGTGGTGGTGAACAAAGTCGACTTTCGCCGCGAGGCTTACTACTACTCTTCCTATTCGCGCTACTACCACTCGTACTACGATCGCGAGCCCGCGCCGCCGGCGCCTTCGGCCTGAAACGGTCTGCTGCCCGCGCCGCCTCATCCGGCGGGCCGGGTGACGATGAATCTCCTCAAACCGGCCACTCTCGAGTTCTGGCTGCCCACGCGCAGCCGAAGGTCGGTGTTTTTGCTCGCCATCGGGCTGCCAGCCTTCTTCTTGATACTGGAAGCTCTGCGCGTGGCGGCGGCTTCGACGCTGGGTGATTCAACGGACGAAGCCGCAGTCCAGCGAGCGTTGAAATTAGATCCGGCGAATCCCGCGCTCGAGCACCGGCTGGGGCTCGTTCTGTTTTGCTCCTCAGAGCGGCCGGATTTCGCGAGCGGGCTCGGGCACCTGCGCCGCGCCGCCGAGTTGAGTCCCAGCGAAGCCCTCTACTGGGCGGATCTGGCTTCGGCCTGCGAAGCATCGCACGATGCCGCCTGCGCGGACCGTTCCATTGAGCGCGCGCTCGAGCTGAGCCCCATGACGCCGCGCCTGTGCTGGACTGCCGCCAATTACTACCTGCGGACCGATCGGCGGGATCGGGCGCTGCAGCTCTTCAGCCGGCTGCTCGAATTGGATCCGGGGTACGCTTGGCCCGCGTTTCAAGTGTGCCTCCAGATGCTCGGCGCGCCGCAGGCGCTCGCGGAGAGCGCGCTCTGCGCGAGCCGAAATCCCCGGCTGGAGCTGGCCCTCGTGAATTTTCTCAGCTCGCGCGGCGACAACGATGCTGCCTTCGCGGCCTGGCATCGCGTCAGCGCTGAAATCGGCCCGCTCAGCGATGGCGCCGGGGTGCCCTTCACGTATGCTGCTGCGGCGCCTTATGTGAATCATCTCATCGAGATCGGAAAAGAGCGTGAGGCCCTGAGCGTCTGGGCCGACCTCGAGCGCTTGAAGGTGATCGCCGACGGGCGCGCTGGTGCGTCGGGCCGCGGAGGCGCCGATCGAACCGATGGGGGTGGCCTCATCTTCAACGGCGGTTTCGAGGCAGCTCCGCTGAACTCGGGGTTCGACTGGCGATATTCGCCCTCGCCGTTTCTCTCCCTCGAGTTCTCGAACGCGGCCGCGCACCGCGGCTCTCACTCGCTGCGTCTCGAATTCACCGCCGGCCGCAACGATGAGGTCGAGCCCGTCTACCAGTTTGTCGCCGTGGACCCGCAGCAGTCCTACGTACTTTCAGCGTTTGTGCGCAGCGACGCAATCACCTCCGACAGCGGCCCGCGCCTGCGCGTGCAGGACGCCTTCCGCCCCAGCCGCCTAAACGCCTCCGGCCCCACCTCAGTGGCCACTTCGTCCTGGCATCAGGTGCGCCTGGAGTTCTCCACCGGGCCGCAAACCGGCTTGGTGAGGATCTCGCTCTGGCGGCCGCGCAGCCGATCGTTTCCCTCCGCGATCCAGGGTGTCTTCTGGCTTGACGACGTGTCGCTGACCTCGGCAAGCTCGCCCGCCTCGCCGGCCGGGCGGCTCGAAGCCGGGAATATCACGAATCCCAAGGCTAAGCCCTGAGATGCCCGTCGAAGTAGTGTTCCCCAACGCCGTCTCCGTCACTGTCCGTCCGGCACGGAGCGCGTCTCGCACGGCCGAGCGTCCCGGCTCTGCGGGTTTCGCGGCAGCGCGCATTGCCCTGATGGCGGCGATCGTGCTGGCCACGCTCGCTTTCGGCGCCGTGCAGGCCTGGGCCTGGGGTGCGCTCACCGCGCTCGTGGTGCTGGCGGTAGTCGCGTGGGCGTTGGCGAGCGCCCGCCGCAGTGCGGTTAGGATCGCGTGGACGCCGCTCTACTTGCCCACGGCGGTCTTTTTGCTTCTCGGCGTTATTCAGCTTCAGGCTCACCTCACGGCTGATCCGGCGGCCACGCGCGAAGCCGTATTGAAGCTCGTCACGGACCTGCTGGTGTTCTTTCTGGCGGTGCAACTTTGGAACGACCAAGCGCCGGGCTCGCGCCGTTGCTTCGCGCTTTCGTCCACGCTATTCGCGGGCGCTCTGGCCCTCTTCGCCATCCTGCAGTTCTTCACGAGCCCCGACGCGATCTACGGTGTCGTGAAACCGCGCTGGGGCGGCTGGATCTTTGGCCCCTACGTCAATCACAACGATTACGCCGGCCTGATGGAAATGCTTATCCCCATCGCGGTAGCGTACATCGTTTCGATGCGAGCGCAGCCGCGGCGTTCGCCGGGCGGCGCACCGGCGGCGTTCGCGGTGCTCGTGGCTCTGGCTTCAGTGTTGCTTTCGGGCTCACGCGGCGGGCTGGTTTCCATGGTCGTCGAAATCGTGCTGTGGGCGCTGCTTCTCTGGAGGAATTTCCCCGGAGTCAGCCGTCGGCGCGGGGCGGCCGCCGGATTGCTCGGACTCGCCGCGGCATCGGCGCTGTTTCTCTGGATGGACCCGGGGCGCTTGTGGAAGCGGCTGGGCACGGTGGCCGAGTTGCCTCGGGCGCCCGAGGCTACCTTGGGTGAGCGGCGTATTGTGGCCCGTGACACACTGCGCATCTTTCTCGATCATCCGTGGCTCGGGACGGGCCTCGGCAGCTTCGGGACCGTCTATCCGCGATACCGCAGCTTCGCGAGCGACCTCGACTGGGATCACGCCCACAATGACTACGCCGAGGCGCTCTCCGAAACCGGTATCGCCGGCGGCCTCGCGATCGCGGCGTCGCTCGGCTTGTTTTTGTTTCTGGCGTTCCGCCATCTTCGAGAGCGCCTCGATCACGGTGCGGGCTGGATCGCGCTGGGCGCCGCGCTCGGCTGCTGCGGTCTGCTGGTCCACAGTTTGGTGGACTTTAACCTTCACATTCCCGCCAACGCCGCGTGGTTCAGCCTGTGCGCCGGCATCGCGGTCAGTCACAGCCCCGCGCGGCGCGGCGACGAAGGGCAGAGATGAAGCCCGCGATCACCTGCATGCCCGCCGCCGACCTCACGGATCGCCTCTTTGACCGTTACGCGGAGGTGCGGCCCCACCACCCGGCGCCGCGGTGCACCGCCGACCTTCTCGCCGGCCGGGAGCCCGTCTTTCGCAAACGATTTTCTCCCCTGCTGCCTGTGGCGAAAGACGCACGCATCTTGGACCTCGGATGCGGTTATGGCGAGTTTCTCTACTTCCTGCAACAGGCTGGCTACACTTCGGCTTGCGGCATCGATCTCGATCGCGCACAGCTCGAGGTGGCCCGCGGTCTCGGCATTCGCAACGTGCATCGCGCGGACGCCCGCGAATTCCTGCGGTCGGCGCGCAGCTTCGACTTTATCTCCGCCCTCGACGTTTTGGAGCACATCCCCAAGTACCAGGTCATCGAGTTGCTCGAGCGCGTGCGCCGCGCGCTCGAGCCGCGCGGACGATTCCTCTGCCAAGTTCCGAACCTGGCCGCGTTCCACACGCCGCTTTTCTTCATGGACTTCACGCACCAGACGCCCTTCACCGCCTCCAGCCTGAAGCAGGCGCTGGAGCTGGCGGGGTTCGCGCGCGTGCGCCTGTTTGCGATGGGCCCGGTGGCCCACGGTCTGCGCAGCGCCACGCGCTGCGCGGTGTGGAAGATTATCGCGGCCGCGTTGCGCGCCACCCAGACGATTGAAGGAGGACCTCGCGACGGCCTCTGTTCGATCTTCACTTCAGCAATCGCCGCCACGGCCGAACCAGCGTGACACCGTCATCGCCCTACGTTCGAAGCCTCGCCACCACGGTTAGTGGTCAGGCAGCCATCCTCGCCCTCAGCGTCTTCACCGGCATCGCCTCGGCGCGCCTTCTGGGCCCGCAGGGGCGCGGCGAGTTGGCGGCTGTCACGCTGTGGCCGCTCATCCTGGTCCTGCTGGCGAGCCTGGGCATGGGCCAGGCCGTCGTGTTTCACGCCGGCAAGCAGCGCTTCGCGCTCTCCGAAATCTGGACCGCCGCCCTCACCATCGGACTGGTTCAAGCCGCCGGGGTCGTACTGCTGGGTTTGGCCGTGCTCCCGCTCGCGCTCCGTCATTATCCGCCCGAAGCGCGTCGCCTCGCCTTCGTGTTCCTCGCGTTCACGCCGCTCTTCGTGCTCGTGGGTTATCCGGCGAGCCTGCTGCAAGGCAAGCTCCACCTTTTCTCGTTCAACCTCATTCGTGCCGTCGCCCCGTGCGTGTACGCGCTCGGCCTGGGCGCGCTCGCGCTGAGGCGTTGGGCCACGCTTGCGGACGTGGTGCGGTTGCACATTTTCGGCGTCGTCCTGGCGCTCGCTGCGGCCCTGGGGTTGTTGGCGTGGAGGGTGGGCCCCGGCTGGCGCTGGAACCCTGCGGCGTGCGCGGCCCTGCTGCGCTTTGGATGGAGGTCGCACCTTTCGTCCCTCACCTCTTACGTCAACCAGCGCTCGGACCAACTCCTGCTTTCGCTCTTCGTCGCGCCGCACGATCTGGGGCTCTACGTGGTGGCGGTGGCCCTTGCCACCGCCACCGGATTCTTCCCCCAGGCCGTCGGCATCGTGACCATGGCCACGGGCTCGAATCTCGGTCCGGCAGAGGCGCGGCGCGTCATCGCGCGCTCCTTTCGCCTGACGCTGGCGGCGCTTTCGCCAGGTTGTGCGGCGGTCTACGTGCTGTGCCCGTGGCTCATCGGCCTGGCCTACGGCCCCGCCTACGCTTCCGCCGTGACGGCTTGCAGGATTCTCCTGCCGGGAACGGTGGCCCTGGGGTTGAACCAGGTTCTCTACGACGGCGCGCGCGCACTTGAGCGGCCGGCGCTGCCGTCCTACGCCGAAGGTCTCTCGGCCGTGGTCACCGCGCTGGGGCTCATCCTGTTGCTGCCTCGCTTCGGATTCCTGGGCGCCGCCGTCGCTTCCACTGCGGCCTACACCGCGAGTCTCGCCTTCATGCTGCAACTCGCACGCGCTCGATTGCAATTGGGTGTGCGTGAATTGCTGGGCGTTTTTCCGTCGCCCGCCCTCGGCCACGCGACGTAGGGCTGGCCTCACGTCTTACAGAAACGTTGAATGCGAATTCTAATCTCCGGACATCTTTATCCCGATTCCTTCGCGCGCAATATTGCGGTGGCAGCCGGAGGCATGGGGCACGAAGTCGTCACAGTTGACCCGTTCCGCCTGTGTCGCCGATTCGGATACATCGGCACCATTCTTTGCCATTACCTTTTGAAGGCCCTGGCATCTCTCGAGCGCCGATGGCATGGACCGCTGGTGCGGGCCGCCGAGGTATTCCAGCCTGATCTGATCCTAATCGCGCACGGGACACTCCACACGGATGTGGTCTGGGATCTTCGTCGGCAGTCGCGCGCAAAGCTCGCCGCGTGGTATCCAGACACCCTGGCTAACCTGGGCCGCCAATACCTTCTCGACAGCGATCTCGATGCTTGGTTTTTCAAAGACCCGTACATGGTGGACCTTTTCCGCGCCAAGCTTGGCTTGAACGCTCACTACCTTCCTGAAGCCTGCAATCCGCGCTGGCATTGCAAGGTGGAGTTAAGTGAAGCGGACCGGCGCCGGTACGGATGCGACCTCACCAGC
>DATJAQ010000349.1:0-3699 GCA_035516075.1 Terriglobia bacterium | reverse complement strand
TCCAGGGTGTTGCGTAACTCGCGCACGTTGCCGGGCCAGGAGTGGTGGCGGAACATTTCCAGGACTTCTTCATCCACGGACTGCACGCTCCGGCCGTGCTTACGCCTCAGATCCTCCAGAATCCCGCTCACCAGCTCGCCGAGGTCCTCCAGGTGGTCGCGCAGGGGCGGCATGTCGATCTGCACCACGTTCAGGCGGAAATAGAGGTCGTTGCGCAACTGGCCCTTGGCCACCGCGTCCTCGGGCACTTTGTTGGTGGCGGCCAGCACGCGCACGTCCACCGAAATTTCCTGTTTGCTGCCCAGGCGCCGCACGCGCGAGTCTTCCAGCACGCGCAGCAGCTTGGCCTGCGTGGCCATCGGCATCTCGCCGATCTCGTCCAGCAGGAGCGTGCCCGTGTCGGCCAGCTCAAAGCAGCCCAGTCGCCGCTCGGTGGCGCCGGTGAACGCACCTTTTTCGTGCCCGAAGATCTCGCTCTCCATCAGGCTTTCCGGGATGGCGGCGCAGTTGACGGCCACGAACGGGTTCTGCTTCCTCGGGCTCAGGGCGTGCAGGGTGCGCGCGGCCAGCTCCTTGCCGGTGCCGCTTTCGCCCGTGATCAGCACCGAAGCGGAGGAGGGCGCAACCTGCTCGATCAGCGCCATCACCGCCTGCATCGGCTTGGAGTGGCCCAGCAAGCGGCCCAGCACCCCCGCGTCGCGCAGGCGCCGGTGGGCGATCTCCAGTTGGCGCGCGCTTTCGTGCCGCTCCAGGCAGTTGCGCAGCTCCACCTGAAGGCGCTTGGCGTCGATGGGCTTCTCGATGAAGTTGAAGGCGCCTAGTTTGGTAGCCTCCACGGCCTCTTCGACGGTGCCCTGCCCGGTGAGCATGATCAGGGCTGTGCCCGGCGCTTCGTCCCTCAGGCGGCGCAACAGCTCCATGCCCGTCATCTTCGGCATGCGCAAGTCGGAGATCACCACGTGGGGCTCGAAGGCGGGCAGTTTGGAGAGCGCGTCTTCGCCGTCACCGGCGGTATCGGTGTCGTAGCCCCATGCCGTGAGCAGCTCAGCCAGGCCGCCGCGCTCGCTGACGTCGTCCTCCACGATCAGTACTCGGGCTTTTTTGCCGTTTGCCATTTTCGCCTCAACTCACCTATGGTACATCGGTTGCGGGGCGCGCGCCGCCGATTTTCGATGGGTGCCCGTACAGGCGGGGATGGCCGATTGCTGAATGCTGAATGAACGCCCGGAGTTCGGGGTTCACGGTTCCACTTTCAATCTTTAACTCTCGACTCTCGACTGTCGACCTTCGAATTACTGCCAACGGACAACTTGCACCGCACCAATGACTTATGGCTAGGGCCCAGAATGACGAAAGCTAGGCGCTTTGTTGGCTTTGTGTAAAATTTACAATCGCTTGATCCCACTGAATTCATGCGACTTACGCGATTCTCATTTTTCTCACTTTGGCTTTGTGTAACTTTTACAACTCCATCATTCTAAAAGACATTCTGGCTTTGGGAGGCCCTTCCAAATTTTGTATCCCATTGATTCTGATACACATCGTGGCTTTGGTATATATGGGGGGGAGGGGGGTACCCATCGGCAACCTGTGGCCGAGCCCTCCCACTGTGAACGCGCCCTGCGTCCTCTGGAGCACGGCGCTCGGCGCGGCGACGCACAACTGACAACTTACAACGGACCACGGACGATGGACTTCTAGGGTTAACCCCAGTGGCATGGTTTTACGAGGCGCGCCATCTTGCGAACCTTCCGGCCCGAAGGCAACAGGTGCGAGTTTCGGTACATTAAACATAGTGGTATTGACTGTATATTACTTCGAGGTCGATGTCAAGCGAAAAACGCGGCAAGGTTGCGGTCGTGCTGGCGGCTGTCGCTCGGCTGAGGGCCGCGAGGGGCGGGTTTCAAACCCGGACTTGTGTAAGGAGTTTTATATTGTGCGACACTCAGAAACTACAAGGCGCATCCACGCCGGTCCGCGCCGGGGCGCTGCGCCAAGGAGTTGCCATGAACGACTTTCCCCGATTTGATCTATCCGGCCAGGTGGCGCTCGTAACCGGCGCAGCGCGCGGCCTGGGCCGAGCCATTTCGCTCGCCCTGGCGCACGCCGGCGCCGACTTGGCCCTGGGACTGCGCGACGTGAACACCGGCGGCGAACTGGCCGCCGAGATTCAGGCTCTGGGCAGACGCGCGCTGCCCTTGCAGATGGATATGACGCGCCTGGATCAGATCTTCCGCGCCGTAGACGCCGCCGCCGCGCATTTCGGGCAGCTCGATATTCTGGTGAACAACGCCGGCCTGGCGCCCGAGAATCTGGCGGAAAACGTGCGCGAGGAGGACTTCGACCTCACGCTGGCGGTGAACCTGAAGGGGACGTTCTTTGCCAGCCAGGCGGCGGGGCGCGTGATGATCCGGCAGCAGCGCGGCCGCATGATCAACATGAGTTCGCAGGCGGGCTTTGCGGCGCTGCCCACCGAGTCGATTTACTGCATGACGAAGGCCGGCATCGCGCACCTCACCAAGTGCCTGGCCGTGGAGTGGGGCCGCTACAACATCACGGTGAACGCCGTGGCGCCCACCTTTATCCACACGCCCGGCACCGAGGCGGCGCTGGCAGACCCGGCCTTCCGCGCCGACGTGGTGGAGCGCATCGCGGCGCTGCATCGCATCGGAGAGCCCATGGAGGTGGCGGGCGCGGTGGTGTTCCTGGCCTCGCCGGCGGCCTCGCTGATCACCGGCCACACCCTGCTGATCGACGGCGGCTGGACGGCGCGGTGACCGCTCCCACGGCGGCACTTCGGTCCGGGACGAGGCCTCGCGCTGCGCCACGTGGTCCGCGCGGAGACGGGCTCAGGGCGCCGAATTCAGGGGAGGGTCTCCAAGTAGCTTACAAGCTGCCACCGCTCCTGCTCCGGCAGGCCGGACCACGAGGGCATACCTTTCCGCAGATTTCCGTTCCGCAGGAACCAGAACAGGACTCCGGGCGGCGTTTGTTGAAGCGCCGCTGAGTGCAGGCTGGGCGCTTTGCCGCGGCCCTGGGCTTCTTCGCCGTGGCATTGGGCGCAATGCTGCCGGAAGAGCTTTCGCCCGGCCAGAACGGCGTCGCTCTGCCCAGTGTAAGGATTGGGCGCGGTTCGCGCCGCCGCGGGCGCTTTGTTGAGGGCTGCGGCAAGCCGGACCGCGTCCGGCATCTGCTTTTTGGCTGCAGGCGCGTTCGCGGCCGCCAAGAGGGCCAGGATCAATCCCAGCATGGAAGCAGTCGTAATTCGTCCGGATGTCATCGCGCCTCCTGGTGGAACAGTTGCCGGATTTTGCGGCCCGCCCCCTCAAATTCGAACGACACACCTAAACGGAGCAGAAACCGGTAGGCGTTGTCCGTGAGCCCGAAACCCGGCGAGACGCGCAAGGTGGTGCCGTTCGGCAGGGACCACGCTACCACCGGCGCGAGGTACTGAGAGGTGTCGTGCAAAGTAAAGCGGTCTGCGGTGCCGAGCCCTCCGTAGAGCTCCACTCCGGTGCGCCAGTTCTCCCCGCACCAGTTGCAGGAGAGGGGAGACGCGGCGAGCCGGAGCGGCCGATTCACGCCGAACGCGTAACCGAACTCCCAGGGCTCGTGGGCCAGGTTCTTCTCCGCGATGAAATTCTCCGAGACGTTCCAACCCATGTGGTCGCTGCTCAGAATCAACTTGGCTTCAGTTTC
>DATJAQ010000348.1:0-33001 GCA_035516075.1 Terriglobia bacterium | reverse complement strand
GCTGATGGCGAATCTCCAGGCCAACCTGCGCAGCCAGTACGCGGTGGCCCTGGAAGACGTCTCGCGCCTGCTGAGGTCGGTGAATCAGCTCTTCTTCGAAAACACCGCGGACAGCAGCTACGCCACCCTGTTCTTCGCCGACTACGACGATGCCGCCCGGCGGCTGCGCTACGTGAACTGCGGGCACTTGCCGCCCCTGTTGCTGCGCGGGGACGGTAAGGTGGAGCGGCTCGATGCCACCACGACGGTGCTGGGGCTCTTTGAAGACTGGGAGTGCGCGGCGGCGGAGGTGCGCCTGGGCGCGGGAGACACCCTGGTGCTCTATACCGACGGCGTCACGGAAGCCGAGCGAGCCGAGGGCGAGGAGTTCGGCGAGTGCCGCCTGATCGAAACCCTTCGCCGCCAGATCCATCTGCCGGCGCCCGACTTGATTGGGGCGGTCGTGGCGGCGGTGCGGGAGTTCAGCAAGGGAGAACAGGCGGATGATATCACCCTGGTCGTCGCCCGAGGTACTCGCTGACGGAGGGTCGAATGCCCGAATCGAAGCTGAATCGGATTACGGATGCTGAACCCGCAGACTCCCGGTGGAACTGGCTTTACAGACTTGGCGGAGCGGGCGCGCTGCTCACCGTCGCGCTCCTTCCCATTCAAATCGGCGTCTTCATCGCCTGGCCGCCGCCGGGGTTTCAACCGACGTCGAGCGCGGTCATCGGCCATTTCGCCGTACTTCATCACCACGCACTTTTGGGGCTCATCAACCTCGATCTCTTGCTGATCGTCGACCAGGTTCTGGCCATCCCGATCGCTCTGGCCCTCTACATTGTCCTGCGGCGAGCCAGTGAGTCGTTCATGCTCCTCGCGACCGCCCTCAGCCTGGTCGCCATAACGGCGTACCTGGCATCGAACACGAACTTCTCGCTGCTTTCCCTGAGTGACCAATATGCGGCAGCCACCACCGACGCCGGGAGATCTCTGATCGTGGCAGCAGGTCTCGCCCTGATGGCCATTTACACGGGCGCGGCCTTCCGTGTGAGTTACTTCCTCGGGTCTATTGCCATGATCATGGTGGCGGTTGTGATGCTGAGAAGCAACATCTTCAGCCGGCTGATCGCCTGGGTGGGAATCCTGGCAAGTGTCATCGGATTGGGCCTCTTCGTGCCGAGGATAGGGCTTTATCTCGCGTTCCTTTCTCTTCCGTTTCTAGTGATCTGGGATATCTTGATTGCCCGAAGGCTCTTCCAGCTTGGGCGTGGCAAACCGGACGGGACGGCAGAGCCTTGAAGGGCGCGAGACTCCGCATGACTGCCGATCGCCGAGAGGACCCGTATGGATAATCCTCCACTCCGCTTCCCAGCGCTAGCCGCCAAGACGATGGTTTCCCACACCCTGACTTACGTCATCATGGGAGTTCTGGCGGCCCACGTCCTCAACTATGCATCCCTGATGGCGCATCCCGAATCTGGCATGCGTCCCATCACCAGCTCCTGGGTGATGGCTGGCCCGCTGTTCCAGCCCATTCGCGGCCTGATGTTCGCGCTGGTGTTTTACCCGCTGCGTGGGTGCCTGTTTGGCAGGAGGAATGGCTGGCTGCTCATGGGGTAGATCTTGATCGCGCTCGGCATCCTCTCCACGTTCGGTCCAGCGTCCGGATCGATCGAAGGCATGATCTATACTCCGGTGCCGATCCGGTTTCAGCTCCGAGGCTGGCTGGAAGTCGTGCCCCAAGCCCTGCTGCATTCCGGGCTGCTCTGTTACTGGGTCAATCAGCGTGGGGGAAAACGGCTGAACTGGCCGCTCGGAATCGTCTTCTTCATCACGATGGCCCTGCCCATCTTGGGCCTGCTGACGCGCAAAGGATAAGATGAGACCTGCCCGGAGTGCCGCCATAGGCGCGCTGGCATTTCTTGGATTGTCGGCCACCGTGGGTGCGATTCCGCTGCTGCTGCACCCGGCGGGCAAGCCGTGGGCTATGCCGCAGACACTCCTCCAACACTCGCCGTTCCACTCCTATCTCGTTCCCGGAATCATTCTGCTGGTGGCGAACGGCCTGCTGAGCTGGTGGGTGCTCTGGCTGACGCTGCGCAGGCATTCCGGCTACGGCTGGTGGGTAATCGCGCAGGGCGCCGTGCTGTTGGGCTGGCTCATCACGGAGGTTGTGATGCTGAGGTTGGTCGTGTGGCCGCATTACCTGTACGGGGCAGCCGCGCTGGCGCTGATGGTTGCGGGGATCGCATTGGTGCAGGGAAGCAGACGCATGCGCTAGCGGCTGCGTTCATCCTTCCGGAACTCCACCCATCGCCGTCTCTGAGGTTTACGTACTCCGCGCTGGCGCGTAATCAGTGTTAATCAAGCGCTTAGTGCAAGCAGATTATTGACCAACGTGGTGTTCAAAATTACTCTAAGTGCCGCTAAGGGCTCTGTCGGGGCCTTTCAGCGATCTGGGGGCAAGAAGCGACAGCACAAAGGGTCTGACGCCAAGCCACAAGCTCGACAGGAGCCAAACGCAGCTTTGGCCTGAGCTTGTGCGGGACCGTTCAGTATTCGCAACGCCTTGCGGGACGTATTCGTCCTATGGCTGGACATACTCTGCGCCGGGGTGCGCTCCCAGGCTCCATCAACCAGGAGGAAGTATGAGGACCTTCGGGACCGGCTCCGCCGCACATCATCCGCCGACTCATACCCAGTCAGGGACCAGTCGTTCGGCGGCGGGCTGGCTTTTGGCCGTCATGGTGGCTCTGGGGATACTCGTTCCCACACCCAAGGCCTGGGCGCAAGGTTGAATTGTGGCGCGCTCCACGACGCCCGTGATTGGCGCCGTCTCCTGTGCAGGGAATCAAGATGAGAGCGAAGTGAACGTCACCGGGAACGTCGAGCAGGGGGGCTATTTGTCGTCAGGGCATTGGCAATTTGACGTTTCCTACCGGCACCAGTATTCGCATCGCCATTTTGTCGGGCCGGTCGAACAGGTCCAGCGCGAGCTGAAGCACAACCAGGTAATCAACCAGATCAATCTCACTAATTTCGTTTTGACCTATCAAGCCAATCCGCGCTGGAGCTTTCAGGCGAACGTTCCGGTGCTGGTGGCCAACCGCCACTCCCAAAATACGCCGGACGTGCTTTTCCACAGCGCGGGAGTGGGAGACATCACCCTGTCGGCCCAGACCTGGCTCTTCAGGCCTCCCACGGAATCGGGGGGAAACGTCGCCGTGGGATTTGGGGTGGTGTTTCCGAGCGGGGATCCGGGCGTCGAGAACTTCATCGACACGGGAAAGGGCAAGACGCTCTCGGTGGTCGACCAGTCGATCCAGTTGGGGCAGGGCGGCTGGGGCATTATGGGCAGCATGCAAGCGTTCAAGAACGTCAAGAGGGCCGTGCTGTTCATCGACGGCGCCTATACCGCCACCCCGCAGAACACCAACGGCGTGCATACCGGGCGGAGCCTGCCCCTGGAAGCGATTATGTCCATCTCTGATACCTACCTGTCGGAGGCCGGTGTGGCCTACCCGTTTCCGAAGGTGAGGGGTCTGGCGGTGAACTTCGGAGGCCGGGTGGAAGGCGTTCCGGTGCGCGACCTCATCGGCGACAGCAACGGCTTTCGCCGGCCGGGCTTTGCCGTCTCGGTGTTTCCGGGATTCGAATACACCAAGGGGCGGGCCACCTGGACTTTCAACCTGCCCATCGCCGTCTATCGCGACCGGGCCCGCAGCGTGCCGGACCTGCAGGACAACCACCATGGGGACGCCGCCTTTGCGGACGTCCTTTGGCTGCTGGATTACTCCTACAGATTTTGAGGACGGAAGATGCGCCGCCCGACTCGCCCTTCAACGATCGCGCCGGGCGTCTGCGGCTTGCTGGCGCTCGTGGCGTCGGGCGCCGCGATGGCCGGGCGCGGTTCTCAGCCGCAGTTGCAGCTCTGGGACACCAGTATGAAGCCCCAGTCACTCGGCCAGTACCGGGGCAAGATTGTGATTCTCAACTTCTGGGCGACCTGGTGCGAAAACTGCAAGACCGAGCTTCCGATGCTGGTGGAGGAAGAGAAGCGTTACAAGGACCGCGGGGTGGTGGTGATCGGCGCTTCGTTGGACGACCGCACCACCGTGAAGCGCGTCCGTCCCTTCGCCAAGGCGGAGAAGCTCAACTTCCCGGTGTGGGTGGGGGCCACGGTGGACCACCTACAGCAGCTTGGCCTGGGCCAGGCCATTCCAGCCACCGCCTTCTTCGACCGGGAAGGGAACCTGGTGGGGCGAGTTCTCGGCGTTCTGCGCCAAGACGACTTGGAGCATCGCATCGAATGGATGCTGGGAAATCAGCAAGGCGCCCCACCGGAAGCGCTGGTCGATAACGTAAATCCTCACTAATCGTCGCGCTGCCGCGTCGCCCGGGCCGGGCGCAGCCGGGTTCCTCAAGATACGATCCACAGGCTATTCTGTGCTTCCCGGTGAGAATCCAGTATAGTGATCTCGTCACCCGCCTGGGGTACAGTCGAGTATGGAGAGTGTTTCATGAAGACGCGAATTCTAACTTGTTTCACCATAGCCGTTGCGCTCAGCATTCCGGCAGCACTTTTTGGGCAGGCGGCGGCTGAGTACGGGGCGCACATCGGAAGGACGGCGGCGCCGGCGGCGCGCGCGGCCTCCGGCCTGGGACGCGCGAGCAACGCCATGGCGGGGCGCGCCGCGGAACAAATATCGCGGTCCCACGAGAGCGCCAGGCAGGTGTACGACCGCAGGGTAGCGATGGGCCGGCCGCGAGCAGCCGCAGCCAGCGCCAACTCCATGCCGGCTCGAGCGGCCGCAGGGTTTAAGATTGAGACGACCGCGGTGGATTGCTCGGCGGTCGATTTGACGGCCTCGAAAGAGAAGGCTGGCGTGAGTTCGGTACAGCCGGCTTGCGTGAAGGCAGGCGCCCCAGCGCCCAACGCCGCGCAGCCCGACGCAACGAAATACCCAGCCGCTATCACGATCTCCTTTAAGAAGAATTAGTCAGAGGGTCGTGGCGGGTGCGCGTTCGCCCCGTCCGCTCGAGGCCCTGGCGCGCCCTTCAGAGGAGGCGCTTGGCACGCGAAGCGCACGCCCGGCCGTTCTACGACGCGCGGTCCAGGTAGTCGACGCTTGCAGGGGATGACTCGTGCGCTGCCACGATTCTTAACTCCCGGGCGCGGCGGAGGAGTTGGCGCACCTCGCGGTCGGTCACCTGATCGAAATCCTCGTACCATTCCCCCACGCTCTGAAAGGTCTCGGGCTCAACCAGGCACACCAATTCGTCGACCTTATTACGGAGCTTGTCGCAGGCCGGCTCCGCTCCCACCGGGATGGCCACCACGATGCGTGCCGCGCGGTGCATCCGTAGCGCCTCCACCGCAGCGCTTACGCTCGACCCCGTGGCCACGCCGTCGTCCACCAGGATCACTGCGCAGCCGGCGATCGGCAGGGCCTCGCGACGCTCCCGGTAGGCGCGCTCGCACCGCGCGAGCTCGCGTTTTTCCCGGACAATCAGGCTTGCCAGAGTCTGGGCTGAGAGGCCGAGGACCTCAAGAAGTTCGTAGTTGAGAAACTGAACGTCGCCGGTGGCGATCGCTCCGAGGGCCACTTCCGGGCGCGAGGGCACGCCCAGTTTGCGCACCATAAAAAGGTCGAGCGGCGCTTCCAGCGCTAGCGCCACTTCGTAGGCCACCACCACTCCCCCGCGCGGCAGCCCGAGAACCACAACATCCTCGCGGCCGCCGTAAGCAGAGAGTTCGCCCGCCAGCCTCTTACCGGCTTCACTCCTGTTTTCAAACACGGTTGTGGTCATTTTGGCACCGCCTTTTCGATCTCTGATTTGGGCGTCCTGAGCGTTCTCCGCGGGGAGCTGGGCGGATCCGCGAGCTTCCCGTACCTTCCTAGGGCTGCCTTGCTGGGACGGCCGCCGGAGCGAACCCCGGCCTGCTGCTAGCGCGGCAGGTCCGGCTGCCGGGCGGGGCCCTGCGGTTCATCTTTCCTCCAAAGGACCTTGTCTCTCGGCCGTTTGGGCTGCGGAAGGGTGTTCGCGAAACCCCGGGCCTGGCTTGCCTCGCGCCATTTCTTTGCGTGGAGTCCGGTGGGCTTCCAGGTTGGTTTGCCTTTCATCGTCGCCTCCAGTCGGGCAGAGTAATCGCGGTCTCAAAAAACAAGGCCTTGAGAGCTGCCTCTCCGCGCACCCGTCTGAGGCCGAATGGCCACAGGCTTCAAGGAGCGGCGATACTGCCACCCATATTTAACTCTGGGGCGCGCCCGGCTCACGGTCGGTGATCCAAATCACAGGGAGTTGTGCTTGGCTGCAACGAACTGAGGTTAAAGGGAAGCGGGCGGAACGTCAGGCACCGGCGGAAGGCGTGTGGGCCCAAACGTCCCAGAAAAGCGCAATGGAACCGGGCGCGAATCCGGCCCAGTGATTGTTGACGTAGAGGTAGACCACGGCGCCCCGCTGAAGGAACCGGCGAACGTAGCGCACCCAGGTCTGCGTTTCGGGCGCGCGGTCCACGACGAGCTTGTCCCAGGTCTTCGTCTTTTTCTCAATGCCCTGCCGGTCGCCGATCAGGCGGATGTAAGTGAATGTGGCCGTCAGAACGTCGAATTTCTCCGCCACCTCACCGATGCGGGGCATCCAGGCCTGATCGGCCAGCGCCAACGCCACCCCGCGCTCGCGCAGAAGGCGAAGCAGGGGTTCATTGAGCCAGTGGCGGTTCCGGACCTCGACGGCGTAGGAACGGCCGGCCGGGAGCGCGTCGAGGAACCGCGTGAGGCGCGCGGTGAAATCCTCCGTCCGCGCGAAGGCCTGGCGGTTGAAGTAGGGGAATTGGAGCAGGAGCGGGCCCAGTTTTTCACCGAGCAGGTCCATGACGCCCAGAAACTCCTTCGTCTCTTCCTCGCAGCCTTCCAGCACTTTCTCGTGAGTGATCGACTGAGGAAACTTGGCTGCGAACACAAAGCCCGCCGGGGTGCGGGCGTACCAGTTCTTCACCATGGCGGCCGACGGCACGCGGTAGTAAGTGGAATCAACCTCGACCGTCGGGAAATGTCCGGCGTAAACCGGCAGAAAATCGGCCGGGCGGGTTCCGGGCGGATAGAACGGCCCAACCCAGCTTTCGGCGCTCCAACTCGAAGTCCCGACCCTCAGGCCGGGCACCTCAGCGTGATTCACGACGGGCCTCTCCGCCGCCAGGCAACAAGGCTGCGGCGCGGCGACTATCTTACGCCGGAATTGGGATCAAGTTGAAGGCGGCTTGCCGGACGGGGGCCTTGTCGCCAGTGGCCGCAGGCGCATAGAATCGCTTGAGATGCCAACTTCAGCGGCCGCCTCGGCGGTTCATCGAGGGCAACGATTGAAATGTGGCGCACGATTCGGGCAGGATGGGCGAGTTCGATGAAGGGCGGCCCTGGACGATGCCCAACGCCCCAGAGCGCACCGGAGGGATGTCCAGGGTTCGCGGCGAACGCGCGCACGGCGGTCGGGCTGCTGGCGAGCGTGGGACTGGCCGTCGCCCTAGCTGCCGTGCCCACGGCGTTAGCGGGATCGGCACCCCGGCGAGGCGCGGCATCGGACTCGCGCACTACGAAAGCGGCCAAGCGCGAGGTGCGGGAGGTGTCGGGGTTAGTCATCGAGGTGCAGCCCAACGAGCTTACGCTGGAATCGAAGGACGCCCGAACGATAAAGCTCACCACCTTCGAGGACTACACGGACCAGGTGGCAGTGGGCTCCCAAGTGACCGCGTGGTACTACCCGCAAGACAGCGGGGAGGCCGTCTTGAAGTCGCTGGAACGCCCCGCCGAGATCCTGTTCGTGCCGGTCAGCGAGATCGAACAACGTGTGCGCCGGGTGATCGTCCTGCCGAACTCCCAGGTGCCGGGTGTGGAAGGGTTTTGCGCCAGTCTTCGGGATTACCTGCAAGCCCACCTCGGGTGGTACGTAGCGCCGGGGTACCTGGCCGAGGAGATTCGCAAGCGGACCGAGACTTCGGGCTCGACGCTGGCGGCGATCGATCCCGCCACCGGCAACTTCGACCTAAAGACCTACCTGAGCAAAACAGAGGGCGTGGTGCAAAAGGTGGCCTCCGAGACCCGTTCGGATGCTGTACTCGAGGTCGATGTGCTTCCGGTGCAGGCTCCGGTCACCCGGATGATCGCCTCCTGGGACGGCGTTGAAGAGCCGGTAAGCGGAGCAGGGATGCGGACGCTGGCGAAGCTCTCGATGTTCTCGCACAAGGGTGAAGTGCAGGCGGCGACAGTGGAACTGAAACTTTGGAGTGCGCAAGGCCGATTGCTGTGGCGCAATCGGCGCGGCCTGGCCCTGCTCCAGGTGCTCGCGGGTAGAGGAAATCGTCTGCGCGAGCGACCGCTCTCCGAGTACCTCGAAAACGCGCAGGCGGTGCAGGCGTGGATGAAGGCCGCGTTCAAGGCCCTTCCGACAGCGACGAATTCCGGGTCTGGCCCGGAGGGGCAACGGCTTTAACCCGCGCGCGGCGATTTGTATTATGATTAAAACTTGCCTTTGTACCGCGGAGCTGCCGTGAACTTGGAACTGGGGTTCGAGCGCCGTTGAACGAAGGGGGGTGCGGCCGGCGAAAAGGCACGCGCCCGAGTTGCGGGAGAAAATGAGAACCATGACCAAGAAACTGGTGATGCTGTTGGCGGCGATGCTGGTGTTCGGAAGCATGGCCTGGGCGGAGACGATTACGGGCGTGGTAAGCGACGGGATGTGCGGCCTGAAGCACTCGAAAGCGAGTGCCGAGGCCGCAGCGTGCGTGAAGCGCTGCACGGCCACCGGCGACGAAGAGTTGCTGCTGGTGTCGGAAGGCAAGATCTACCGGACCCTGGACCAGGCTAAACTGAAGGGGTTCGAGGGCCAGGAGGTCAAGGTAACCGGGAGGCTCGAAAAGATGGGCGACGATCAGACGATCACGATCGAGTCCGTCGTGGCGGCTGGCTCGTCAAAGGAAAGTAGCCCATAGCGGGCGCAGACGGGTGGAGTTTGGTGGCTGGGGAATGCTCTCACGGGAACATCGCACGACTGGGTTTCTCAAATCATTTCAAAAGGAGACGATGAATGCGAAACCGAATCTTGATGTTGATCGGCATGATGCTGATGTTCGGATGTATGGCTTGGGCGGATTCGATCTCGGGCGTAGTGAGCGACGCCATGTGCGGCGCCAAACACGCCCGGGCCAGTGCCGCGGCCGTGGCTTGCGTCAAGAAGTGCGAAACGGGCGGCTCCAAGCTGGTGGTGGTTTCGAAGGGCAAAGTGTACACCACTGATGACCAGGACAAGCTCAAGGGCCTCGAGGGCCAGCGAGTGAAGATCGACGGCACTATCACCGGCGACACCATAGCCATTACGTCGGCGGCTGCGGCTCCCTCCAAGATGACGAAGAGCCCCAGCTAGAGTGGAGCGGCTCTGTTCAGGGAGCCGCCAGGAACAAACCGAGCGACTCGAAAGGCCGCCTGGCCAGGGCGGCCTTTTGTGTTTGACACCGGCTGCGAGGATTTCGATGAGAGTCGTGGATGGGCGCACAGGGGCCTGCGATCAGTTTCCCGAGGCTGTCTTCCGCGGCCGGCGGGCTCGCCTCGAGGCGCGCATGGAGGCGCTGCGACTACGGTTTGTTTTGGTGACGAAGCCGGTTGACGTCTTTTACCTCACGGGTTTTCGCGGCAGCGCTGGCGCGCTGGTGATCAGCCCCGGCCGAATAAGGCTCTGGGTTGACCCCCGCTACACTCTGCAAGCGCGCGAGCAGAGCCGCGGAGCCGAGGTCATCGAGACGCGTAAGTCGCTGCTCCGGGCGATCGGCGGCTGGGCTCGCAGGGCGCGCCCGTCCGTGGTCGGCTGCCAGGATGCGCACCTTACGGGGGCGGAGCTGGCCGAGTTGAGGCGCGAGAGTCAGGGCTCACGTGGTGCGCGCTGGCGCGGCGTGGGCGCAGTGCTCGATGAATTGCGCATAGTGAAGGACCGCTGGGAGATCGAGCGGATGCGACAGGCGGGCGGTCTGACGGCGCGCGTGTTCGGCGAGGTGTTGCCGCTCGTCAAGCCCGGGGTCTGCGAGTGCGACTTGGCGGCGGAGCTGGAATTCCGCATGAAACGAGGCGGCGGTGAGGGGCCGGCGTTTGAGACGATCGTGGCATCGGGCCCGCGGGGTGCCTGGCCGCATGCGCGCGCCTCGGCGCGGCCTTTGCGGAGCGGAGAGTTGGTGATCTTCGACCTCGGTGCTATACTCGCCGGGTATGCTTCGGACATGACGCGGACGCTCTATCTGGGCGTGCCGAGGCGCCGCGCGCGCCTGCTCTACGAGTCCGTGGCTGAAGCCCAGCGGGAAACGGTCCTGAGCCTTCGCGCCGGGCTCCGGGGAGGGGATGCAGACGCCGTGGCGCGTCACGCCTTGGCTCGTCGTAACCTGGAGCGGTATTTCACCCACAGCACCGGCCATGGCGTGGGCCTCGAGGTGCACGAAAGGCCGCGCCTCGCGCGTGGCGAGCACACGGCTTTGCAGGCGGGAGCCGTAGTGACGGTAGAACCAGGTGTCTACGTCGAGGGCTACGGGGGGGTGCGCATCGAAGATACTGTCCTCATCAGCGAGAGCGGCCCCGAGATTCTCACCCCTGCCGCCAAGGAGCCGTGGTACACCGGCTGAGCTCGGTCCCGGAAATCGGTAGCAGTGAGAGAGGGCGTGCAGCCCGCGGAGATGGGAAGGAATGCCGGTGAAGAATGGCCAGGGCAGCGAACCAGTCGAGCACGAGTGGAGCCTCAAGAGTATCAAGAAGCTGATCGATCTGCTTATCGCGCGAGATATCAGCGAATTTGAGCTCGAGGTGAACGGCTCTCGTGTCCACATCCGCCGAGGAGAGTGCCGCACCCCGGGTGCTCCCGGCGGGGCTCCTGCGCTGGTTGCGGTTCCGGTTCCGATGCCAGCCCCCGGGCCAGGGACAGCACCCGCGTCGCCCGAGGTTTCACCGGCTGTTCTCGCCCAGGCCGAAACTGCGCCCGCTGAATCCACCGATTCGCTTTACATCATCAAGTCGCCCCTGGTGGGCACCTTCTATCGCACCCCGTCGCCCAACGCGGAAGCGTTCGTGAAGCCGGGAGATGTCGTGCGCGTGGGGCAGGTGTTGTGCATCATCGAGGCGATGAAGTTGATGAACGAGATCGAATCGGAGGCGAACGGGGAAGTTGTGCGCGTCTATCCTGAGAATGGCCAGCCGGTTGAGTACGGCCAGTCCCTGTTTGCCATCAAGCCCTCAATGAAGAAATAAGTCCGACAGGCGTGCCGAGCGACGGTCTGGAACTGCGGATGTTCAAAAAAATCCTGATCGCCAACCGCGGTGAGATCGCTCTGCGCGTGATCTGCGCTTGCAAGGAGCTTGGAATTGAAACGGTCGCCGTCTATTCCGAAGCGGACCAGCACTCCCTTCACGTACGTTTTGCCGACGAGGCCATCTGCATTGGCCCGGCCCGCAGCTCCGACAGCTACCTCAACGTCGCCAGCATCATCTCAGCCGCCGAAATCACTAACGCGGAGGCCATCCATCCCGGCTACGGCTTTCTCTCTGAAAACGCACATTTCGCCGAGGTGTGCGAAACTTCCCAAATCGTCTTCATCGGACCTCGCCCGGACGTGATGAGGCTGATGGGCGACAAGAACGCGGCGCGGCAAAGGATGAGCGAGCTCGGGCTGCCCATTCTTCCGGGATCCGGCCTGCTGCAATCCGACGCCGAGGCGCGCCCGGCGGCCGCGGAGATTGGCTATCCCGTGATCGTGAAGGCGGCGGCGGGCGGCGGCGGCCGCGGCATGCGCGTGGTGGCCTCTGCCACCGAACTCGCGCGGGCATACGAAACCGCCCAGCAGGAGGCGCAGGCCGCTTTCGGGTCGCCCGACGTTTACGTTGAGAAATATGTCGCTTCGCCGCGCCACATTGAATTCCAAGTGCTGGCCGACCATCACGGCAAAGTGGTGCATCTCGGCGAGCGCGAATGCACCATTCAGCGCCGGCACCAAAAGCTGATCGAGGAGTCGCCTTCCACCCAGGTCAATGCCGAGCTGCGGTGTGAGATGGGCCACCGCGTGGTGGAGACCCTGAAACAGGTCGGTTACACCAACGCCGGCACGGTCGAATTCCTCATGGACGAGAATCGAAACCTGTATTTCCTTGAGATGAACACCCGCATCCAGGTGGAGCATCCGGTTACGGAGATGGTGACGGGTTTGGACCTCGTGAAGAAGCAGATCGAAATTGCGGCGGGCCAGCCGATCGAAATTCCCGGCGAGACAATCAGCCCGCGCGGGCATTCGATTGAGTGCCGCATCACCGCAGAAAACCCCGAGACTTTCGCTCCGTCGGCGGGAAAGATTACCGGATTCAACGTTCCGGGCGGCACCGGAGTAAGGCTCGATACGGCTGCGTATGCCGAGGCGGTAATCCCGCCCTTCTACGACTCGCTGATTGCCAAGCTGGTTGTTCACGGCAAGAATCGCGAGGAAGCGGTCAGCCGGATGCGGCGGGCCCTCGACATGTTTGTGATTGAGGGAATCGAGACCTCAATCCCGCTTCATCAGAGGATCATGGTTGACCCGGATTTCAGGGCGGGGAAATTTGACACGCACTACCTGGCCCGGTTTGCCCGCAATGGGACGGGTCGCAACAATCTCGAGTTGTGAGGCGCCGGGGAAGGGAGTCAGGCGGCTTGGGCGGGTCACGCGATCGCATGCTGCTACCATTCCCTCGCCTCTATGCAATCGTCGATGGGGAACGTACCGGAGAGCGGCCGCCGGAGCGAGTCTGCCGCGAGCTTCTCGCAGCCGGTGTCCGGCTCTTTCAATATCGCGACAAGCGGGGACCGTCGCGTCAAGTTCTGGAGACGCTCCGAGTCCTCGTTCCGATGGTTCGCGCGCAAGGCGGGTGGCTGATTGTCAATGACCGGGCAGACTTGGCGCTGGTGGCCGATGCAGACGGCGTGCACTTGGGGCAGGACGATCTGCCGCTGGACTTGGCGCGCCGGGTGCTGAAGCCGGGACAGTGGGTGGGCTATTCTACTCATAACCTCGAGCAGGTGCGGCGGGCCGACGGCCAGGCCGCGGATTACGTGGCGTTCGGTCCGATTTACTCCACCGCCAGCAAGCACGCGCCGGACCCGATCGTGGGTCTCGAGAATCTCCGCCGGGCGCGCCAGGCAACCTCGAAGCCGCTGGTGGCCATCGGTGGAATCACGCCGGAGAACGCACGCCAGGTGATCGAGCAGGGTGCCGACTCGGTGGCAGTTATCTCGGGACTGCTCGATGCCGCCGACCTCGGCGCCCGGGCGGCAGAGTTCCTGCGCATCCTCGGCCAGTGAAGATCGGAGACACTCAGGATGGCAGCCCCCCTCGGCACCGGAGCCGGCGTCAAAAACACTGGACCCGAACTCGTCAAGGGACTCGGGCTGTTTGACGCCACTACGATCGTAATGGGCTCAATGATCGGCTCCGGGATATTCATTGTGTCCGCCGAGATCGGGCGCGAGGTGGGCTCCCCAGGCCTCCTGTTGCTATCCTGGGTTTTGAGCGGTCTGATGACGGTGATCGCCGCCGTGACGTACGGTGAGCTCGCCGCTATGATGCCTCGCGCAGGCGGCCAGTACGTCTACCTGCGCGAAGCTTTCGGGTCCCTGTTGGGTTTTCTCTACGGTTGGACGCTGTTTTTGGTGATCCAGACGGGCACTATCGCTGCGGTGGCGGTGGCGTTCGGGAAGTTCGTCGGCGTTTTTGTGCCATGGGTCTCAGACGCCAATCTCCTCGCCAACTTCGGGACTCTCCATCTCTGGGGCCACGCCGCGGCGCTGACTGTTTCCTCGCAGCAGTTTATCGCCATCGTCTGTCTGATGGGGCTTGCCGGGCTGAATGTTCTAGGCCTTCGCACCGGGGCGTGGGTGCAGAACATCTTCACCACGTTAAAGGTGGCCGCCCTTCTGGGTGTTATCGCCGTCGGCCTCACCTGGAGTCGTGGGCACGCGCTTGCGGTGTCGACGGCGGCGGGCGGGTTCTGGCAGGGGGCCCGCTGGGACCTGGCCACGCTAACCATTCTTTCGGTGGCGTTGGTCGGACCGCTATTCTCATCCGACGCGTGGAACAACGTTACCTTCACGGGCGCCGAAGTGATCAACCCCAAACGCAACCTGCCGCTCGCCCTCTTCGTGGGCACGCTGACGATCTGCGCGTTGTACCTGGCCTGCAATTTCGCGTACCTGCATCTGCTGTCGTTCAGCGCCATCCAACATGCGCCGGCAGACCGCGTGGCTACGGCGGCGGCTCAATCGGTTTTGGGCTCGAAGGGCGCGGGCCTGATGGCTGCGGCAATTATTATATCGACGTTCGGCTGCATCAACGGACTGACCCTGGCTGGGGCGCGCGTGTACTACGCCATGGCCAAGGATGGCTTATTCTTCCGGTCGGTGGCCCGCGTGAATTCAAAGCATCACACCCCCGCAGTGTCGCTGCTCTTTCAAGGTGTCTGGGCTTCTCTGCTGACGCTCAGCGGGAGTTACAACGAACTGCTGGCGTACGTCATTTTCGCGGTGGTATTGTTTTATATTCTGACCATCGCAGGCCTCTTCTGGCTGCGCGTGAAGCGGCCCGAGGCGCCGCGACCCTACCGCGCGTGGGGCTATCCCGTGCTTCCGGCCCTCTACATCATCTTTGCGCTCTTTGTGGAGTGGGCCTTGCTTATGCACAAGGCCATGCGAAGCCTGGCGGGTCTGAGTATCGTCGCGCTGGGAATTCCGGTATTTTATTGGTGGCAGCGCCGCAACGCGGGGGGTGCCTCACGGGAGTAAGCTTCACCGGGCTTTCGGCGGGTTGACGGCGCTGACCGTTTATGAGGAGGCAGAGGATGCCTGGAGGACGTGAATGTCCGATCTGTTGATCACCAAGCCGCTCGACGCCATTCTGGCCGAGGCGGGGAAGCACGACGAACACTCGCTCAAGCGCGCCCTGGGGCCCATCAATCTGATCACACTCGGCATCGGCGCCATTATCGGGACCGGTATCTTCGTGCTGACGGGCCAAGCGGCGGCGACACACGCCGGGCCGTCGATCGTGTTCTCGTTTATCCTCGCCGGGATTGGCTGCACTTTTGCGGGCCTTTGTTACACCGAGTTTGCTTCGCTCATTCCCATCGCCGGTTCGGCCTATACCTACGGCTACGCAACCCTCGGCGAACTGTTTGCGTGGATCATCGGCTGGGACCTCGTGCTGGAGTACGCCTTCGGCGCCTCGACCGTCGCCTCGGGTTGGAGCGGCTATTTCGTAAGTCTGCTGCGCGACTTCGGCATTCAACTTCCGCCCCAATGGACGGCGACACCCGGCACCGAAATGGTGTTCTACGATGGACGCTGGTCTGCGCTCACCACCATCCAGTCTGTTTTGCAAACGGCGCGAGTAAACCCGGCCAGCCTGCCTCACGTCATTGCCAATTTCAACCTCGTCGCCTTCCTCGCCATCGGGGTCGTCACCGTGGTTTTGGTGATCGGCGTCCGCGAATCCGCCAACGTCAACTCGACGATGGTGCTCATTAAAGTGGCCGTCGTTTTTATCTTTATAGGCCTGGCGACGATGTTCGTGGTGCACCACCCAGCCACCGCAGCACAGAACTGGCACCCGTTCATCCCACCCAATACGGGACATTTCGGCGATTTCGGCTGGTCCGGCATTGCACGCGGTGCGGCGGTGATATTCTTCGCCTATATCGGGTTCGACGCCGTTTCAACTTCGGCCCAAGAGGCCAAGAACCCGCAGCGGGACATGCCGATCGGCATTATCGGCTCGCTCATCGTCTGCACGGTCCTCTACATCGCGGTGGCCGGCCTTCTCACGGCAATCGTTCCTTACAAGATTCTCAACGTTGCCGACCCGGTCGCAGTCGGAGTTGATGCGATCGGCGTCCATTGGGGCAGCGTGATGGTGAACGCAGGCGTGGTGGCCGGATTGGCCAGCGTCATGCTCGTCATGCTTTTCGGCCAGTCGCGGGTGCTTTATTCCATGTCGAGCGACGGCCTGCTGCCCAAATGGGCCAGCGCCGTCCATCCGCGCTTCCGCACGCCCTGGATCACGTCGATTGTGGTCGGAGTGTTTGCGGCGATTTTCTCCTCCGTGCTCACGATCAACGCCCTATCCGAGCTGGTGAACATCGGAACTCTGCTGGCCTTCGTCATCGTCTGCTTTGGTGTTTGGGTGCTTCGGGTCCGGCGACCGGACCTCAAGCGCCCCTTCAAGACGCCGTTGGTTCCCGCCGTGCCGATCCTGGGGGCCGTGATTGCTTTCGGGATGATGGCCAGTTTGCCGCTCGCCACTTGGATTCGCTTGTTGACCTGGCTCGTGATCGGCCTGTTCATCTATTTCTTCTACAGCCGCCATCACAGCCACGTTCGAGCGGGCGCCGCGGCCGCCAATCGCGTGACACCGTCCAAAGGCTGAGAAACGTGCCAGAATAGGAATAGGCGCTGGCGTTGCGGGGCGGCGTGTGCCGGGCCGCCGTCTTCCCGCTCCATCCTCGTCGCGGACTCTTCGGTTGCCGAGGATTGAGGTCGCGTCCGCCGCTCGTAGTGCTCTAAAGAGGCTCAATTGCTCGATTTCCTTCTCCGCGAGTATCGCCGGCACCGCATGGCGCGCTTCACGGTCTGGGTGTTGGCCTACGGAGTGGCGCTCTGGCTGGTGAATCGCTTTTCGGGAGGGGTTCCGGGCTTCCTGTGGTTCCTCTTCTGGGCGGCGGCTGTACCTGCGGCGGCCTATTATGTCTTTCGCTTGGGGGGTGTGCTCCGCCGTCATCTGCTTTGGCACCTGCGGCGCCGCCTGATTCTCACGTACTTTTTTGTGGCCGTCGTTCCCATCGGCCTGATTTTGCTCTTGATTGGCATCGCGGCGTTCATTCTGAACGGGCAATTTGCCTCGTTTCTCGTGGTGTCAAAGCTTCAGGACCGCGCCGGCAGTCTCCAGCAGCTCACGTTGCTGATCGGCCGCCACGCCCAGCATTCGGCCCAACGAACACCGCAGGCGCTGTTCGATGATCTCGATACCTTCATAATCTCGGAGATTGAAGGGCAAGGCACTGACTTCCCGGGTCTCGAAGTTACATTACGAGCTGGGTCCTTCACACGTGCCTTTCGGGTTCCCGGCGACGCGCCCACGGCCCCGGTGTCTCTTCCCTCGTGGTTGAAGCGCGATCGCTTCGGCGGTATCGTATTGGACGGCAATCGGTTGGTCTTGCGTGCCGCCAACCGCATTCACACCCCGGCGGGCGAGCTGGCCGTGATAATCTCCGAGCCGTTCAGCCCCGAGCTCCTCGACCAGGTGGGTGCAGGCATCGGACCGGTGACGGTGGAGATCGGGGCGTCGAGCCGTACGGACGCGCGCCTCAATGTCCCGGCGCCGGAATCGGGCCCGGTCTCCTCCGGACGCGACGCGAGGGCGTCCGTGGGCTCGCTGTCGGGTCAGGCCCAGTCCCGACTCTCGGGCTCGACCGGGCCGGCGGTCGAGGCCTCGCCTACCCGCTCCCGTTCCCTCCAGGTTCCGCCGCCCGTCAACGCCCTCGACTACGAGGTTTACAGCATTGCCTCGCTGCAACCTTACGTCTGGGGCGGGACCGAGGAGCACCGCGCGATCGACGCCGGCTTTTTCGAGGTGACCTCGCGGATCTTTGCGGTCTTCCGCCAGGTACTCTCCACCCTGGGCCAGTACTCCGGGCTCTGGTGGACGGCCTTCGCGGTGGTCGGAGTCGTGTTTTTGGTGATCGAGCTGGTGTCGCTCGTGATCAGTTGGCGCCTGACGCGCTCCATCACCACCACGATCGACAAGTTGAACGAGGCTACGGAGCATGTCAAGACCGGGGATTTCTCACATCGGATCAACTTGCCCGCCTACGATCAATTGACGGCGCTGGGTGAGGCTTTTGACGGCATGACTGCTTCCGTCGAGCGGCTGCTGCGGGAGTCGCTCGAGAAAACGAAGATAGACGGTGAACTGGAAATTGCGCGCGAGGTTCAGAGCCGTCTCTTCCCCGAATCCGCTCCTGATGTGAGCGGTCTCCGGCTCTACGGCCTGTGCAAGCCCGCCCGCAGCGTGAGC
Organism: Terriglobia bacterium; assembly: GCA_035516075.1. Taxonomy (GTDB): domain Bacteria; phylum Acidobacteriota; class Terriglobia; order UBA7540; family UBA7540; genus Gp13-AA77. Next base: position 14,904 of record DATJAQ010000348.1, on the reverse strand, counting down.
GGCGACTACTATGACTTCCTCCGCCTCGGCCCGGGGCGCGTGGCCCTGGTGGTGGGGGATATCAGTGGCAAGGGAATCTCTGCCGCCTTGCTCATGGCTACTTTGCAGGCGGCGCTTCACGCCCAGTTCTATGACGGCCAGATCACGGGCGGAGAGCGTCTGGCTTGGCCGGGCCGAACCGCCGACGTGGTGAGCCGCCTTAATCGCCAGATCTACGCGAGCACGCCTCGCGAAAAATACATCACTCTCTTCTACGGAGTTTACGACGCCGGCACCAGAAAGCTTACGTATACGAACGCGGGCCATCTGCCGCCGGTGGTCTTCCGCCGCAATCGCTTGCTACGGCTGGAGGGCGGAGGCACCGTGGTGGGTTTGTTTCCCTCGGTCCGCTACGAGCAGGTTGAGATTCAGATTGAACCCGGCGACCTTCTGCTGGCCTTTACGGACGGCATGACGGAGCCCGAGAACAGCTACGGCGAGGAGTTCGGCGAAGAACGCCTGCTGGACGTCGCGCAGCGGGCCCGGGACGCTCCGCCGCAGGCCTTGATGGAAGAAATCTACCGGCGGGTGAGCGACTGGACCGGCAGCCCGGAGCTCCAGGACGATATGACCCTGGTGGTGGGCCAGGCAGGAGTCTGAGCATTCGGAGCCTCGGAGCAGCGGCAGCGCGGCGTTGCCGCAAGGAGCGTAACCCAGGTGCCTTTCGAGCGGCGAGTGGCATTGGTGACAGGCGGTTCTCGCGGTATCGGGCGCGAGATTGCGCTCAGCCTCGGGCGCAGCCGGTGTGCGGTGGCAATTGCTTTTCGGACAAACAAGATCGAGGCGCAGCGCGTGGCGGCCGCGCTTCAGACGATGGGCGTCAACGGCATTGCCGTGCAGACCGACGTCACCGACCCGGCTCGCGTTCAGACGCTGGTCCAGGAGATCGTGGGCCGCATGGGCCGGCTCGATATTCTGGTGAACAACGTCGGCGATTTTCAGTGGAAGCAGGTGGTGGATTCGAGCCTCGATGAGTGGCACGCCATTATCGCGTCCAACCTCTTCAGCGTCTTCTATGCGTCAAAGTACGCTCTGCCGGCCATGCGAGCCGCGCGCTGGGGGCGCATCATCAACCTCGGCGCGGTGGGCGCCGAGCGGGCCTTCGGACAGGCCCGGATTTCCGCCTACGCTGCGGCCAAGTCCGCCATGGTGGCTTTCACGCGGTCGCTGGCGCTCGAAGAGGCGCGGTACGGCATTACCGTCAACGTGGTGAACCCGCCCATCATGAGTGAGAACGCCCTGTCGGTGGAAGAGGCGACGCGCGTCCGCGATGCGCGCTTTCCGGCGGGTCGGCCACCTTCCACCGAAGACATCGCCTCAGCGGTCAGGTTTTTCGCCTCGGAAGAGGCCTCTTTCATTACCGGTCAGGTGCTTAACGTTGCCGGCGGATGGATGCTGTGAAGAGTCTCCTGCGGGCGCAGCGAGGACCAGGGGCCCAGGACGACAGAAGACGGACACGTGACTCGTGAAGATTCTGACTGCCTCTGAAATGCAACGCATCGACCGCCTCTCGAGCGAGCGCTACGGCGTGCCGAGCCTGACGCTTATGGAAAACGCCGGGCGAAGAATCGCCGAGTTCTTGGCCGAGCGCTACACGCCCCTCGAGCAACACCGCATTGCCATTCTGTGCGGGCGGGGTAATAACGGCGGCGACGGTTTCGTGGTGGCCCGTTTGCTCCGCGAGCAGGGGCTAAAGCCGCGCGTGTTGCTGCTCGGCGACCCCGCCGGCGTGAGGGGCGACGCCGCGGTGAACCTGGATCGTCTGCAGGCTTCCGGACGCCCCGAAGTGGTGACGACGCTCGACGAATGGCGCGAGATTTGCCCGACTCTTGAAGGCGCGACGCTGCTGATCGACGCCTTGCTCGGTACCGGACTTGCGCGGGCGCTCGACGGTTTTCTGCTCGAAGTGGTGCACGATATCAACCGTCTGATGCCGCCCCCGCAAGTGGTGGCCGTAGATCTTCCCTCTGGGCTGGCTGCTGACCGTGGGGATCTCATTGGCGCGTGCATCCGCGCCGACGCTTCGGTGACCTTTACGGCACCCAAACTGGCTCATGTCTTTCCGCCCGCCTGCGAAGCCGTGGGCGATTGGGTGGTCCGCCCGATCGGAACCCCAGGCGAGGCGATTGAGTCCGACGCCTCGTTCAAGCTCAACCTCGCGACGGCCTCGGACTTCGCCTGGCTCGCCGAACCGCGGCCGCCCGACGCCCACAAGGGCGTGTTCGGGCACGTGCTCGTGATCGCAGGCTCCGTCGGCAAAACGGGCGCGGCGGCCATGGCGGCCCTCTCTGCGCTACGGGCGGGCGCGGGCCTGGTTACGGTGGCCACACCCAGAAGCGCCCTACCGGTAGTGGCCAGCCTCGGGCTGGAGTACATGACCGAACCGCTGCCCGAGACGGACTCGGGTGCCATCGCGCTCCAGGCGCTGGACGAGAAGTTCATGGATCGGCTGCTGGCGGGGAAGTCGCTCATCGCCATCGGACCCGGGATTGGGAACGAGCCTGAAACCGTGGAGTTTGTCCGCGAGCTGGCGCGCGACACGGACCTTCCCATGGTGATGGATGCGGACGCTCTGAACGCGGCGGCGGGCGCGCCCGCCTGCCTGGCGGCCAAGGGCCGCGTGAGGGTTCTCACACCGCACCCGGGGGAAATGGCTCGGCTCGCCGGCACCAGCACGGCGGAGATCCAAGCCGCACGGCTCGCCTCCGCGCGAGCGTTTGCCGCCCTGCACCGGGTTTACCTGGTTCTCAAGGGATTTCGCACTCTGACTGCGGCGCCGGACGGCGCAGTTTGGGTAAATCCCACCGGAAATCCAGGCATGGCGAGCGGGGGCACCGGGGACGTGCTGACCGGCCTGATAGCGGGATTCCTCGCACAGTTCGCGCAAGCTCGCGACCGGTCCTTGGGGGAGGTCGTCGCGGCGGCGGTTTACATCCACGGCCTGGCCGGAGACCTCGCGGCCGCCGACCTTGGCGAGATGTCGATGCTGGCGGGCGACCTGCTCGAGCGCATCCCGGATGCATTGCAGGCGGCGGCGCGCGCCGGCCGGGAGAAGCCGGACGCCATTGTTCCCGACCTTTCATCCTGAGGAGCGATTCGATGGCGCCGCTGCGCCGCCCGCCGGACTCGGGCCTTGCCGAGCGCCGGCGGCGGTATGATATCGTAACGCATTCTCCCGAAGAGACCCTGGCCTTCGGGCGCGAGCTCGCCCCGCTGCTCAAGCCGCCGTGCCTGGTTCTGCTGGAAGGAGAGCTCGGCAGTGGCAAGACCGTCCTGACCAAGGGTATTGTGGCGGGCCTCGGCGCTGCGCCGGAGAGCGAGGTGACTAGCCCCACTTTCGCGCTGGTTCACGAATACTCTGGCGCCAGCAAGGCCTACCATCTCGATCTTTACCGGATCGAGGGCCTGCGCGATCTGGCCACGCTCGGCCTGGACGAGATGCTGCTCCAGGAAGCGACTGTGCTTGTGGAGTGGGGAGACAGGTGGAAGCCGCACTCGCCGCTGCCGCGGGTGGAAGTGCGCTTGGAGCATTGCGGCGGCCGCGACAGGCACATTGTGGTGGACGAAGTCCGCCAGGGATTCCATAAATCGTCGCATTCATCGTCGATCGGTGAGGGGGAATAAGTGATGCCAGCTCAACCTTGGGCCTTGATCGTTGGCTCGTCAAGCGGCTTCGGCGAAGCCACCAGCTTGGAATTGGCTCGCGCCGGGCTCAACATCTTCGGGGTTCACTTTGACCGCCGCAGCGCCCAGCCTCACGTCAATGAGATTCAGGATAAGATTCGCGGCATCGGACGCGACGTGCAGTTTTTCAACGTCAATGCCGCCGATGCGGAGAAGCGCGCGCACGTCTTTGAGCAAATGGAGGCGCGCTGGCAGCAGGCCGGGGGCGAGTGCTTCATCAAGGTTTTTCTTCATTCCATTGCCTTCGGGTCGCTTCAACCTTATGTCGCTGACGACCCGAAACAGGAGGTCACCCAATCGCAGATGGAGATGACCCTCGATGTGATGGGCAGCAATCTTGTCTACTGGGTGCAGCAGTTGGCGCTCCGCAAGATGCTGCGCCGTGGAAGCCGCATTTACGCCTTGACCAGCGCCGGCGGGCACAGTGTGATTCCCAACTATGGGCCGGTTTCAGCGGCCAAGGCGGTGCTGGAATCCCACATCCGGCAGCTCGCGTTTGAGCTAATCCCGCAAGGTATCACCGCCAACGCCATCCAGGCAGGGGTTACCCTCACGCCGGGATCGAGCAAGATTCCGGGCATCGAGAAGCTGGCCGAATTCGCGAAGCTGCGCAATCCGGGCGGACGGCTCACCGCGCCCGAAGACGTTGCCCAGGCCATCGCCGCCCTGATGGACGACAGGACGCACTGGATGACGGGCAACGTCATCCGGGTGGACGGCGGCGAGGATATCGTCACCTGAGGTCCGGGGCCGCGTTAGGGCCGGGCGCCCCGGCTTTTGACGTTGTCCAGCCGAGTTGCTAGCATGAGAGTGCGATCAGAAGGCGAGACCCATTGAACAGCCCGATCCGTCCCACGAAACTACTCCTGGCGAAGCCCCGCGGTTTCTGCGCCGGTGTCGATCGGGCCATCGAGGTCGTCAACCTCGCTCTGACCCTGTTCGACGGCCCGATCTACGTGCGCAAGCAGATCGTTCACAACCGGCACGTGATCGAGTCCTTTCGCGCCAAGGGTGTGGTTTTCGTCGAAGAGATCGGCGAAGTTCCGGACGGGGCGCTGGTGATCTTCAGCGCCCACGGCGTCGCACCCGAGGTGCGCGCAGCCGCGGCGGCCCGGCGGCTCCAGGTGATCGACGCCACTTGCCCGCTCGTGACCAAGGTCCATTTGGAGGCACTGCGCTTCCGGCGCCAGGGCCGGTCGCTCATTTTGGTGGGCCACAAAGACCACGAAGAAGTGGTGGGGACGATGGGCGAGGTGCCGGGGGCGATTCAGTTGGTGGGCAGCCCGGAGGAAGCCGAGCGCGTGCAAGTGGCCGATTCGGACCGCGTGGCGGTACTCACCCAGACCACGCTCGGCGTGGACGACGCGAACGCCATCATCGCGGTGCTGCGGCACCGCTTTCCCAAGCTCGCCACTCCCTCGAGCGACGACATTTGCTACGCCACCCAGAACCGCCAGACGGCTGTCAAGCAGATCGCTCAGCAAGCCGGCCTCGTTCTCGTTCTCGGATCGGACAACAGCTCCAACTCCCAACGCTTGCGCGAAGTGGCGGAGGACTGCGGCGCGCGCGCCCACCTCATCGACGACGCCTCCAAGATCGATCCGGCGTGGTTCGACGGGGTCCGCTGCGTCGGCGTGACGGCGGGGGCCTCGGCGCCCGAGCATCTGGTGGACGACGTCATCTCTTATTTCGCCGCGCTGGGCGTGACGGAGGTCGAGGAGGTTGAGGCGGTCGATGAACGGGTCACCTTCGCGCCGCCCGCCGAGCTCTCGCGCGCTCTGGCGGAACGCACCGTCTAGGCTCTCACCCTCGTTGCGTCCGGCGGCTCTGCCGGCCGGCACCGCCGTGGGATATCATCCTTAAACCGTCTTGTCCGGGGCGTCGCACAGAGGTTCCAGCGGGCAGGAGGCGCACAGCGGCCGGCGCGCCTGGCAGATCTTGCGTCCGAACCAGATCACCTGGTGGCTGAACCCAATCCAGCGCTCGCGCGGCACAATCCTCATCAGATCCTGCTCCACTTTTTCCGGCGTTTTTGCCCGCGTGAGTTTCAGGCGGCGCGCGATACGGAACACGTGCGTGTCCACCACCACCCCGCTCGCTATTCCGTAAGCCGTTCCCAGCACCACGTTGGCGGTTTTGCGCGCTACGCCGGGCAGAGTCAGCAGTTCATCCATCGCGCGCGGCACCGCGCCGCCGAACCGCGCCACCAGGATCTTCGAGGCTCCGATGATGCTCTTAGCCTTGTTGCGGAAGAAGCCCGTGGAACGGATGTCCTGCTCCAGCACTTCCTGGTGCACCGCGCCGAAATCCTGCGGCGACGGGTACTTCACGAACAGTCCGGGGGTCACCTTGTTCACGCGCTCGTCCGTGCATTGCGCGGAAAGAATGGTGGCGATCAGAAGCTGAAACGCGTTGCGATGGTGCAAGGCGCACTCCGCGCGCGGAAACAGCGCGTCGAGTGCCGCGAATATGCGCCCGAGACGCGCCGGAGAAGTGTACTCGCGCGCGTTTTTGCGGCGCGGGCGCGCCGCGGGCGGGGCCTGCGGGGCGCGCCCTGCCGCACGGGAGGTCCGGGTCGTTGGGCTTCGTTTCAGCCGCATGGCGCCTAGATTATCACGGACGAGTGTCCCGCCCGGCCGAGCCTCCCCGGCTCCGGGTCCCCCGGCAGTTTGTCCCTTGACAGGTCAATGGCGTCGAGCAGTTTTCGGAAGGCCTCGCCGCGATGCGAGACGGCGAACTTGGCCTCGGGGCTCAACTCGGCGAACGTGCGGCCGAGCGGCGGATAAAAAAAGTAGGGATCGTAGCCGAATCCGCCGGAGCCCCGCGGCCGCTCGTGGATCACGCCCTCGGCTTGCCCCTCGGTCACCGCGAGCAATTGGCCCCGCCGGGCCAGCGCCACCACGCAGACGTAATGCGCGCGGGCGCCGTCCCAGCCTCCCGTTCCGAGCGCGCGGCGCAGCTCGGCGATCAGCCGCAGATTGTTCTCGTCATCCGTCGCCTGCGGTCCTGCGAAACGAGCCGAAAATACGCCGGGCCCTCCGCCGAGCGCGTCCACCGAGAGTCCGGAGTCGTCCGCGAACACCAGGCCGTCCGTCAGTTCGGAGTAGTAGACCGCCTTTTTTTTTGCGTTCTCTTCGAACGTGCTGCCGTCTTCGATGCAGGGCGGCAGCCGGTCGAGGCCGGCCAACGGCCGCACGCTGACTCCGCGAGCCTGCGCGGCCCCGCCGAATTCGCGGAGCTTGCCCGGGTTGGTGGAAGCGAGCCAGAGCGTGAGCACGTTCATCTACCCCTTTTCGCCGATCGTCACCAGCGCGCGCTGTGCCTCGATGAGCTTCTCGATGGCGGGCCGCGCCAGCTCGATCAGCCGGTTCAGGTCGGCCAGGGAATAAGGCTTGCCTTCGGCGGTGGCCTGCACTTCCACGAGTTGGCCGGAACCCGTCATCACCACGTTCATGTCCACTTCGGCGTGGGAATCTTCGGCGTAATCGAGGTCCAGCAGCGTCTCACCGCCCACAATGCCCACGCTGATAGCGGCCAGGTAGTCGCCGAGCGGCGAGCGGTGTAGCACCTTGAGGCTCACCAGCTTCTCGCACGCCAGGCCGAGCGCCACTAGCGACCCGGTGATCGACGCCGTGCGCGTGCCGCCGTCGGCGCGAATCACGTCGCAGTCGATCCACGCCGTGCGCTCGCCCAGCGCTTCGAGATTGGTGACGGCGCGCAGCGCGCGTCCGATGAGCCGCTGAATCTCCAGGGTCCGGCCGCCCTGCCGGCCGCGCGTCACCTCGCGCGGCGAGCGCGTCTCGGTGGCGCGCGGGATCATGGCGTACTCGCTCGAAATCCACCCGCGCCCGGAGCCCTTCATAAACTGCGGCACTCCGTCTTCCATCGAGGCGGTGCAAATCACCCGGGTCTCTCCCAGGCGGATCAGGACGGAGCCCTCGGCGCTCGAGATGAAGTGGGGCACAATTTCGAGCGCGCGCAGTTCACCCGCGCTGCGCCCGCCGTTGCGCACCAGCTTGCCGCCGGTGTAAATCAGACCGCTCACCGGGCGCGGTGTGCTGCCGTGCATGAAAGCTCCTTTGGCTGGACGCGCCTTCCCGCTGCTACCCGGGGGGCGCATGCTGCCGGCTGTCGAGTGTTCGTTCATTCCTTAGCCGCTCCTTCCGCGGCGCTTGTCCTTAGGCGCCCGGCGAGCCGGCAACCGGTTTCGCTCCGGATGCGGGTGCGGGCGCGGGGGCCGGGCTCGGCGCCGACGCAATCCAGGCCGGGTTCGGGGCGTAGGCTGCGCTCAGATCGGCGTGGCCGTCCAGCGTGTCCACTTCCTGGCCCTCAACCAGAAACTGTACCCGTTTCACTTCCGGCAGGTTGGCGGTGAGCGAGTCCACCACCGCGTAGAGGGCCAGGGTCTCGCTCTCGATGCCGGCGTTGAAGTCGCCTAGCGAACTAGCCGACAAGTCGAGATACGCGGTGCCGTCCGCCGTGAGGAATACGCCGCGCACGTCGGCCGAGGCCGGCAGCGCCCGCGCTCCTCCCTGGGTCGGGCCCTCGATCAGGGCGAGCACCACCTGCCGGATGCGGTCTGTAGGATCGGCCGCCAGCGCCAGGGCGCGGGTTTCAGCGTGCAGCTTCTCATCCGCCCGGAAAGGGAAGTAAAGCGCCACCGTGGCGGCGGGCCCTGCCGTGGCCTGCAGCGCGGCCTGGTTCAGCTTGGCCCGCGCCGCGTTCTCGGCGGGCGCACGCCGTTCGAAGAAAGCCCACCTCACCAGGGTGCGCAAATAAAGGGAACCCACCACCAGCACCGGCACGAGCAGCAGCAGCAGAATTTTCGTGCGCCTGGACATGGTTCAGGAGGCTCCTTGCACGAGCTCGGAAATGGCCTCGGCCACGGCTTTGGCCACCTGGTCCTGAAAGGCCGGCGCGTTCAGCGCCGCAGCGTCCTGGTCAGGCGCGAGCGTGCCCAGCTCCAGCGCCACGGCAGGCGCGTCCACGCTGCGCAATTGGCGCACCGGGGCCTGATTGGGGTCGCGGGCCTCCAGGCCTGAAATGCCCTTGAGTTGTTTCGCGACCAGGCCGGCCAGATCGCGGCTGCGGGCGAGATGCGCCTGCTGCGCTTCGTTCCAGGGCACGAAGAGCGTGGGAGGCTCCGCCGCCGAATCGGGAGCCGACGGCGCGGCATAGGTATAAACCTCGACGGCCGGCGCTGCACCTCCCAGATCGCCCGCGTGAAAGGTGACGAACGCCGCCGGGCGGGCCAGATTGGCCATGGCGTCGCGTTCGTCGATCCCCGGGTCGCTCGCGCCCTGCCGGGTCATGAGCACCCGAACCTTGCCTCCGGCGGTGAGGGCCGCGCGCACGCGCTCGGCCAGCGCCGCTACCAGGTCGCGTTCCGTCACGCCGTCGCGGCTGTGGGCGCCGGCGTCCGGGCCTCCGTGCCCGGCGTCGAGTACTACAATCGGCAGGCGCGGCGCGGGAGGGGCCACCGCAGCGCCTCCGGGCGTGGCCTCCGCTTGCGCGGCGCCATGGGCCGCAGCCCCAGGCGCGGCTGATTGACCCGACCCCGCCGGCGAAGGCGCGCCTCCGCCGGAGGAGGGCGCCGCCGCGCCGCCCGCGGAGGGCTGGCCCCCGTTAGCGGTTTGAACGGCCGCAGCCGCGGGCTGGATGACCTCCGCTTCGAACGTGCGTCCGCCCTCCGTGACCTTCGGATAGAAATTCAAACCCGCTTCGCCCGGCGCGATAATGAGCTTCGGTACCCCGTCCTGGTCGTCAAACCTCATGGCGGTCACGTAACGGTTCTGAAACTGGATCTGCGATTCGAGAGGCACCAGCGAGTTGTCGCCGAGAAAAACGATCCACTGGCCGTTGGTGGAGGCCGTCTGCACCGTCACGGGCCCCGTGAACTGCACGGTGAGGCGCGCGCCGCCGGCGATCGGGCTGAGGTGAGTGGAGTAGGTGATCGGCTGCAGGTTGCCGATGAACATGCGCTCATCGCCGGCGCGGTAACGCACCGTTTGGGTGGTGAGCTTCGGCAGGACCGAGTCGAAAAAGTCCAGCGGCACCAGCCACACGCCGTCCTCTTCCCGCACCGGATTCTCGATTTTGATCTCGTGCTTGTTCAGCTTCAGCTTGCGCTCGCCGGCGTGGACCTCCAGCCGCTGCCCGCCGATCGAGAGTTTCAGCGAGCTGCGCTTCTCTTCGACGCTTTGCACCGCGCCCACCACGTTCAGCACCGCGAGCAGCGGGGCGTAATGGACGTGGTCCAGCGTCTGCATCGTCACCAGATGGCGGCCGTTCGGGAGGTAGAACACGAAATTGTCGCTGCGCGCCCGGCGCGCCGGGCACAGCCATAACAGCAGGCCGAGCGCCGTCGCGGCCGGCAACCAGCGCTTGCCTCCAAGCTGCCTCAGCCGAATCCGTGATGGCGACGGGGTCTTTTGATTCAATCCTGATCCAAATCGAAGCTGCGTCCGGCGATTCCCGCCCGGCATCTCCTACTCTAACCCAGCCCGCGGAGAGGCGACAAACGCCGCGGGCGCAGTCCGTTGAAGCACGGAGGGGCGCAAACCCGATTGACAATTGCCTGCGATGGGGGCTTGATGTATCGTGTCGGCCGGGCCGGAAGTCGATCATCGAAATCCCGGCTAAGACGCCGGCGCGGAGGAATGCATGGAACCATTTTTGGGTGAGGTGAGGTTGTTCCCCTATAACTTTGTTCCCCGGGGGTGGGCAGCCTGCGATGGTTCGCTGATCCGGATTATCCAGAATACGGCGCTGTTCGCGCTGCTCGGCACCATGTACGGAGGCGACGGCAAATCCACCTTCGCGCTGCCTGACTTGCGCAGCAACGTGCCGTTGCCCCCTGACACGGGAACCTACTGTATCGCGATGCAGGGCATATTCCCGTCGCGAGACTGATCCGTCGGTTGCGGGTTGTGACCCAGTCTCGTTGGGAGAACCGCAGACGCGCCCTGGCAGCCGCCGGCCTTTCGGCGCTCACGGAGCCCCGCCACCCGAACCGTTGTCGCGGTGTAGTCCCGTCGTCCTCCAGCACCTCCTTACGCGCACAGTGGCGCAAAATGCGGAGTCAGTTGCGATTGGGACGCGGGGGTGGGATCGGCGCGGTGCCGCTCACCACGCTAGCCATCAATTTGAGCTGCTGGGCGACGTTCGCCGGAACGGCCCCCGGCCAGGGGATTCTCTGCGTTTCGAATATTGCGATTTTGTTCCCGTCCCCCGCATCGTGGTACGTGCCCGCGATGCCCGTGCCCCCGCCGCCGGAATTGACCCGCACGGCCGAGTCGGGCCCGCTGTCGACGTCGCCGTCACAGTTGAAGACGATGCCGCCATTAATACAAGAAATGCTTGCGGTCTCAATCGACGCGCCGCAGGAGGGGACCAGTTGAATTTGCACCTTCCCGGACTCGTGACTGTGAGCGAGCCTCCCGATGAGATGGTCCCGGCAGACCTCGAGTCCGAAGAGAATGCCATCCATGGTGAAAATGGTGCCGCCGACCAATTCCGACGCCGATGGAGTGTTGGCATCGAGAACTTCGGAAGGAGTGGATCCGTGGATGGGGTCGGTTCGGCCGCCCTCCGGCATGAAGTTTCTCTGGTCAAACCCGCCTACTTTCGCGCGCGTGGTGGCCGGATCAAACCATTGGAGGTCCCCGACGCCCGGGTGCTTGAAATCGACGTGCGAGGGGAACTCCTTGGCGATGATGATGTCGTGGTGTTCGCTGGTCTTCGGACCGCCTTTCTGCACGAGGGCGTAGTTTTCAAGCAGGTTGCCCACCTTGACGTTGTTCACCATTTTGTCCGTCGAGAAAAGGGCTGACCCGTGCACGAACAGCCAGTCTGCGTACTGCGTTTTGGAGGTTTCGGTTCGCAGCATCGACAGAATCTTGGCGTTCCATCCGATGTCCCGGTACGCACCATAAGGACCGCGAAAGAAAAACTCCGGCGCCATGAAAATCTTTAGGGTTTTGCGGTCCTCATCGTCGGGAATGCTTTCGGTCGCCCTATAGCTCTGGTACCCGGTGTAGGCGGCCGCAATCGCATTCCTCATCTTAGTGACCCGGCCGGCGATCTCAGCGGTCTCGTCTCTCTGCCTGGTCTTCGCGAGTTGTCCCGGCGGCGGCACGTCTTCGGGTTTGGCGTAGGGGCCGCCCGGCACCTTGTTTTCATCGTAGGCGCCGGTGGCGATCTCGTAGGCGAGGCAGGTGGCCTTGAGATACCGGTGCTTCCCCCAGCCGTCCAGTTCGTGCAGTTTGCGAATCACGATCTCCATGAGCGCTTGCATGGCTTCCAGGCGCGAAGCTGACGGCGCGCTGCCGGCGAGGCTGGCGGCGGCCCAGTCGGTGATGGCGTTTTTCAGCTCCATCAGAATGTTCAATTTCGACATATCGAAAACCTGGTGGTATTTCTGAATCAGCTCGTCAATGCGGTACAGGGGCGATTTAACCAGTGAACCGGGTATCGGCGGCACAGGTTTGGGCCCCCTCACGCTTTGCCATTGCGCCCAGGTGGGAATGTTCTTGAATGTCATGGAGTCTACCCTCGCGATTCTAGGCCCCGTGGCGCGGGTACTCGTGAGGCTCCACGCGGTGGATGTAGCCTGCCGTGGAGGGCCTTCTGGAATCGTTTTCGCTTCAGGCGGCCCGGCCGCCGTGGGTCCTGCACTTCGGCTTTCGCCCGGCATGCGGACTTGGCCCGCGGGCGGTCCGCATGTCGTTGCTGAATTTAGCTTTAAGCTCTGGTTCCGTTGCCGGGTACCCCACCCGTGGATTCGCCCCGCGTAACCGGATATCAGGCAATCCTCATCTCTTAACGCACGTTTCTTCAGTTGTAAAGCGAAATCTTCTTTCTTGAGGCTTGCATGACCGGTCCCCTATTTCTGTACCGGCCTCAAGGTGAGTCCACGGCTGCGATGGACTCCCGGCCGGTGAGGCTCATCCGCGTAAACTCCGCCGCGGAGAGCCGGCTCGATCCGGTGTGGGATCTGCAACCGGACGGATGGGTGTTATTCGGGAGCCTGCTAATATGCAACCATGAGGTTGCGCATGAGCACAGACCGTATCGAGAAGAAGATTCTCCGGCGCGCGCCAGGCCCAGGCGTTCAGTGCGAACGAGCAAGGGTGGAACATGGTGGCGGCCCTGATCGATAAATACCTTGTCCGCGCGGTGTAGGTGAAACGCTATGGCGAGGTCGACGAGCTCTGCGCTCCTGTTTGCAGCCTTGGGCGATAAGACGCGCCTGCGCCTCGTGGCGCGCCTCTGCGATGGCGGGCCGATGTCGATCGCGAGGCTCACCGCCGGCTCCAAAGTCACGCGTCAAGCAGTCACCAAGCATCTACGCGTGATGCAGCAGGCCGGCCTCGTGAGCAGCAGGCGAATGGGGCGGGAGTGCGTTTGGCAACTGGATGAGCGGCGCCTCGAAGACGCGCGCCGTTACCTCGCCGCGATCTCGAAGCAGTGGGACGGCGCTCTCGGCCGGCTGCGTGGGCTGGTGGAGAACTCCTAAGGCGCGCCCGGGGCGCTGCGTATGCGGCGGAGGCAGGTTGTGCCGTTAGAGCCAGAGGGCCTTGACGACGTTCCCGGCGCGCTCAAAATCCTTGTCGCTGGTCACCACGGTTGCTTTTCTTGCGAGGGCCAGGGCCGCTGCGAAACAGTCCGCGTAGGGCAGATCGTGTTGGGCTTTGAGGCTGGCTGCCAGCTTGGCGAGTTCCATGTCGACATTCAGAATCCGGATGGGGAGCTGACCAATTTCGCGAAGTTTCGCCTCCGCGGCTGTCTCGCCTCGCGCCCGCCAGACCGAATAGTAAACCTCGCCCCAGTTGGCGGCCGACATGAGGAGGGGGCGTTTCGTCTCAGCCGCCTTGGCCAGCAGTTCCTCCACCTTGCCGGCCCCCGCGCGGTCCTCGAAGAACGTCATGAGCGCGCTCGCATCGAGCACCCAGGTTCTCACAGCGACCGCTCCCGTTTCCGCTCGGCGATGAGGACCCGCAGTGCGGAGGGTCCACGGCGCAGCGAGCCGCGGAGGCCGTGAATGAATTCCCGCGTCACGGGCTGCATGACGATCCGCCCGCTGTCCTCGCTAAAGGTCATCACGGTACCCTTCTTGATGCCGAACCGCTTCCGCAGCCGGGCCGGAATGACCAGTTGTCCCTTCGTAGTGACGACGCTCGTTTCGATCTGCATGGGGGCCAACCTCCAGGGTTATCCTACTATTAGCGCGCGAGTAGGTCAATCTGGGCGCATCCTACATCCTGTCCCAAGTTGGAACTGTTAAAAATATCCTACTAAGCTCGCTTAGTAGGTGATTCCCAGGGCAGATCCGTTGCGCCCGGGCGCAGGCCTGTAAGTTATTGAAACTTGGTGGTGGCGCGGACCGAAGCCTGCGTCTGTAAGTCGCTGAAAACTCGTGCTGGGCTGCTTTATGCCCGAATCCACAAGAGCCTTAAATTGGAGGATGCCCGCGCGTGACCAGCCCTCTGCCCCGGGGCCACCTGTCGGCCAAAATGTGGCTATTTGAACGCAAAACGCCTTCGAAATACGGGCTGTTTTGCCGTCATTTGAACGCAATTGTCCAAAAATCGTACACTTTTGCTTTTTTCTGCAAGCCCTGGTAAGTCGTTGAAAGTTCGTCGCGGGCCGTTCCGTCGCGCGCGTCGTGAAGTTCACTAAACTTGACCTCGCTTACCGTGCCTCTCCTGGTCGATCTAGCCGGGCAGCGACGCTCCATCGCGTGCCCAGCGCCGGGTCTGCCGCCCGCCGGAATGCCGTTATTTGAACGCAAAACGCCTTCGAAATACGGGCCGTTTTGCCGTCATTTGAAGGCAATTGTCCAAAAATCGTACACTTTTGATTTTTTCTACAAGCCCTGGTAAGTCGTTGAAAGTTCGTCGCGGGCCGTTCCGTCGCGCTCGTCGTAAAGTTCACTAAACTTGACGTCGCTTACCGTGCCTCTCCTGGTCGACCTAGCCGGTCGGCGGGGCGATCTCGCGCGTTCAGCGCCGGGCCGGCTGCCAGCCGGAATGCCGTCATTTGAACGCAAAACGCCTTCGAAATACCGGCCGTTTTGCCGTCATTTGAACGCAATTGTCCAAAAATCGTACACTTTTGCTTTTTTCTACAAGCCCTTGTAAGTCGTTGAAAGTTCGTCGCGGGCCGGTCCGTCGCGCTCGT
>DATJAQ010000347.1:0-25964 GCA_035516075.1 Terriglobia bacterium | reverse complement strand
CTCCTCAGAGTCCTTCTGGAGGGTTACATCCCCGGCGACGCGACGGGTAACATTTTCAAATGTCTCGACAGCCCCTCAGCGGTAACATTTAACACGTCTCGAATCGCTGTCTCGACGTTCAACCGGCCAGCGTGATACCATTTGCCAGATGTTCGCTGCATCGGCGGTTTGAAGTGGGTGACAACCCGCATCCCTGGCGGGGCATCCGAACAATTCTGCTGAGAATCACAGCGGGCGGCGACGGGGCAATTAAAGTCGCGGCCCGCGGCCGTGGAGGCCGCCGCCAGGCCTCGCCAAGGTACGGGGATGGACGGCCGCCGGAAGAGTCGCCCGGACCGTATTTGAAGACCATCGCTGGGGGATGAGGTTGCGAGTGTCGGCTGGTGCCGTGAGGAGGAAACTGAGCAAGAGCGTGCTGGCGCTGCTGGTGGTCGCGACCGGGCTCCTCTTCGGCGCGTCGGCCCAGGCTCTGCAAAACCCTCCGGCGACTGAAAGCCAGAAGCCGCCATCGAGCCCGGCCATCCCGGCGCCCTCCACGGACACGAAAACAGCGGCCCCGGCCGGCGCCACTGCCGCCCCGCCCGCTGGAAGTGCGGCTGCGGTTCCCGCCGCCGGTGCGGGCGGGCAGCAACCGGCAACCGCGCCTGCCGCGCCCCCGCCCTCGCACGAGCAGCCAGGCGCGAAACCCGCGGAGCAGCCTGCCACTCCGGGCGGCCTGCAGTTGGAGGCGCCGCCCGTGGCCCCGGCTTCCCCCAAACCCGGCGAAGCCAAGCCGCCCGAAGCCCCGGCGGCGCAGCAGCCCAGGCAAAACGTCATCCAGGAAATTCTGTTTCGCGGAAATCGGCGCATTCCTTCCTCCACACTGCGCGCGCGAATCTTCTCCCACAACGGCGACGCTTACGACGAGAACGCGCTCGAACGCGACTACATGGCGTTGTGGAATACGGGGTTCTTCGACGACATTCGTCTGGAGGTCACCGACGGTCAGCGCGGCGAAATTGTGACGTTTTTTGTACGGGAGAAGAAGCTGATCCGCAGCATCGATTACAAGGGCCTCAGCACCGTGACCCAGTCGGACGTTCTCGATCGTTTTCGCGAGGTCAAAGTGCCCCTCTCGATCGAATCGCAGTACGACCCGGTGGTGGTGCGCCGGGCTGAAGTGGTGCTGCAGCAGATGCTTGCGGAGCACGGGCGCCAGTTTGCCACCGTGCTCCACCGCACGCGCAATATCCCGCCCAACTCGGTGGCCCTGAGCTTCATCGTGGTGGAAGGACCCAAGGTGAAGGTGGGCAGCATCAGGTTCACCGGCAACACAGTGTTCTCGAACGGGCGGCTCGTCCGCGCCATGAAATACTCGCGGCCGAGCGGGGCCCCGCCGTGGTTCTACTGGTTCCACAAGACCTACGACAAGGAAAAAATCGAGGCCGATCTCGAGCAGGTGCGCGAGCTCTACCAGGAGCACGGCTATTTCTTCGCCCAGCCGTCGTTCGACTTCAAGACCCAGACGATCGACACCCGGCGGCCTCTCTACCTCTTCTTCCTGGGCCGCGGCCGCGGCAAGAGAGTGGATGTCACGATCCCCATCGACGAAGGCGCGCAGTACCGGATGGGGCGCTTCGCGATTCGCGGCGCCAAATTCTTCAAGCAGGAACCCCTGCTGCGGTCCTACCCGCTGAAGCAGGGCGATATCTTCAACCTCACCCGCGTTAAGAAAAGCCTGGAAGACTACAAGAAGATCTACGGAGCCTTCGGCTACATCAATTTCGTCGCCGACCCCGACATCGAGCCGGATCGCAAGAAGAAACTGATCAACCTGACCCTCGACTTCAACGAGGGCGACCAGTATTTCGTCCATCGTATCGAGTTCTCGGGCAACAACAAAACGCGCGACAAGGTGATTCGCCGCGAACTGTTGGTGAATGAAGGCGACCTCTTCAATACGAACTTCTGGGACCTGAGCATCCTGAGGGTAAACCAGCTCGGGTACTTCAACATGATAAAGAAGGATGAGGGATACGACGTTACCCAGAACAACCAGAACCACACCGTCGACATTCTCCTCAAAGTGAAGGAAAAGGGCAAGAACTCCATCGGATTCCAAGGCGGCGTGAGCGGCATTGCCGGCAACTTCATCGGGATCAACTACGCTACCAACAACCTGTTCGGCCTCGGGGAGACTCTCAGCATCGAGGCGCAGGTGGGTACGTATCAAAAGCTGTATTCCCTGGGCTTTACCAAGCCGTATGTTTTTGACCGGCCGATCACCGCCGGATTTACGGTCTTCAAGAGCTATTACCACTTCGACCAGTTGCGCCAGCTCGCCGTGCTCTCGAACGTGAACCCCAACGCGGTAGCGCAGAACCCATTCACCTCGGCTCTCTACCAAAACTTCGAGCAGAACTCGGAGGGCTTCACGGTATTTTTCACGACCCCGCTGCACCGCAGCTTCGCACGCCTCGGACTAACGTATAGTTATTCCGATAGCAGCATCTCCACCTTCAGCGCCGCCTCACAGCAGTTTTACAGTGCCATCGCCTTTGGGCAATTCAACGGGCCCAACCAACTTAGCGGCATCAAGTCGAGCCAGGTTTCGCCTTCGTACGTCTACAGCACGGTGAATGGGGGACTGGACGCCTCCCGTGGCAAGTTCATCTCGGCATCACTGCAGTTCTCGGGCGGGCCGCTCGGCGGCAACGTCAACACCATCCGTCCCGTCTTCGAGGGAAAGTACTACCACCCGGTCCACCACGGCAGGCACGTGCTGGCGTTCCACTTGATCGCCTCGACGATCTCCGGCTACGGCGGCAAGGTGCCCCCACCGTTTTCGCGCTTTTACATGGGCGGCGACCAGGATATTCGCGGCTTTAGTCCCTACACCATCAGCCCCGTCGGATTTTTCCCGGTGATCGGACAAGTGTGCAACCGCGATGCCCGCGGGAATCCGATCCAGGCGGTCGGTGCGGGCGGCGCTCCAACGGGCTCCTGCGGGTCATTTACGCAGTTCCCGTACAACACCCTGGAGTTCCCCGGCGGAGACACCGAAGCTCTGCTCAATTTCGAGTACCGGATCCCGATCATCCCCGAACATCTGACGGCCGCTTACTTTGTGGACGTCGGCAGCACGTTTATCCTGCGGCCCAGTCAACTCCAGTTCACGCCGACCGCGCTGGACAATATCAAAGAAGAGTTCCCGGCGTTTCCCTTGCCCACGCACCTGCAGCCGGCCGGAGTGGACAACTTCCGGCCACGCAGTTCCACCGGCGTCGAGTTCACGGTACTGCTCCCGGTCATCAACGCGCCGTTCCGCATCTACTACGCCTACAATTGGCTGCGGCTTAATGGGGTGAAGATCACCCCTCCGCAGGATCTGCCGTCGATGGCCTTGTTCCCGAACCAGGCGACGTACAACGACGTTTACCAGTTTTTCGCTCCCATTCCGATACGGGAGCAGCACTCCATGCTGGGCTTCACGGTGGCCAGGCAGTTCTAGCCGGGGTTGAAGATGAGATTTTGTCGGCGGGCGAGTTGGGTTATAATGGGGTTTCCGAACGAATCCAATGAGTTGGGGGAGTTTGAATGAGATACAAAGTCGTAGTAGGTACCATCCTCGCAAGTGCGCTCTCGGCGGCGCTTCTAACGGCCGGCCAGGACCCGAGCGCCACGACCGCTGAGAAGATCGGCGTGATCAACATCCAGGCAGCCATCGCCCAGACCCAAGAGGGCAAGGCGGCGTCGGGCGAGCTTCAGAAGAAGTACGAGCCCAAGCGCCAGGAACTCCAACGGCGCCAGGACGAGGTCAATGCCCTCCAGGAGCAGTTGCAGAAGCAGGGGGCCACCCTGAGCGATGACGAGCGTCTGCGCTTGAATCGCGACCTCGACGAGAAGACGCGCATCCTCAAGCGCATGACGGACGACGATCAGTCCGACTGGCAGGCCGACAATCAGGACGCCGTGCAGCGCATCGGGCAGAAGATGATCAAGGTGATCGGCGACTACGCCGCGAAGAACGGCTTTACGCTGATCCTGGACGACGCCCAACTGCCGGTCTACTACGTTGCCAAGGGCATCGACATCACCGAGCCCATGATCGCGCTCTACGACCAGACGAACCCCGCGGCCGGAGCTGCATCCGCACCTGCAACCGGCGCAGCCAAGCCCGCCGCCACCAAGCCCGCCGCCAAGCCGAAGCCCTAACCGCTCCCGGCCCGGCGCGTCCGCAACGAGCTCAAGCCGCCTGGGAGGGTCCCTGGGCGGCTTCTCCTTTTGCGGTGGCGACCTCCTCCGCCCCTCGCCCGCCCGCGCTCCACAACGGGTTGGCCTCTGCGCCGCAACTTCACCCTCACAGGGGTAAATTGCCGTGCTTTTTCGGGGGATTGACGTCGGCCTTGGTGGCCAGCATCCTCAATGCTGAGATCAACTTAGGCCGCGTCTGGCTGGGCCGAATCACCTCGTCGATATAGCCGCGCTCGGCCGCCACGTAAGGACTCGCGAAGCGCTGCCGGAACTCCTCCACCTTCTCCGTGCGCAGTTTTTCGGCGTCTTCCGCCTTTTCAAGCTCGCGCCGGTAGACGATGTTCACCGCGCCCTCGGGCCCCATCACCGCGATCTCAGCGGTGGGGTAGGCGTAGTTGATGTCCGTCCGGATGTGTTTCGACGCCATCACGCAGTACGCCCCTCCGTAAGCCTTACGCGTGATTACAGTTATCTTGGGCACGGTGGCCTCGGCGAAGGCGAAAAGCAGCTTGGCCCCGTGGCGGATAATGCCGCCGAACTCCTGCTGCGTGCCCGGCAGAAAGCCCGGCACGTCTTCAAACGTGATGAGCGGAATATTGAAGGCGTCACAGAAGCGCACGAAGCGCGCGCCCTTCACGGAGGCGTTGATGTCGAGGCAGCCCGCCAGCACGGCCGGCTGGTTGGCCACAATGCCCACGCTGGCCCCGTCCAGCCGCGCGAAGCCTACCACCAGGTTCTGGGCGAAGCGTTCGTGGACCTCCAAGAAATAGCCGTCATCCACCACCCTGTGGATAACCTCTTTAATGTCATAGGGTTGGTCGCTTGCGGCGGGCACCACACGGTCCAGTTCCTCGTCGGCGCGGTCGGCGGGGTCGGTTGTCGTCACCCGCGGAGGGTCCTCACGATTGTTCTGCGGCATGAACGACAGCAGCTCGCGCACCAGCGCCAGGCAGTCGGGGTCGTCCGCCGCCATAAAATGCGCCACCCCGCTCACCGCGTTGTGCGTGTTGGGGCCCCCAAGTTGTTCTTTCGTAACGTCTTCGTGCATCACGGTTTTCAGCACGTCCGGGCCGGTGACGAACATGTAGCTCGACCGGTCAACCATCAAGATGAAGTCCGTGATGGCCGGCGAGTACACCGCCCCGCCGGCGCAGGGCCCGAGGATAGCCGAGATCTGCGGCACCACCCCGCTGGCCAGGGTGTTGCGCAGGAAGATGTCCGCGTAGCCCGCCAGCGACGCCACGCCCTCCTGGATGCGCGCCCCGCCGGAGTCGTTCAGGCCCACCACGGGCGCGCCCACCTTTAGCGCCAAGTCCATGATTTTGCATATCTTGGCGGCGTTGGCGCGGCTTAGCGAGCCGCCGAACACGGTGAAGTCCTGGGCGAAGGCGTACGCCAGGCGCCCGTTGATGCGGCCGTAGCCCGTCACCACCCCGTCGCCGGGCGTGCGCTGCTGCTCCATGCCGAAGTCGTGGCAATCGTGCTCCACCAGCTTATCGAGCTCCTCAAAGCTGCCCTCGTCGAAAAGGATGTCGAGCCGCTCGCGCGCCGAAAGCTTGCCCCCGGCATGCTCGCGCGCCCGGCGCTCGGCACCTCCGCCATCGTGGGCAAGCGACTGGCGCCGTTGGAGTTCCTGAAGCCGATCGTCGAATGTCATGGTTTACCAGCCTTTACACCAGCCTATGCTTTGGGCCGCAGATCGCCCGCCTCAAGCCGCAGCCATTATAGCCCAGCACTTGTCAAGGGGCGCTCAGCCATCAGCAATCAGCAAACGCCGACAGTCACTCGTCACTTGTCACTCGTCACTAGTCACTTGCCACTTGTCACCGGCCATTGGGCAGTCGAAAATCGTCATTTTGCAGTCACCTACTTTCAACAACTTACGCGGCACCGAAACGGCGCCCCCCAACTGCAAATGTGCAGTGTTTTTGGACAGAAGCGTTCATACACCGACAAAATGGCGACTTTTCGGATTGAAATTCGCTTTCATACACCGACAAAATAGGCCGCTCTCCTGGGGCCCGGTTTGCGTTCAAATAGCGCATTTTCGGCGTCCGTTCCGGCGGGCAAAAAGCCGAGGGAGAAGTGTAGTGATTTTGGACAGAAGCGTTCATACATAGACAAAATCGCCCTTTTCACAGGCGCCAGTTGCTTTCAAATGACGCCAACTCAGGCCGTTTGTACAGGGGGCGGCTTGCGTTCCAGCACCGTCACTTTCCGCAGGCCAAACTGCCCGAGAGACGATTTTCGATTGCCGGGTGACGGGTACCCGAAAAGGAGCGACGGATATCCAGTCGCTCTTCAGATCAAAGCCCGGCAGCGCCCAAGACCAAAATTGGTCGTTTTTCCGCAGCCTGCTGGTGTAACTACACAAATGGCGTTATCCTTGAGGCGGGCATGATTCGGTTTGAGTGGGACCCCGTGAAAGCGCAAAGCAACCTGCGGAAACACGGCGTGCGCTTCGAGGACGCCATGCACGTCTTCGATGATCCTTTCGCGCTGTTCGAGCAGGACCGCGCGGGCGAAGCCGGAGAACTACGCTGGCAGGCGGTGGGCCTTGCCGGAGGCGTGGCTGTACTGCTCGTGGCCCACACCGTGCGGGAGGAAGGCCGGGACGAATTGATCCGCCTGGTCTCCGCCCGGCGAGCTACCCGGAAGGAGCGAGAACGCTATGAGCAAAATCGTGCGCAGAACCCTGGCTGACCCTGCGATGACGCCCGCCCGCAAGCGCAAGCTGGCCCGGCTTGCGGCGCGGCCCGATTCGGAGATCGACTTTTCGGACATTCCGCCGCTCAAAGAGAGCTTCTGGACGAACGCCGTCCGTAATCCTTACTACCGGCCGGTAAAGCAACAACTCACCGTGCGCCTGGACGCGGACGTGGTAGCCTGGCTTCGCCGGCAGGGGAAGGGCTATCAGACCCGGCTCAACCGGCTGCTCCGCGAAGCGATGTTGGAGAACTTAAAGAAAAGCGCGTGAGCGGCGGGTTCGGCGGATTGTAGCGCTTCGTTCTACGCCAGCCAGCGGTGAATGGCGGGCCCACCTATGTTAGGGTAAGGGTTGATCACCGGAACGGAGCAGAACACCATGCCAGGCGCATCATCATTGGGGAGGCGTAAGCCGAAAATGCCGGTGGTTAGTGCGGGCAGCTCCGCAGCCCGTCTCCGGCCACAGAACAAGAGACTGCTCAAGTGGATCGACAGGTGGCTCGACTCCCCGGACGACCGCGGCGACGCGTGGTGGAATGAGTTCGAGGCCGACCTCCACAACCACCGCGTTACCTTCCGCCCCGCCAAAACCGTCAGCAGATTCGCATCGCACGAACTATTGAGGATTACGTATTGAGTGGCACCGCTGGCTGTAGCGTCGGTGTCCCCACCGGCGATTTCCCCCAGCGGGAACAGGGCCGACCGCCGGCGCGGACACCGGCGCTACAGCATCGGACGATATAGCGATCGATTGCACTTGCGTTTTACGAGCGCGTCAACGATACTGCGTTCATGGAAACGGTGAAAGTGTCGCCCAAGTTTCAGGTGGTGATCCCGCGGAGCGTGCGCGAGCAGCTCCGCCTTCGCCCGGGGCAGCGGGTGCAGGTGTTCCTGTATCAGGATCGCATCGAGTTCATTCCCTTGAAGCCCATCAAGCAAATGCGCGGTTTCCTGAAGGGCATCGACACTTCGGCGAAGCGCGAGAAGGATCGCCTGTGAACCTGGTGGACTCCTCCGGATGGCTCGAGTACTTCGCCGACGGCCCCAACGCCGGCGCTTTCGCTGCGGCCATCGAAGATCGGGATCAATTGCTGGTTTCGGCGGTCAACCTCTACGAGGTGTTCAAAAGGGTCCTCCAGCAGCGGGGCGAGCCCGACGCCTTGAACGCCGCCGTTCAAATGCAACAAGCCCAAGTGGTGCCATTCGATTCCACCCTGGCGCTCAACGCCGCGCGAATCAGCTTTGATTTGAAGCTGCCCCTGGCAGACAGCGTGGTGCTGGCCACCGCTCGCGCCCACGACGCGCTGCTCTGGACCCAGGACGCGGATTTCAAGGGAATGGACAAGGTGAAGTACGTTGCGAAGCGGACGTAATGCCGGTGCAGAGACAGCAGGTCAAACCGACGGCACCGCTGGCACTGGGGTCCAGGTGAATTGGTATCGACAAGGTGCCACAACCTGCCGGAGAATGACCGCATATTACCGACGGCGTATGAGCAGAGGATCGGCAGCATCGACAGCATTAGCGCTGGCCGCCGGCACGCTTCTGTTCGCGCAACCATCGTCCGACACTCCGTCGGCCGCAGCGCGCCAGTTCACCGAAAAGCTACTGCAAAACCGTTACAGCCTCGCAGTGCGGAACGGCCAGTTCTCGGGACCCGGCGCCCAACTCCTGCAGTCTGCGATCACCCCATCGCGCTTCGTTCTGGTGGGCGAGGAGCACGGCCTGGCCGAGACCGCAGAGTTCTGGAAGGGACTAGGCAACACCGCCGGTCGTGAGGAGTTCCATACCGTGGCCATCGAGGAGGGCCCTTTGGTGGCGGCTGAGTTGGAGCGCCGGGCCAGCCCTGCCGACGGTGAAGCGCAGTTGGCAGCGTTCCAAAAGAAGTATCCCGAATCCATCAACATCTACAACACGCGGGAAGAGTTCGGAATGCTCCAGCAGTGCTTCCGCGCGGCGCCGAGATTACGCGCGACAGCAGGCGCCCGGTCACTCTCGAACCCTGGTTCGATGGACTTCGACCACGATCAGCTTTCCGGCGTATTGCGACCTTGATAGATGGATTGACAAATAAGCCGTCAACCGGCTGACGAGTGCGGGAACAACCTCGGGGTGGTCCACGACCTGAAGGGCAATGATGCCCAGAAACTGCCGCGGAGGGTAAGCCACGATGTCGGCGAAGTCGCCGTCAATTGACAGCAAGAGGGCGCCCAGATCCTGTGCCTTTTGAATGACGCGTTCGTCGGGCGATTCCGCAGCCAGGTGATCGCACAGGCGAAAAACCTCATGGCCGGCCTCCCGAAGCGATTGGATGATGTAATTCGAGACGCAATGGTCGGCGAAAAACCGCAGCGCCATCAGGCCGTAACCGTAAATTCCGCCAGATCGCGCGCGTAGTCGAGGCAGGCGGCAATCTGCTCGCGGGTGAGGTCGGGGAATTCGGCCATGATCTCTTCGCTGGTCTTTCCGTCAGCGAGGTACCCCAACACCAGACTGACGGGAATGCGCGTTCCCTTCAGGCGAGGTTTGCCGTGCAGAATCTCGGGATCGGCAACGATGAGCGGCTTCCAGTTGACCGGCATAGGGTCCGCCTTCGGGCACATACTAACCGGCCACAGGCGGGCCTGTCATTCTCTTTGTGGAAGCTCGGAATCTGACGCCGAAGGTGGATTTCCGCGTACGCGGGAATGACGGTGGGGAAAGAGGCGCGGAAACGAGGGCGGGCGACGAGGCCACGGACCGGCTGACGGCTGCGTCGAGCGGCGATGAGCGATATGGTGTGGGGTGAACGGGACTCGGCAATCAAAACTCCGGCTGACTAAAGGACTGCTCGTGTTCGAGACGCAAGGCGAGCCTAGCGGCGTAGACATCGGCGATTGGGCCCTTCGCAGCGGCCTGGCGCTGGTGTTTATCCTTAGCGGAGCGGAGAAGTTCTCGAACGGCCCCGACTCGCCGTGGGTGAAGATGTTTCACCAGATTGGATTCGGCGACTGGTTCCGGTATTTCACCGGTGTGGTGGAGGTGGCCGGCGGCATCCTTGTGATGATCCCACCCGTGGTGATCGCAGGGGTGGCGCTGCTCGCGTGTGCCATGGTAGGCGCGGTTCTAGCCCACGTGTTCAAGCTCGGCGACCCCGGCTCCAGCGTGATTCCGCTGGCCCTTATCGGGGTGATGGCCGCCGTCGGCTGGAAGCGGCTGAAGCGGTAGCACAAGCCCCGCCTTCGGGTCTGCGTTCTCGCCGTGAGCGCCGGCTGGCGGCGCACAGGCATAGACTCGCAACGAAGCGCCGCAAGCGAGCTCGCCGGAGCCGCCTGCCCTGCGGTTACATTCTGGATGGCGCGGCAGCTTACCCAAAAGTTACATTCTACAATGGCTTGATGCGGCGGTTGCATTCCGGCGCGGCCCAGTGTATGGTGTCGGTCGAGCCGGAGTTTAACACGGAACTTCAGGGCTACCATGTGATAACAGCTAGCTATAGCAGCAGCCGCCATCACATCCTTCGATTTGTCGTTCGTTTTACCAGTGTACTTATATCTGAGACAGCTAAAATCCGACGACCACAAGTAAGGATGGAATCAGCCCTATGAGACCTTACGCAAGATTGCTCGGTGCAGCGGCTAGCCTGGTGGTGTTTGGTTTTGGAAATGCCGCTCCAACCAAAGCGCGTGGAGACCGAATCACTGCCCGTTCCCCCAGGAACTCAATTGCCTCCGGCGTCACCAGACCTATTCCGGCGCGCGTGGCGGCCACTTTCATTGCGACCCCCAGCGCCGGCAAGCGCGCATCGAACACGGCAGATGCGAAGCCCGGCCCCGTGCGCAGCGCGGCGGACCCAGGCTCGGCGCCTCCGATTCAAGCCCCGGCTTCGCCGGAAAAACACAAACCCGCCGATCTCAATTCGGCCATTCAGCATATCGTTTTCATTATTAAAGAAAACCGTACTTTCGACCAGATATTCGGAACTTTTCCGGGCGCTGACGGCACTACCGTGGGAGCTATTTCCACCGGGCAGGTCATCCCGCTTGGTCACGCGCCGGACCGGGGCCCGCGCGACGTCAACCACACCTATCCCGACGCTACCACGGCCGTCGACAACGGGAAGATGGACCAGTTCGACCTGATCAATGACAAAAGCTCGCAGTGCAGCGTCAATGGCGACTACCTTTGCATGACGCAATATGTTCAGGAGGATATTCCAAATTACTTTTCCTATGCGACTACTTTTACTTTGGGGGACCACATGTACTCCTCCATCAAGAGTTCGAGCATGCCCAATCATCTTTACACGATCGCGGCCCAAAGTGGTGGGGTGATCAACAGCGTGAACGGCCAGCCTATTTCCTGGGGTTGCGACGCTCCTCCCGGCACCACCGTGCCGGTGATTGATGCGGAGGGCAACCTGACCAACCAATTCCCTTGCTTCGATTTCCAGACTCTTGCCGATCTCCTCGAGAACATCGGCGTTTCCTGGAGGTCGTATGCAAAGACCGGCAACGACTGGAACGCCTACGACGCTATCAACCACATCCGGAATACGTCCTTGTGGCAAACCAATATCGCGTCCGACACCCAGTTCATTACGGATGCCGAGAGTGGTCAATTGCCCGCGGTGAGCTGGGTCGTTCCTTCGGCGGACCAAAGCGAACACCCTACCAACAGTGCGTGCAACGGAGAGAACTGGACTGTGGACCAGATCAACGCCGTCATGCAGGGGCCGGATTGGGGATCGACGGCGATATTCCTGGTTTGGGACGACTTCGGCGGATTCTATGACCATGTTGCGCCTCCAGCGTTGGACCAGTACGGGTTGGGTCCGCGCGTCCCCCTGGTGATCATCTCTCCCTACGCGCGGGCCGGCTATGTATCGCACACCACTTATGAATTTTCCTCTTTCCTCAAGTTTGCTGAGGAGCGCTTCGGCTTGCCGGCGCTCACGTCGCGGGATGCCAATGCGAACGATATGTTGGATAGCTTCGATTTCAACCAGACACCGTTGCCGCCCCTGGTTCTGGAGACACGCCACTGCCCGCCGGCCTCCACCACCAGCCTGAACTTTTTTTTGGCCCAGGCCGTGGGCACGCCCAGCCCCGGCCTGTCGGTGACTTTGACAAACTACAACCTCACTCCTATGGCGGTCTCGAGCATTACCGCCACGGGCGACTTTTCGCAAACGAACAACTGCCCCGCGAGCCTGAATGCGTATATTCCGGGCACCACGGTTCCTGCTTGTAGCGTGACGGTTACGTTCACTCCCTCGGCGGCCGGGCCGCTCACCGGAACGCTTACCCTGATCGATGGCGACTCCACCAGCCCGCAGTCGGTAAGCTTGAGCGGCGTAGGAACCGGCGTGGGTCTCTCGTCGACGTTGCTGAAGTTCGGGGTCGTAACGGTGGGCGCCAGCAGTGCGCCGCAAACGGCCACCCTTACGAATCTCAGCGATTCAACGCTCAGTATCGCCAGCATTCTGGCTACCGGGGACTACAGCCAAACCAACTCTTGCGGCAGCGGTCTGGGCGCCGGTCTAAGTTGCAAAATTGTCGTCACTTTTGCGCCCACCACCACGGGCACCCGGTACGGCAACGTCACCGTGGTCGACAGTGACGGCAGCGGCTCGCAGGTTGTGAATCTCACGGGCATAGGAACCCTGGTCACGCTCTCGCCCTCGACGCTTTCCTTCGGGACGGTCACCGTAGGCGCCTCCAAAACGGGAACGGCAACTCTAACCAACAGAAGCAGCAGCAGCTCCTTAAGCATCACGGATATGAATGTCACCGGTACGGATGGCAATTTTCAGCAGCTGGCCACGCAGAACTTTGCCATCCAGAGCACCACCTGCGGCAGCACCCTCAGCTCCCAAGCGAGCTGTACGTTCACGATGAGCTTCACTCCCAGCCTGACGGGCACGCTGCAGGGACAACTCTACGTCTACGACAGCGAATCCGACAGTCCCCAGTCGATCAGCCTTGCGGGCGTCGGACAATACGCCGCGGCGAACCCGGTGCCGTTCGCCAGCGAGGCGCTGGTGCCAGCCAGTGCAGCGCCGGGCGGAACCGCCTTCAACCTCACGGTGCCTGGGACCGGGTTTGTCTCCGGAGCGAGTGTCAATTGGAACGGCGCTCCGCTCGCCACCACCCTTCTCAGCAGCACGAGCCTGAGAGCCTCGGTGCCGGCTTCGAACATCGCCTCTGCCGGTTCGGCAATCGTCACGGTGTCTAATCCGGGCCCGGGCGGAGGACTGTCCAACTTCCTGCTTTTTCCGGTTACGAATCCCACCTCGACCGTCACGCTCAACAAGTTCAGCTTCGGCACCGGGAACAGCCCGCAAGCCGTGATCAGCGGCGACTTCAATGGCGATGGCAAGCCGGACCTGGCGGTGGCCAACGATGCGGATAACACGTTGGAGATCTTCCTGAGCCATGGCGACGGCACCTTCGGCAACGGGCTGGTGGCAGCCACAGGCCGCGGGCCGGACGCACTTGCGGCCGGCGACTTCAACGGCGATGGGACGCTGGATCTGGCGGTCGCCAACCAAACCGACAGCACCATTTCCATCCTCACCGGAAACGGCGACGGAACGCTTACGCTCGCATCGACCGTCAGCATGAACACCATCGCGCCGGTGTGGCTGGGTGCGGCGGATTTCGCCGGGAACGGCAAGTTGGACCTGGTGGTCGTGAGCTACGCCGACGAAGCTGTGGAGGTCTTTCTGGGCAACGGTGACGGGACGTTCGAGGAGACTTCGGTGCTTCCCAGCGCGGGAATCCGTCCGGTGTCGCTGGCCATCGGCGACTTCGACGGCGACGGCAAGCTCGACTTGGCACAAGCCAACAACGCGAGTAACACGGTCGGCATCCTAATTGGAAGCGGAACCGGCGCCTTCACCGCCCTCAGCACTCAGCCGGCAACCGGGCATGGCCCGCAGGGCATCCTGACCGCGGATTTCAACGGGGACGGCAAGCTGGACCTGGCGGTAGCCAATCAAACGGACGGCACCGTCTCGATTCTGCTGGGTCATGGAGACGGCACCTTCAGCGCCCAAACCGCGTTCGCCACCGCGGCCGGCCCGGTGGCTCTGTTGGCGGGAGATTTCAATGGCGACGGGAAGCTGGATCTGGTGGTGGCCGGTCAATCCGCAGGCAGCATTTCCGTGTTGTTCGGGAACGGGGACGGAACCTTCCAAACCCACCTCGATGTAGCCACTGACGCGGGGCCGGCCGGTTTGACGGCGGGAGACTTCAACAACGACGGCCGCTTGGATGTGGCGGTAGCTGCCCAGACGGCCGGAGCCGTGTCGCTTCTTCTCCAAAGCGGCGTGGTCAGCCTCTCGAGCACGGAGCTGACATTCGGAAATCAGGGTGTGGGCACAAGCAGCACGCCACAGAGTGTGACCCTCTCGAATACCGGCTCGGCCGCCTTGGAGATCGACGACATCGCGGTGACCGGAGCTGACAGCGGCGATTTCACCGAGACGAATAATTGCGGGGCCACCCTCGCTGCCGGGGCCAACTGTACCATCACGGTGACCTTCACCCCTACCGTAAGCGGCAGCCGGTCTGCGAGCCTCAGTATCACGGACAACGCTCCGGGTAGTCCTCAGTCGGTCAACCTGAGCGGAACCGGCACTGCACCCGCTGTGACCTTTTTCCCCACGAGCGTGGCCTTTGGCGCTCAGAACGTCGGGACCACCAGCGCGACCCGGAAGATTATTCTCCGCAATACTGGGAACAGCGCCCTGACGATCACGAACATCCGCATCGCCGGCGGCAACGCCGGAGACTTCAGCCAAAGAAACAACTGCCCACTGTCACCCTCATCGCTGGCCGCCGGCCAATCCTGCCTGGTGGGAGTCACGTTCACACCCCTCGCCGACGGCATGCGAACCGCTTCGGTGAGCGTCACCGACAACGCCCCGGGAAGTCCCCAACGTGTGCCCTTGACGGGAACGGGCACACTCGTCCAGCTCCCTTGAACCAGCCTGAACTTCGGGAGCGTCGGGGCGGGCCAAACCAGCATGCTCAAGACCATGACATTTACCAATCTGCGGAGTGCCGTGCGAATCCGCTTCAACTTGAAGCTGCCCCTGGCAGACAGCGTGGTGCTGGCGACCGCTCGCGCCCACGGTGCGCTGCTCTGGACCCAGGACGCGGATTTCAAGGGCATCGACAAAGTGAAGTATCTTCCGAAGCGGGCGTGACGCAGGCGCCGATGCCCGCGGTTGCGCGTGGCCAAGCAAACTACAAACGCCCTGAGGGCGCCCTGAAGGGATAGCCAACGCGTACCGGTTCCTGCGCGAAGCGCCTTGGAGTGCGGCGGCTTGACGCCGCTGTCACGAGGCCACCGTGCCGGCTTATCCGTCCGCCAGCGCCCCCGCCCAAGATGTCCTTTCGAGCGGAGCGAGAAATCTCGCCCTGCGTCGTGGCACGGGAAAAAGGACTTCGGAAGGGGGATTCCCTTCGACAAGCTCAGGACATCCTATCTCCCGTTGCGCGGGAGCGCCTTCACAGGCCGGAGGTGGATTCCCGCTCCCGGCTTTCGCGGGGAAAGGCTGCGCGGGGATGACGGCGAGCGGCGGAGCCGCAGACCCGGCTGACAGTTGCATTCGGCGGCGGTGAGCGATCTGTTGCAGGGTGAACGGGACTGGGTAACGAAAACTTCGGCTAACTGAAGGATTGCTCTTGTTCGAGACCGAAGGCGAGCCTCGCGGCGTAGACATCGGCGAGTGGGCCCTGCGCAGTGGCCTGGCGCTGGTATTTATCCTCAGCGGAACGGAGAAGTTCTCGAACGGCCCCAACTCGCCGTGCGTGAAGATATTTCACCAGATTGGATTCGGCGACTGGTTCCGGTATTTCACCGGTGGTGTGGAGGTGACCGGCGGCGTCCTCGTCATGATCCCGCCCGTGGTGATGGCAGGGGTGGCGCTGCTCGGGTGCGCCATGCTACGCGCGGTTCTAGCCCACGTGTTCAAGCTCGGCGACCCCGGCTCCAGCGTGATTCCGCTTGCCCTGATCGGAGTGATGGCCGCCGTCGGCTAGAAGCGGTTGAGGCGGTAGCACAAGCCCCGCCGTTGGGGTCAGCGTTCTCGCCGCGGGTGGCGGCACCGCTCCAGGCTATCTAAATCACCCTGCATCCTTCATAATTGCAACTCATGCGCTACAACAACATTCTGGAGGCCATCGGGCGCACGCCGCTGATCCGCCTGAACCGGATCGCCCGCGGTTCCAAAGCCGAAATTTACGCCAAGTGCGAGTACCTGAACCCGGGCGGCAGCGTGAAGGACCGCATCGGCATCGCCATGATTGACGACGCCGAGCGGCGCGGGTTGTTGAAGCCGGGCGGCACCATTGTGGAGCCGACCTCGGGCAACACCGGCATGGGCCTGGCGCTGGTGGCCGTGATCCGGGGCTACAAGTGCATCTTCACCATGGCGGACAAGCAGTCGAAGGAGAAGCGCGACCTGCTGAAGGCCCTGGGCGCCGAAGTGATCGTATGCCCCACCGCCGTCGAGCACGACGATCCGCGCAGTTACACCGCCGTGGCCACCAAGCTGGCCCGCGAGATTCCGAACGCCTACCAGCCGAACCAGTATGAGAACGCGAAAAACCCCGAAGTCCATTTCCAGACCACGGGGCCGGAGATCTGGGACGACAGCGAGGGACGCATCACCCACTTCGTGTGCGGCATCGGCACCGGAGGCACCATCACGGGCGTGGGGCGCTACCTCAAGAGCCGCAATCCGAAGGTGCAGATTATCGGCGCAGACCCGGTGGGCTCCGTCCTGGCCGAGTTCTTCAAGACCGGGAAGCTCGCGGAGGGCGAGCCTTACAAGGTGGAGGGGATCGGCCAGGACTATCTGCCCGCCACGCTCGACTTCAGCGTGATCGACGACATCATCCCGGTGAGCGACAAGGACTCTTTCCTGTGGACGCGACGCCTGGCGCGCGCCGAAGGCATCTTCGCCGGAGGCTCGGTGGGCACGGCGATCGGCGCGGCCCTGCAGATTGCGCCGGGGCTTTCGGAAAACGACTTCATGGTGGTGCTCATCCCCGATAGCGGCTCGCGCTACCTGAGCAAGGTGTACAACAACGAGTGGATGAAGGAGAACCGGTACCTCGAAGCGTCGCTGCCCCTCGCCGCCGGCGAAATTGTGCAGGCCAAGACGGCCGACGGGGGCGGGCGCGCGCTGATCGCGGTGGCGCCTTCAGACACCATCGCCGCCGCGCTCGCGGAGATGCAATCGAACGACTTCTCCCAGCTTCCGGTTTTCGAAGACGGCCGCCCGGCCGGGGCGCTCTACGAAGACGCCATTCTCAACCTGGCGCTCGAGGGCAAGGACCTGAAGAAGCTGGTGGTGCGCGAAGCCATGAGCGAGAGCTTCCCGGTGGTGGCGGCCTCCGCCCCCGTCGACCAGATCATGGGCTGCATCACGCGCGACTGTCCGGCGGTGTTCGTCGATCTCGGCAACGGCGGGTACGAAATCCTGACGAAGTACGATCTGCTGCACGCGATTGCGCATCGTATGGAGCCGGGCCAATAAGCGGGCGGCCGGGCCCCGGGCGTTGACTCCCGCCTCCGGAAGGGGCACAATCCATAAGTATTGGGGGCCGCTCGATCCGCCGGAGCCCGGATCGTCAGCGCGGGGTTGCGAGGCTCGGTCCGAGGTGATCGATGAAGCGCAAGCATCTGAAATTCGGCGTCGGCATCGGCGTGATCGTGGCCGTGGTAGGCTGGCTTGCCGTCTCAGGCTTCGAGCAGAACAAGACCTACTACGTCACGGTGAACGAGCTGGTGAGCGGCAAGTCGGCCCGGCAACGGGTGCGGGTGGGCGGAGAGGTGGCGGCGGGGTCGATCGAGCGCCACGGCGGGCAGGTGAGCTTCCGCCTCAGCCAGGATGCCGCCACGGTTCCCGTGGTCTATGTGGGCACCGACACGCTGCCCGACACGTTCGTGGGCGGGTCGCAGGCCATCATTGAGGGCAGTTACGCCGCCAACGGCGTCTTCCAGGCCGAGCAGATTCAGGCCAAGTGCGCCTCGAAATATCAGGCCGCCCCGCCGGGCGCCGGCAAAAAAGTGGCGCAGAGCGGCAGTTGACGAGAGCAGCCGGGGCGTGGCCGAAACCAGTGCCCTTCCCAACCATGTTTGAAAGCACCCCAAGGACCGGCGTGGAAGTCAATCACACCCCGCGCCTCTCACGCCCAGGAGGTCCGGCATGAATCAGGTGGGCAGCGTAGGACTGATCGCAGCCCTGGCCTTCGCGCTCTACGGCGTCCTGGCCGGCGCGGTGGGCGGCAAGCTGCGCAGCCTGCGCATCACGCGCAGCGCGGAGCGGGCGGCGCTGGCCTTTTGCGTGATGATCACCCTGGCGGTGATTGCGCTCGAATACCAGATCCTTACCGACAACTTCAACAGCGCCTACGTGGCCGCGCATTCCAACCGCGCCCTGCCGCTCTACTACAAGATACCGGTGCTGTGGTCGGGCCAGGAAGGCTCCCTGCTGTTCTGGACCTGGCTGCTTTCCATCTACAGCTCGCTGGCGGTGCTGATGAACCGGCGCCGCAACCGCCAGCTTATGCCCTACGTGGTCTCGATGCTGATGGGGACCGGCGTGTTCTTTTCGGTGCTCATCAACTTCGTCGCCAATCCTTTCAGCGAGCTCGGGATTTCGGGCGCTGCGGGCACCCTGACAGCCTTCGCGCCGCCCGACGGCAACGGGCTGAACCCGTCGCTGCAGTATCCCTCCATGGTGATTCATCCGCCCATGCTCTACCTCGGCTACGTGGGCATGGTGGTGCCGTTCGCCTTCGCGATGTCGGCGCTGATCACGCGGCAACTGGGCGACAACTGGATCCGCACCACGCGGCGCTGGACGATGGTGCCGTGGATGTTCCTCGGCATCGGCATCGTGCTGGGCGGCAACTGGGCTTACGAGGTGCTGGGCTGGGGCGGCTACTGGGCCTGGGACCCGGTGGAGAACGCTTCCCTGCTGCCGTGGCTGGGCGGCACCGCCTTCCTACACTCGGTGATGATCCAGGAAAAGCGCGGGATGCTGAAGGTTTGGAACATCGTGCTGGTGATTCTCACCTTCTTCCTTTCCATCTTCGGCACGTTCCTTACGCGGAGCGGCATCGTGAGTTCGGTGCACGCTTTCGCCCAGTCGAATATCGGGCCGTTCTTCGCGGGCTTCCTGGGCATCATTCTGCTATTCTCGATTACCCTGTTGTTCCTCCGGCTTGATTTCCTGAAGAGTGAGAATCAACTGGATTCCGTGGTGTCGCGCGAAAGCGGATTTCTGTTCAACAACTGGGTGCTGCTGGCGGCGGTTTTTGCCGTGCTGTGGGGAACCATCTTCCCCATCATTTCAAAGGCCATCGAGAACCAGACCGTGACGGTGGGGGCGCCCTTCTTCAACCGCTTCATGATCCCCATCGGCCTCGTGCTGCTCTTCCTGACGGGAGCGGGCCCGCTGCTGGCGTGGCGCAAGACCAGCTTTCAGAGCATCAAGCGGAACTTTTCGGTGCCGACCATCGTGGCCGTGGCCGCCACTGCCGCCGCTTACCTGATGGGCGTCCGCGGCCTGTACACTTCCATGACCGTGCTGCTCACCGCCTTCGTGGCGGTGGCGACGCTGGGAGAGTTTTTTAAGGGCGCGCGCACCCGCCAGCGCACGCTGCACGAGAATTTCGCGCAGGCGGTCTACAACCTGACCATGCGCAACACCCGGCGCTACGGCGGCTACGTGATTCACCTCGGCATCGTGATCCTGTTTGTGGGCTTCCTGGGCCAGGCGTTCAAGAGCCAGACCAAGGGCTTGATGGCGGAAGGCGACCTGCTGCGTGCCAGGAATTACGTCCTGCGTTGCGAGAGCCTGCAGAGCGGCGACAACCCCAACTACGAGTATCAACGGGCCACGCTCTCCGTGATTCGCGACGGTCACGCCCTCGGCACCGTCGACCCCGAGCAGCGCTTCTACAAGGCCAGCCAGGAGGCCACCAGCCACGTCGCCATCCGCAGTTCGCCGCGCGAGGACCTCTACGTGGTGCTGGCCGGCCAGGACCCGGACACGAAGAAAGCGATCGTGCAGGTGTTCATCAATCCCCTGGTGATGTGGGTGTGGGTGGGGGGCATGGTGGTGGCCCTCGGAACCCTGCTGGCGCTCATCCCGAGCCGCGTCGAGCGCGAAATGGCGGAGATGCGCCGCGCGCAGGACGAGACCGTCCAGATTCAGAATCTCGAGACGCAGGAGTAAGATCAAGGGGTGAACCTTTGACGTACGAGAAACTCGAACGCACGATGCGCTTGATTCGGCGGCGCGAGGCCAGGTTCGAGGCGAGATTCCAGGCGAAGATGAAGGCGATTCGTCGTCAGCAGGAGAGAATATCCGCGGGCATGGTGGAGATCAAAGAATTATGCGTGCGGCTCGCGAAGAGCCGGGTTCAAATTCAGAAGACCCTGCGAGGCTGCGGGAGGTCTCGCCGTCAACAATCGCCATCTCTCAGGAAATCATAGGACCATGAAGATACCCAGGAGCTCAGCACTGGTTCTTTCAACGCTTCTCGGAGCCTGGCTCGTGGTCGGCGTTGCCACGCCGATGGCCGCGCCCCCGTCCCAGACCACGGCCAAAGCCATCGAAGGCAGCGTGATTTGCCAGTGCGGCTGCAACATGACGGTGAGCGGCTGCAACCACGAAGGCTGCGGCTCCAAGGCGGAAATGGAGGCCATGGCGGAAAAGGAAGTGGCCTCGGGCAAGGACAGTGCCGCCATCCTTCAGGATTTTGTGCTGAAGTATGGTACCAAAGTACTGGCTGAGCCGCCGGCCACCGGGTTTAACCTGACGGTCTGGGTCCTTCCCATTCTTTTGGGCGTCACCGGCCTGGGCTTGGTGGTTTTGCTGGTGCGGCGCTGGCGGCGCGTGCCCGTGCCGGTGGCCCCGGCTGAGCCGCCGCCCGTAGACCCGGAGATTCTGGCTGAATTGGAAGAGGAAATGAAGCGGCTGTAGCGGATCGCCGCGGGCCGGCGCGCCGCCCCTCAGTCGGGCCGCACCTCCGGGAGAGAGGCACAAGAGATGCCCGTTGCAATTGCATTCGCCCTGGCCCTTGGCCTCGCGTTCTACGTGGCCGCGCCGCTGCTGGCCACGGCCAAGGATCCCGGCACACTGCCCGTGGACGTCACTCCGGCCACCGACCTCAAGCGCCGGCGCCTGGTGGTCTACGAAAACCTCAAGGACCTCGAGTTCGAGTACAACGCGCACAAGATTGCAGCCAAGGACTACCAGGCGTTGCGCGAGACCTATACCACCGAAGCGGCCCAGTTGATGACCGAGTCGCGGGACATGGAGCGCGCCAGCGCCGAAGAAGTCTTCATCGAGCGCGAGGTGGCGGCGCGCCGGGCGCGGCGGCGCACCCAGGTGGTTCCGGACTACACGTGTCCCAAGTGCGGGTTCGAGAATCCCCTGCCCGTCAAGTTCTGCGGCGAGTGCGGAGCGAAGATCGCCGAGAAAAGGTAGGCGGCGTTTGCTCAGAATGATTGAAGTTGAATCTCCAGTTTCGAGTTTTCGATCTTGAATTTTGGATCTTAGATTTTCGATTTGCCTGGTAAGGAATTTCCTGACACCGATGACATCCCGGTCGTTCAGAGCGATATCTTGCGCAGCCGTGCTCGTCGCGCTCCTGCCCGTGGCAGCCCGGGCCCAGAGCAAGGTGGAAGGGACCGTCACCGACGGTTCCACGAACCGCCCGGCGGCGGGCGTGCAGGTGAGGATGGTCTCGCCCCGCGAAGGGAAGCAGGTGGCCACCGCCACCACCGGAGCCGACGGCCGCTTCACCCTCCAGCCCCCCGGCCTCGACACGACGTTCTTCTACATGGTCACGGCTGATTACCAGGGCGCGTCCTACAACGCTCCGGTGCGCTTTGACTCAAACGGTCCGGCTGAGGTCCCCCTCACCGTTTACGACTCCACGCGCTCCACGGCGGGCGTGCGCATTCCGGCGCTCCAGGTGCTGGCCGGCGCCGAGGGCGCCCAGTTGCGCGTGCAGGAAAAGTACGCCATCCAGAATTCCACCAATCCGCCCGTCGCCTTCGCCCCACCCGGCTCGAGCTTCACGTTCAGGATACCGGCCAAGGCCGGCGAGCCCACCGTCTCCGCGACGGGTCTGATGAACACGGAGC
The DNA here is from genome assembly GCA_035516075.1 of Terriglobia bacterium. Classification (GTDB taxonomy): domain Bacteria; phylum Acidobacteriota; class Terriglobia; order UBA7540; family UBA7540; genus Gp13-AA77. Next base: position 3,863 of record DATJAQ010000347.1, on the reverse strand, counting down.
TCCCGCAGACTCCTCTGCCCGGGAAGCGGCCCGGCGAGTTTTCCATCGAGTACCCCCTTAAACCGGGCGTGACCACGCTCACCGTCCAGTACACCATGCCTTACGACGCCGCGGGCGTCGAGCTGCGCGACGGCGCTTCCCTGCCCATCGATCAAGCCGAGCTTTACGTCTATCCGTCCAGCCTGGCCGTATCGGCGCCGGGCTTTCAGCAGGCAGGAATCGACAACCCCCATCAGATCGAGAAATACCAGGCGCCCCAGCTTTCGAGCCTGGCCGCCGGAGTTTCCATCCGGCTGAGCGGCGCCTCCGCTGCCGGGCCGCCGCCGGACTCAAGTCAGCCGGAGCAGGGCCAGAGTGGCGCCCAAGGCCAGTCCGACAACCAGGGCCAGGGCGAAGTGAAGATTGTGCCCAACTCCACCGCGGCTCTCGCCCTCCCGGTGCTCGCGGGATTTCTGCTGCTGCTCCTCTGGGCGCTCGGCGTGCGATTTGCCAAAGACTGGCCGCGCCTCAAGACCCTGGCCGCGGGCGGCCCCGCCTCGCCCCCCCTCGACGCCAAAACCGACAAGCTGCTGAACAGCATCGCGGATCTCGACGAGCTGTTCGCCACGGGCAAGGTCGCCGAACCCAACTACTGGAAGGAGCGCCTGGAGCTGAAGGCCCGGCTCGTGGCGGTGCTCAAGAAGACCCGGCCCGCCCTATCTGACTCCCATGCCGCCCGCTCCCAGCCCCGCTGAGCTCGCCCTCGAAGCGCGGGGCGTCTCCAAATTCTTCGGCGATCTCCCCGCGTTGCGCGGCATTCAACTGCGCGTCGAACCCGGCGACTCGATGCTCCTTTACGGCCCGAACGGCGCCGGCAAAACCACCCTGCTGCGCACCCTGGCAGCGCTCGCCCGCCCCAGCGAGGGCGAGGTGCTGTTCGGCGCCCGCAGGATCACCGGGGAAATTGCCGCGCGGGCGGCGATCGGGTTCGTCTCGCATGCGACGTTTCTTTACGGTGAGCTCACCGGCCGCGAGAATCTGCGCTTCTTCGGCCGTCTCTTTGCCCTGCGGGACCTCGAGACTAAAATCGATCGGGCGCTCGATATGTTCAACGTCCGCAGCCGCGCCGGCGAGCCGGTGCGAAACCTGTCGCGCGGCCTGCAGCAGCGCATGTCGCTGGCGCGCGCCCTGCTGCACGATCCCGTATTTCTACTGCTGGACGAGCCCTTCACGGGCCTCGACGCCGAGTCCGCGCGCAATCTCGAGCAACTGCTCGCGCGCCTGCCGGCATCCGGCAAGGCGCTGGTGTTTTCGACGCACGACTACGCCCAAGGCGCGGCCATCGCGCGTCGCCTGGTGGCGCTCGAGAAAGGGCGCGTACAATACGATGGCCCGCTGGCCCTTGCCCCGCACGGAATCGTGGCCGCGGCCGGCGCGCCCCGCTAGGGCGGACGCCGCGCCGCTTGCACCCAGGGAGGACTGCCATGCTAACCTCGTTCAGCTTGACACTTATGTTGGCCCTGCTCACGCCGCCGAATCCGCGCCCCGCCGACGCCCCGCAGCTACTCCTGGCGGCCAATAAAGGCGAGCATACGCTTGGCCTGATCGACCCCGCCTCCGGCCGCCAGATCGCCGTGGTGCCCGAGACCGGAGTTACGGGGCACGAGGTGATCGCCTCGCCGGACGGGCGCCTGGCCTTCGTGCCCATCTATGGCAACTCCGGCGTGGGCATGCCGGGCACCGACGGCAGCACCATGGACGTGATCGATCTCGCCGCGCGCAAGATTACGCATACCATCGACTTTGGACACGGCGTGCGCCCGCACTGCCCCATGTTCGGCCCCAAGGACGGCCTGCTTTACGTCACCACGGAGCTGGACCAGGCCATCACCGTCATCGATCCGAAGACCCTGAAAATCGTCGCCGAAGTTCCCACCGGCCAGCCCGAATCCCATATGCTCACCATCAGCGCCGACGGCACGCGAGGCTACACGGCGAACGTGGGTCCCGGCACCGTGTCGGTGCTCGATCTGGTGGGGCGAAAAAAGCTCGCGGTGATTTCGGTCGCCCGGCACGTGCAGCGGGTCGCGGTGTCGAACGACGGACGTTGGGTGTTTACGTCCGACACGGAGAAGCCGCGCCTGGCCGTGATCGACGCCTCCACCCGCGCGGTGGCGCGCTGGATCGCCTTGCCCTCGGAGGGCTATGGCGCCGCCGCCACCCCGGACGGCAAGTGGCTGCTGGTGGCTATGCCCGATGCGCCGGGCGTGGCAGTGGTGGACCTCAGCACGATGCAGGTGGCGCGCACCATTACGGTGCCCGCCGCACCGCAGGAAGTGGTGGTCCGGCCGGACGGCCGTGTAGCCTACGTCTCCTGCGACCGGAGCCACCAGGTGGCGGCCATTTCGCTGGCTGATTGGAAAGTCGAGAAGCTTATCGACGCCGGCCGCGGTGTGGACGGCCTGGCGTGGGCCCGATAATTGACGATTGACGATTGCTGATTGTCGATTGCTGGTTGCTGATCTTAAATTGCCGAAAGCGTTTTCAGCTCAGCAATCGCCAATCACCAATCACAAATCACCAATCAGCAATCAAATGATCTCCACCTGGCAGTTCTTCACCAGTGACTTGAACCTCTGCGCGTCGCCTTCGCTGCCCACGATGGCCCCGTAGTGCATGGGCACGGCGATCTTGGGGTTGATGGCGGCCGCGGCCTGCGCCGCCTCCTCCGCCGTCATCACGTAAGTGCCCGATACCGGCAGCAGCGCGATGTCGCATTTCACGGCCTTCATTTCCGGAATAAAGTCCGTGTCGCCGGCGTGGTACACCGTGGTGCCGTCCATCTTGATCAGGAAACCCAGGCCCTTTTCGCCCGGCGGATGAAATTTCTTGCCCGGCTCGGGGCCCTTATCGAGGTTGTAGGCCGCGATTCCGTCAATTTCCACCTTGCCCACCGTGCGCTTCCCGCCGGGATCGAGGTAATGGAGCTCTTTCACCTTGACGCTCTTCAGGCCGTCCTTGCACAGCGGGCTGGCCACGATGGTCGTGCCCGGAAAGATCACTTTGTTGAGGTCCTCAAGGCTCAAGTGATCGAAGTGCTCGTGGCTGAGCAGCACGATGTCGGCCTCGTCGTTCTTCGTCACCTTGAAGGGGTCCACGTAGATCACCTTGGAGCCGGCGATCCGGAAGGTGTCGTGCGCGATGCGCGTAACGTCGAGATTCATCAGCTTCATGTCCGCTTCTCCTCGCTCGCGTGCAGGTAATCGGGCGCGCCGAGGGTTACCGGCACGCCCAATAAACCATGATAGCAAATGGGTCTCCCGCGGGATTCGCGAGGGAGTTCTGTTCGCCCGACGGCCTCGCTGCCGTTCCTACGCGCAACGGGCCGCCGCCCCTGCCCGTTCACCCAAGAACCCAAGCACCTTACTGACGACGAGGTCGGCCTGCACCATCGTCAAGTCGTGTCCAGCGCCGGGAATGATTTCCGCCTTCACCTGGGGAGCGACCCGCTTCAGTCGCCCGACGGCTGCTTCGGCAGAGTAGATCTTCTCATTCTCCCCGACCAGGAATAGGCAGGGCACGCTGAAGCCGCGCCACCCCTTGTCGTCGATGACGGTTGGCCAAGGCGGGCGGGGCAGAGCAAAGAGACGGTCGGCCAATACCACGTCTGCGATGGCCTCTTCGACTTGCGCCCGAGCGGCGTCGCCGCCTCGCACCGCGTCCCGAAACAACCAGCGGAGCGTTCTGCGCATTCCGCCGCCAAGCCCCGGTACAGGCATGGAAAGGAGCAGTATCCGGGCGACAAAGGCAAAAGATGTTCGGAGCACGGTACAGGCCGGGGCCAACAGGACCACCTTGCGGACCCGGTTGGGGAAGCACAGCGC
>DATJAQ010000346.1:0-48372 GCA_035516075.1 Terriglobia bacterium | reverse complement strand
CTGGCCCAGTTGGTGAACGTCATTGCCCCCATCATGACCAACGCCCAGGGCCTGTTCCGGCAGACGATCTACTATCCGTATAGTTTGGCGCTTCAATTCGCGCGCGGCGAGGTGCTGGATCTGCTGGTGGAATCAGCCACTTACAACGTCGCCGGGCTAGGCGAGGCGAGGTACCTCGACGTGGCCGGAACCCGCAACGCCGAGGACGGCTCTGTGACCCTGTTCATTCTGAACCGCGACCTCGCGAAGCCCCGCGCGATCGAGGTGGTTTGGGAGGGCGCTGCGCCCGCCAGGGTGCTCGCGGCCCAGGTGCTGACGGGCGACGATCTGAAAGCCTCGAACAGTTTTGCAGAGCCGAACCGCGTTGCGCCGCGCGACTTCGAGCGCTCAGCCTTCACCACGGCCGCCGGACGCTCGAAGTTTGAGGTGCCGGCGCGCTCCTACACGGTCGTGCAGTGGGCTGGGTAGGGCTAGGCGGGGCGATCGGGGACCGGCGAAGGGGTCAGGGTGCCTTGAGGCCAGGGAGCGCCCTGTAGCGAGGAACCCGAGAGCCGGCGGGAGAGAACGACCACCCGGAAAGCTCTTAGAGGCTATGGCGAATCTAAAGGACTTATAGCCGCGACCGCCACCCCGCCCGCCTACGAGATTTCAGTAACTTACGGACGGCCCCCCAGCCCGCGTCAGGCAGCAATTTTCAACAATTTACAAGCACTCCCAATACAGGAAAAAGTGTACGATTTTTGGACAGAAGCGTTCATACGACGACAAAATCGGCACTTTTGCGGATAAGATTAGCGTTCATACGACGACATTTTCGAGCGCCCTCCGGGCGGCCGGATTCGAGCCTGACCGGGCCCCGGCCACCCCGCCCGACCGCCCCCGGGCTGCCCCAACGCGGAGCGTGACGGCGTGCACGGCCCGTGGCCCCTCCGGGTGCAGGAAGGGCCAAAAGCGGGCCAGAGCAGCCCAGCGGTGAAAGTCTAATCTAAAGGACTTACAGTCTCGAGTGTGCCCTTGCTCGGCCACCAATTTTCAACAACTTACACACAAAGCAGAAGCGTTTGAGCCCGACGTATTTTCAACAACTTACAGAATGTGACAGAAAATGAAAAGTGTCCTGATATTGGACACTAGGGCCTCAAAAAGGGCCCTTTTCGAGGCTTAAAGGAGCACATCTTCGTGAACAACTGATGGTATCGCCCCGGCGAAAAGTGACGCCGCAAGCAGAAGCTCGGCGTCACTCAGTCCGTGCGAGCTTTCGCGCTCAAACGGGCGGCGGCATTGCCCGGCTTCTTCTTAGGAACCCCGTGGGTGTGGCAGTCGGCACACTTCACGAAGTGCACGTTGTGCGCGCTCTTTGCGGACTTATAGGTCGTGTCCATGGTCTCCACATCCAGGCCGCAATTCGACAGCCGAGGGTGGCAATTGGCGCAGGAGGCGCGCGTCTTTTCGCCGTGCCCTCCGTGGCAGGCCAGGCAACTGAACCCTTCATGGACGCCGATCGGGGTGCGATCGTCACCGGACGCCACCTGCATGGTAGCGAGCGGAGCGTGGCACTGATAGCAGAGCGCCTGGCGGCGGTCGGGGCTGATCCTGACCGGCCGCGCGCCTTCGCGCATTTCCGGCAACGGAAGCCGCGCGAGCGGCACGTAATCGAGTTCACGCCGGTCGAATAACGCCAGGGAGGGCCGGGCAATTTCCTGGGCTGCGCCCGGGTTGATGGGCTTAACCGCAAGCCGGGCCAGCGGGTTTCCCTGGCGGTGCATTTGATGGCAGACCAGGCAGGGTATCACGGGCTGGTTCGCGAGCCGAGGATCGCGAAGCCTCCACGGCCCCGTAGCGTCGATGGGCGTCACCAGGTCGCGAATGCCGCCCTCGAAGTGCATACCATGGCAGCGCAGGCAGTCGTCCATCAGACGGCGCTGGCGGTTGTGGTTCCGGTCCAGAAAGATCTCCGCATAGGTCGCGGCGTGCGATCCCGCGGCCCAATCCGTGTACGCCTCCTGGTGGCACTGGCGGCAGCGCTGGTCCATCTGCAGGACATCCCTGGTGCTCAGGCGCACCTGTTCGGGCACCTCGCCGTGCAGGTGAGCATACAGCCGGTGGATGTTCTTCAGATGGAAGCCCGCATTCAGCGTGAACACGTCGCCGTGGCACTGGGAACAGCTTACGTTGCGATGCGCCGAAATGTGCCAGTCCGTGTAAGGCTGCCAGATTTCGTGGCAGCGGGCGCACGACCTTCCGCCGGAATAGTTGTAATAGAGGCTGGCGCCCGGCAAGGCTAGGAGCCCGGCCACAACGACAATCACCACAAGATAGAGACCGCGGTGCGCCGGACGGAGTTGGGCTAGCATCATGAGCCCGCCGAAGGGGTGGCGCTACGAGGCGCCAGGGGCGCCTTTCCACGACCTCACCAGGTGGTCGGAGGCATAGTAGGCAACCGCCATGATGGTGAGCACAGGGTTGAACCCGCCATTGGTGACGTGCACGCTGCCGTCCACGACAAAAAGATTATCCAAATCGTGAACGCGGCAGTATTTGTCCACCACGGAGGTGCGGGGGTCATCGCCCATGCGGCACGTTCCTGCCTGATGCTGGCCGCCACTCAGGCCGGGGCCGGGCTCGAAGGTCCAGGTGGTATGGGCGCCCGCTTCTTTAAGCCAGGCTTCGGCTTTCGAAGCCAGAAATTTCCCGGTCACGATGTCGCCCGGATGCCGTCCGCCCGAGAGGCGCGCGACGGGAATCCCCCAGTGGTCCTTCACACTCGGGTCAACCTGCACCCTCGCCGTGAACACCGGCATTTCCTGGACAGGGCCCATCACGGCGATGCTGCGGCGAAACCAGTGGCGCATGAAGTCCTTGTGCGCGGGTCCCCAGCCCGGCGTGCCGGGCCCCCGGCGCCCCACGAACTGGTAGGGCAGACGGATAAACTCGTTCGCCAGCATGCCCCCGCCGACCACTCCGGGGTTGCCGTGGTTGAAGTCGCAAAGGGCGATCGAGGCGCCCGGTCCCAGATCGTCGTAGGTATCGAAATCGAACAGGCCGAGGGCGCCCGCGTAAGCGTGACCCTGGAGGTTTCTGCCCACCCAGTCGTAGCGATTGCCGAGGCCCGTGGGAAACATCCGGCTCTTCGAATTGAGGAGCAGCCTGGCCGACTCGTTGGCGGAGCCCGACACCACCACCAGGTCAGCCGTCTGCTCCACTAGCCGGCCGCCGGGGTCGAAATAGGCCACCCCGGTTACGCGCCCTTGCGGGTTGGTGAGGATCTCCTTCGCGACGCACTCGCTGCGCAATTCACAGTTGCCCGTAGCCAGCGCCTTGGGGATGACGGTGTTTTGGGTGCCGTTCTTGGCGTCAACTTCGCAGGCGAAACCCACACACCACCGGCAGCGCATGCAGGCTGCCCGCCCGTTGTAAGGCACGGAATTGCGCAGCATCGGAATGTCGAAGGGATGCAGCCCCAGGCGCCGCGCGGCGGGCTTTAGGATTTCGTACTCGCGGTTCGGGGGGAGGGGCGGCATGGGCAACGGACGCCGGCGCGGGGCGCCAAAAACGTTGCCGGACACATCGCCTGACACGCCGATTTCCCATTCCGCTTTCTCGTAGTACGGCTCAAGCTCGGCATAGCCGATCGGCCAGTCGTCCAGGGTGCTGCCCTCGACGGTGCCGTAGGTCGAACGCATGCGAAAGTCTTTTTCCATGTAGCGCCAGGCCATGGCGCCGTAGCTTACGGTGCCGCCGCCCACGCAGGCCGCGTTGTTGTTGTATCCGCCGTCGCTGGGCTTCACGACGCGTGCCCGGCCTTCTGCATCGACGAGGACGCGTGGGTTGCGCTCCTCGTCAGGGCCGAACGCGTTACCCAGGACGGGCGTACGCTGGTTGCGCAGATCGTCCTTGCGGCAATCGAACGACGTGTACCACTTGCCGCGCTCCAGCAGCGCCACCGTCAGCCCGGCCTCCGCGAGCTCTTTGGCCACAATGCCCCCGCCCGCGCCGGCGCCCACCACGACCGCGTTGACGTGCTTGAGGGCCATTAGCTTGAGCCGGAGGACGCGTCCTTTTTGGTGAGGTCGTAATGGAGCCGTCCGCGAATCGGCGGATAGGGAAGGCCCAGCATCGCCCAGCTTACCCCCTCGCGATTGCCGCCGTGGCGGGGGTCGCCGTAGAAGCCCTGCATGGTGTGATCTACCACGAGCCCGAAGAATTCGGGAATCCGCTTCCACACCTCACCGGGCGCGCGGCCCTTCTCGAGCATGGTTAGCAGCTCCACCTGCTTCGCGGTGTCGAGATCGGCAAATCCCGTCCGGTAGAGCAGGCGGCTGGTCTGGTCCACGCCCGCGATCCCCTGGCGATAAACCTTGCGCAAGCCTTTGAAGTGCCCGCACAGTTGGCGGTCGATGTAGTTCACCACGCCGGCCCAGGCTGCGCCGGGATCCTGGTCCGGCGGGACAATCCGATCGCACATCGCAGCCAGGGTCCGGGCCTCGTCTATCGTAAGAAACCGCCACGGCGATCGGGCGCCGCCGCACGACACGCCAGACCCGGCGGCGGCCGCCGCCAGGGCCACCTGCACGAACTTGCGCCGGCTAAGCTTGCGAGGAGCTTCCATCAGCACCCTTTCATCATCGCTCCGAGGCGTCGCGGCCCAGGCCCCCATAGCGCCGCTCGCGCTTCTGAAAATCCAGGATGGAACGAAACAGATCGAGCTGGGTGAAGTCCGGCCACAAAGTGTCGGTCACCCAGATTTCGGCGTAAGCGATCTGCCAGAGCAGGAAATTGCTGATCCTCATTTCGCCGCTCGTCCGGATGAGCAGGTCGGGATCGGGCATATCGCGCGTGTAAAGGTGCGCGCTGACGGCCTGCTCGTCGATCGCGAAACCGGCGCCGTCGCGCTGGGCGCGCTCCACAAGCTCGCGCACCGCGTCCGTCAGCTCGGCGCGGGCGCCGTAGTTGAGGGCGAAGGTCAGAACCAATCCGGTGTTGACGCTCGTTTCCCGAAGAGCCTCTTCGATGTCGCGCTGCACGAGCTTGGGTAGCTCGGCGGTGCGGCCAATCACTCCGAGACGGATATTCTGCCGGTTCAGCTCGCCGATTTCTTTGTGAAGGTACTCGCGCAGCAGGTCCATCAGCATCTTTACTTCAGATTGCGGCCGTTTCCAGTTCTCTACCGAGAAGGCGTAAAGGGTGAGGTAGGGCACGCCCAGCCGGGCGCACGCTTCCACCGCCTGCCGCACCGCCTTGATGCCGGCGCGATGGCCCGCGATGCGCGGCAGCTTGCGCTTTTTGGCCCAACGCCCGTTGCCGTCCATGATCACCGCGATGTGTTTGGGGAGGCGATCGAGATCGATCTCGGCCAGCAGTTGGGCTTCGGAGAGTTCGGTGTTCACGCCGGACCTTGAGGTGCGCCGAGGTTCACTTTGAGCCGTAAAGTTAACACAGCACCCGCGCAATCGCAAGGCGCGCCGCGCCCGCGCAGTGTGCATCCCAGTTAAGATGGAAACGGAGGCATGGATGGATCTGAGCTGCGCCCAAAAGCGGCGTACCGGCAGGACTCGACTGCCGGTCGCGGCGGTCACCATACTGGCGTTCGCACTGGCCCTCAGCGCAGGTGCCCCGCCCGTCGCCGCCCAGACCGGCCCTGCCGCCACGGTGCAGGGCGCAGAGGCGCCCGGGGCAGGGGCGCCCGACCCAGGGGCGCCCGACGATCCCGTGGCCAGGTCCGCCGGCGAAGTGGCGCGGGTGTACGCGGCGATCGAGGCCAATTACCTCGACCCGGTCGATCCCGACAAGCTCATCCTGGACGGCGCCATCCGGCAGGCGCTGGCCACGCTCGATCCTTTTTCATCCTTCTTCGATCGCGACCAGTTCCGGCAGCTCCAGGATCAGGCGCGCGGCGAGACGAAGGGCTTCGGCTCCATCCTTTATCTCAAGCCGGGCAAGGTTATGGTGATCGAGACCGCTCAAGGCTCGCCTTCGGGGCGGGCGGGGCTCGGACCGGGCGACGAGATCGTGCGGCTGAACGGCACGCGCCTGGCCGGCCTCGGCATCGAGTCGATGGTCACGCTCCTTCAGCAGGCGCGCTCGGGCCCCGTGCGCCTGGGCGTGATCCACCCCGGCAAAGTCGTAGCCCAGGATTACGAGCTGAATCCGGCCGAGGTGGCCATGCCCACGGTGGACAAGAGTTTCCTGCTGAAGCCCGGCATCGGCTACCTCCACCTGAGCGGGTTTGAATCCAAGACGCGCGAGGAGGTCTCTGACGCCCTCGGCAAACTCGAACAGAGCGATGCCGGCGGCCGGACGCTTCGCGGGGTTATCCTCGACCTGCGCAACAATCACGGCGGGATTGTGAACGCCGCGCTGGGCGTCAGCAGCCTGTTCCTTCGGCCGGGACTCACCATCCTCACCGTTCGCGGGCGCGTGCAGGCACCCCAGACCGTCGAGACCAGCGCGCCGCCGGCGTCGTACCACACCTACCAGGGGCCGCTCGTGGTGCTGGTGAACGGGGAGACCGCCAGCGCCGCGGAGGTGGTGGCGGCGGCCCTGGAAGAGCATGACCGGGCCGTGATTGCGGGCGAGCCCACCTACGGGAAAGGTGTGGTGCAAAACGTTCTGCCCTTGAGCGACGCCATGGGCCTGGCGCTCACCACCGCCCAGTACTTCACACCCAGCGGCCGCTCCATTCAGCGGCCCATTCCGGGGACCGCGCTCGAGGCGATGGCCCCCAGCCGCACCGGCGAAGCCTCGGGATTTCGCACCGACGCCGGCCGGGAGCTGGCGGCGGGCGGCGGCGTGACGCCGGACGTGACGATTCCGGCACGCGCGCTCGACCCCTGGGTGCAGTTCCTCGAGCAGCGCGGAGCCTTCACCGATTTCGCGTCAGACTACCGCGCCGCGCACCCGGGAATCGGGCGCGAGTTCGAGCCCGACCAGCAGACGCTCAGCGAGTTTCAGGATTTTCTGCGTCGCAACGGGGTGGCGGCGCCGGAAGAGTTCTGGGAGAACGATCAGGATTATCTGAAGCTGCGCATTCGGGCGGAGCTTCTGGATCTGGCCTACGGCCTGGCGTTGGGCGACCAGATCACCACGGAGGGCGATCCGCAGGTGCAAAGCGCCGCGGGGTTGTTCGGCCGCCTTGACGAATTGCTGAAGCCCGGCCTGCGGGCGTCGCGCTAGCGAAAACGCGCTCAGGCGTGCGGCTTGGCGAGGTCGCGCACAATGTCGAGCGCGGCGTCGATTTCGGCTTCGCTGTTGTAAATGTGACAGGAGTGGCGGACGCCGAGCACGTCGCCCATGGAGCGCGGACGCAGGCGCTGGCGCTCCCACATCTGCTCTTCGATGTCGGCTCCGTGCACGCCGTGGATGCCGTAAACCACCACCGCGCCCGCCAGCTCGGGATGCACCGGCGAGCTAATGTAGGCGCCGGGAATCTGCTGCAGCCCCGCGCGCAGGCGGTCGGCGAGGGAGCGGATGCGGCGCCGCACGCGCTCCGGGCCGATGCGGAAGTGGAAGTCGAGCGCGCCGTCGAACCCCTCCAGCAGCGACGGATTGCCCGTGCCGTACTGCATGAAGCGGTACATGCCCTGCTTGTGATCGTCCCACTCCGCGCTGCACAGCGTGGTCCAGAACAGGTCCTGGCGGTCCGCCCGGATGTAGAGCATGCCGTTGCCGGCGGGGGCCAGCAGCCACTTGTGCGGGCTTGAATAGTAGGCGTCGCAACCGAAGTTGTGCAGGTCCACTTCCACCTGGCCCACGGCTTGGGCGCCGTCGACGAGGGAAAGGCAGCCGTGGTCGTGAGCGAGGGCGGTGAGACGCTTGACCGGCATCACCACGGCGGTGCCGGAGATGATATGGGGGAAGGCGAGCACGCGGGTGCGCGGGGTGATCTGGGCGGCGAAGAGGCGGACGAGCTCGTCCGGATCGTTGGCCGGCACCGGCATTTTGATTTGCTTCCACACCGCCCCATCGCGTTTGGCGCGCATTTGCCAGCCGCAGACGCCGCCGGGATGCTCTTCGTCCGTGGTGATGATCTCGTCGCCGGCCTTCAGCTCCAGACCATTCGCCAGGAAGTTCATGCCGAAGGTGGCGTTCTGAACGATCGCCAGCTCGGAGGCGTCGGCGTTCACCAGCTTGCCCAGCTTTTCGCGCAAGGGCAGCGCGGGCGAGTATCCGCTGATCCAGTTTGGGGTGCGGGCCGTGTAATCCCAGCGCGTAACCGTGGCGGCCAGAGTGCGCATGTTCTCGATCACGCGCTCGAGCACGGGACGCGGCACGGCGCCGATGGTCCCGGTATTGAAGTAGGCCTCGCCCGGCATGATGTAGAACTGGTCGCGGATGCGGTCCCAGAACGCGGGATCGGAGTCCTCCGGGAAAAGGGGCACGGCGGAGGGCTCCCCGGCGGGGACCGGACCGGGATTGAATTCGGCGGGGGAGGCTTTCACTCCGCCCGTCAACCCTCCCCCGAACAGGCTGCGACGGTTTCCGGCCGCGAGCACGGACGGTGCGGCCAGCGCTGCGAGAAAGCCTCTTCGACTTGTCATGGGGTTCCCTCCGTTGCTGCGCAAGGCGGGCGAGCGGCGCTTAGAGCACCGCGTCCGCTTCGATTTCGACAATCATCTCCGGATCGACGAGGCGCGTGACGCCCACCAGCGCGGTGGCGGGGTGAATTTCGCCGAAGAACTGACCGTGCACCTTGGCGACCTCCTCCCAGCGGTCCATCTGGGTGAGGTAGATGCGGGTGCGCACCACGTGGTCGAGCCCGAGCCCGAGGCGCTTGAGCGCGTTCTCGATGTTGCGGATGGCCTGCGTGGTTTGCGCGGCGGCGTCACCCGGGCTGAGCACCTTGCCGGACGGATCCGTTCCGGTAGTGCCGGAAACATAAACCGAATCGCCCGCCTGCACAGCGCGCGCGTAGCCGGCCAGCGGCTCCCAGGGCGTGCCGGTGAAGATTTTAGTGCGTTTGGTTTTCATACGAGTCTCCTTGTGCGAACGCGCTTGGATCGCAATTCATTCAATTGAACATGAAACTTGGGAGGGTATGCCGCCGGCCGCGCCGGAAGACGCGAGCCCTTTTGAGTGGCTTTCACCCTCCCCAATCTCAACTGCCAGACCGCACCCGGCGAGTGTACCCCGGCCGGCTCGAGGCCCCCGGCGTGGCGGCTTCACGCCGCCTCAACGTTCTTCTTCGCCCGAACGCCGCCGCGCCCGGGCGGCCACCGCTAGGCGCCTGCGCCGCCGCGCCAGAGCCTCGCGGTAGCGGCGTTTTTCCCCGGCGCCGCGCACCACCAGCGGCGGAACGGGGATGGGGCGCACATCCTCGTCTATGGCCACGTAGGTGACAAAGGCTGAACTGGTCAGGCGGCGCTCAGCCGTGAGGTAATCCTCAAGATAGACCTTCACTTCCACTTCCATGGAAGTGTGGAAGGCGCGCGTCACCTCGGCGCGCAGCAGAATGACCTGGCCCACCTTGATGGGGTGCGCGAAGTCCACGCTGTCCACCGAGGCGGTCACCACGTGGCTGCGCGAGTGCCGGTGCGCGGCGATGGCGCCGGCGATGTCGATCAGGTGCATCACCGTACCGCCCAGAATGTTGCCGAGCTGATTGGCGTCGTTCGGGAGCACTACTTGCACCATCTCCACCCGCGAGTCCGCGGTGGTTCTGCCCGTTACTCGAACTTCTTTCGACTTCGCCATGGTGCGCTCTGATCGGGTTCGCGCTCTCCGGCTCCCCGCATCGGCGACGGCATGGGGAACCTGCGCAGCCGCTGAAGATACACGCGCTCGGGCGCCTCGCCGGGTCCCGCCAGTGCGTCTCTTCCCCCAGGGCGGCCCACTCTCGGTCCGCGCCGAGCTTGAAGAGTATTTTGCTTCTTCCAGACTCTGGGGCCTATAGTATTCGACTGGCCGCCGCCTTGCAACCGGATTTGGACGTTGCCAGCCCGTACCCGCGGTTCACGTCGGGACCCCGGGCACTTGGCGGGAAGGGGCAAAAGCGGCGCGGAGGCGGTATCATCAACGCCGGGCCCCCTGGCGGGCCGGCGCCGCGGTACCTGGCATGGATAACGAACGCGTCCAATTTCTGCGCGACTCCCTCGGCACAAACCCGGACGACACCTTCGCCCGCTACGCGCTCGCCCTCGAGCTCACTCGCGGCGGCGAATCGGCCGAAGCTTGGGAGCACTTCCACTACCTCCTCGAACGCCATCCGGACTACTCCCCCGCCTACTACCAGGCCGGAACGCTGCTCGCCGGCCAGGGGCGTACCGAAGAGGCCCGCGGCGTGTTCACGCGAGGCATCGAGGTAACGCGCCGTTTGGGGCAGGCGCACGCCCGCGGGGAGCTTGAATCGGCGCTCGAGGCACTGGATTGAAACGCACTTGAAGGCTCTCCTCGCCGCTCACCCGGAAAACGGGAGACCCTTACTCGTCACTTGTCACTCGCCACTTGCGGTGTGTCTGGTTACCGCGCCGCGCCGCATCACACCCGACGTATAATCCGACTGCATGCTCCCGTCCCTCAAGGCGCCTCCCGCCGACCGGGTTCCCGCCGCCGAAAAGCAGGCGGTGGCGCTCGCCTCGGTGACCACGGCAACCCTGCTGGTGGGTCTGAAGCTAGTGGTGGGCGTCGCCTCCGGCAGCCTGGGTATTCTTTCCGAGGCGGCGCATTCGGGGCTCGACCTGGTGGCTGCGGCGGTGACTTACTTTTCGGTCCGCGTCTCCGACAAGCCCGCCGACCGCGAGCATCCCTTCGGCCACGGCAAGGTGGAGTCGTTGGCCGCCTTCGTCGAAACCGGCCTGCTGCTGCTCACCTGCGCTTGGATCGTCGTGGAGGCCGTGCGCCGCACCTTTTTTCATTCCGTCCACGTGGAGCCCAGTGTATGGGCCTTCGCGGTGATGGTAGTTTCCGCCGCCCTCGACGGCCTGCGGTCGCGCGCCCTTTTCCGGGTGGCGCGCAAGTACCACAGCCCCGCCCTCGAAGCGGACGCTCTCCACTTTTCGCTCGACATCTGGAGCTCGGCGGCCGTCATTCTGGGCCTGGTGTGTGTGACCGTCGCCGAGCGCGAGCACCTGCGCATGCTGGCGCAGGCGGACTCCCTGGCCGCGCTGGTGGTGGCGGGCATCACGCTGTACATCAGCGTCCAGCTCGGACGGCGCACGGTGAGCGCGCTGGTGGACGCCGAGCCCGAGGGCGCCTCCGCCCGCATCGCCGCCACGCTCCAGCAGCTGCCGGGCATGGCTGCGCCGGAGCGCATTCGCGTGCGGCAGAGCGGCCAGCAACTCTTCGTGGATCTGCGCCTCACCCTTCCCGGCGACATCCCCTTCGAACACGCCCAGAGCATGGTGGAACTGGCCGAATCGAAGGTGCGCGAGCTCTTTCCCACCGCCGACGTGGTGATCCACGCCACACCGCAGGCCCCCGCCGCCGAGGACACCGTGGCTCGGGTGCGCGCCGTAGCCAACCGGCTTAACTTCAAGGTGCACGACGTCACCGCTTACGAAGTGAAGGGGCGCGTGAGGGTTAACCTCGATCTCGAGGTTCACCCCACGCTCACTCTGCAGGACGCGCATGCCCGAGCCACCGAGCTCGAGCACGCCGTCGAACAAGAAGTGCCCGAGGTGAGCGAGGTGAACGTGCATATCGAGCCGCTGCTCGACCGCGTGGAGCCGGCGGCGGAAATGCAGGGCGTGGCCTCCAGCCTGGAACACAGGCTGATGCGCATTGCGCGCGACACGCCCGGCCTGGTGGATTGCCACTCGCTCGAAGCGCACGAAGTGGGATCCAATGTCCTGGTGGCCATGCACTGCACCCTGGAGCCCGATCTGCCCGTGGGCCGCGTTCACGACATCACGGAGGAGCTTGAGTTCCGTTTCCGGAAGGCCTTTCCGCAGATTTTCAAGGTGAGCATTCATGCGGAGCCGAAAGGGGGAAATAGGGAGTAGGGAATGGGGCATAGGGAGTAGACAAGAGAGAAAGCGCTCGCAGCCGGCAGGCGTTTTCCTTCCGCGCGGCGCTGGGGCCCCAAAATCAAAGATCGATCCGCTGCGTCGTGTGCCGGCTGAGGTACCAGCAGGGCGTGTAGCCGAAGTGCGGAAACAGCGAGTGTACGCAGGTGTCGGCCTCCGGCGGCGTGAAGTAGAAGTCCGGCTTGCCGTCCTTCTTCATCGCCGCGTAATAGCGGCGCACCGTCACCGTCCCGAGCGGAACGCGGCTCCGCGGGACGGGAATGCGAACCGAGGCATAGTCGCCCCCGTATAAAGCCGCGAGCAGCAGAACCGCGATCAGGGCAGCGCGCTTCATGGGCGTTAGAGGATTCTAACCCCGGTACCTCTTGCCCGCAGCGAAGAATCGGCCGACGTTCCGCGGGCGGAGCGCGAAACCTCCGGGCGGCGACTCGTGGTAAGATGCGGACCATTGGAGGAAAAACGTATGGCTCACTACTCCAGACGCGACTTCCTGAAAACCGGGCTGGCCGCAGCGGCGCTGGCCGGCGCCGGAAGGCTGCCGCTCGGAGCGGCGCGCGAAACGGCGACGGATTGGGTAACGCTCGGGAAATCCGGCGTCAAGGTGACGCGGCTCGCCTTGGGCACGGGGTCCTTCGGCGGGCAGGTGCAGCGCGAGCTGGGACAGGACCAGTTCACCCGGCTGGTGCGCTACGCCTACGATCGCGGCATTCGCTTTTTCGAGACGGCTGAGAGTTACGGCGAGATGCACCGCATGCTGGGCGTGGCGCTCAAGGGCATTCCGCGCGAGAGCTACCGGCTGATGTCGAAGGTCACCACGCGCCAAGGCGTTGACCCGCTCGAGAAAATCGACGAGCTGCGCAAACTCGCCCAGACCGAATACTTCGACATCATGCTGCTGCACTACCAGCACGAGGCCACCTGGCCCGCCGACAGCCTCCGCTGGCAGGACGGCATTGCGGAGGCCCAGGCCCGGCACGCTGTGCTGGGGCGCGGCGCGTCGGTGCACGGCCTTCCGGCCCTGCGCCGTTTCCCGGGGAACCAGTGGCTCCAGGTGGCGATGATCCGGATGAATCATAAAGGCGTGCGGATGGACGCGGAGGATTACGAGACTGACGGCTTGGGCAACGTGCCCGAAGTAGTGACGCACGTGAAACAGGTGCGCAACCAGGGCATGGGCGTGATCAGCATGAAACTGGTGGGCGAGGGCCAGTTCACCACCCGCGAGGACCGCCGGGCCGCCATGAGGTACGCGTTCCGGAACGCGGGCGTGGACAGCGTGACGGTGGGCTACAAGAATACGGCCGAGATTGACGAAGCCATCGAGAATCTGAATCTGGCGCTCGCCTGAGCGCCGGCCGAGCCGCCCGGCGCGGTCCCCCCCGCTCAGCCTCCTCGCCCCTGCGAAAACCAATCCTACCGTGACTCCCCAACTGCGCCGCAATTCGCTGGGTCTTCCGGAACTGATGTTCCAGGGCATCACCCACATCGCCCCGGCGGGCAGTATTGTATTCACGTTCCCCATCATTGCGCGCCAGGCGGGACCGGTCATGCCGATCTCGTTGTTGCTGTCGACGATCGTCTGCTTCTTCATCGGGAATACGGTGGCGCAGTTCTCCAATTACATGCCGTCGAGCGGCGGTTACTATTCTTTCGCCACCCGGGGGCTGGGGAGCCGCAGCGGCTTCATGGCGACCTGGAACTACCTGCTCTACGACCTCCTGGGGCCGGCCGGAGCCCTGGGGTTTCTTGGCTACATGCTCTCGGACATCCTGCGGACCGAACTCGGCGTGAACATCCCGTGGTGGCTCGTCGCGGGGGCGTCATTTGCCCTCATTTGGTTCGTCACCCACTACGGGATCCGGCTCTCGATGCACACCACCACGTTATTGGGCAGCCTTGAGATGTTGATCATGTTGGCGCTCGCCATCACTTTCCTGGTCCATCCGGGGCCCGGTTCCAGTTATGCCGCGCCCCTCAGGCCCTCGTCGGCCCCGCACCGCTTCGGAGGCATCCTGGGCGGGATGGTCTTCTCGATCCTGGCCCTAAGCGGCTTCGAGGCCCCGGCGCCGCTCGCCCAGGAAAGCCGCCGTCCGGGAATGTTCATCGGGCTGGCGGTTAACCTCTCGTTGCTGGCTACCGGGATCTTCTACGTCTTCACGTCGTATGCCAGCGCGATCGGCTGGGGCACCGGCGGCATGGCGGCCTTCGCCTCCAGCCCGAATCCCTATTACGCCCTGGGCCACGCGCTGTGGGGGGTAGGCTGGTGGCTGGTTGTCCTGGCGTTCATCAATAGCGCGATCGGGACGGGCATGGCCTGCACGAATGCCGCATCCCGGGTGATGTACACCATGGGCCAGGCGGGCACCCTCCCTGCCCGTTTCGGCAGGATTCATCCCGTTCACCAGACACCCGCCTTCGCAATCGCCTTTATTCAGCTATTCGGCCTGGGGGCGGTGCTGATCGTCGGCCTGCTATTCCGCCCCGCAGACATCTTCGCCTTTCTCGGCACCCTCGCTACGCTGGCGGTCATCGTCCTTTATTCCATGGCGAACCTGGCCCTGACGGCCTATATCCGCCGTGAGCACCCGGATGACTTCCGTGTCTGGCGGCACGTGGTGATCCCTTGGATGGGGACTTTGGCACTGCTGCCCGTCCTGTTCGTCACCGTCTATCCAGTGCCTTCCTGGCCCTACAACGTCACGCCGTATCTGTTCGTCGTGGCGCTCATCTTCGGTTTCGGCTACATGCAGTGGTGTGAGTGGCGCCATCCCGGCGCGCTCCGCCGGGGAGCGACCGTGCTCGTCGGACACCGCACCGACGCGGAGGGCGATGTAGACTGGGACTCACCCACCGCCCCAAAGTAGCAGTGCAATGTTGTTCTGTAACCCTGGGCCACCTTCTCGCCCTCCTTGGGAACGTATCGCATTTAGATTCAGCAAGATGACGGGATAACGACTCTATCCTGCTTATTTTCAGTAGCTTGACGGCTTCCCGCGAATTCCAAATATGGAATATCAATGTTTTCAATAAGTTGACGGGTTCGTTCGTAACATTTTGGATTTTCGCGAGCGCCCCTATCCTGCGCGCCTGCCCGGCAAAACGCTCAGGCCACTGCCCACATACAACGGACAAAGGACTACTGCCCTGTGAACTGCGCCAACCTGCTGATTCCAAAGGTTTGGTGAAATTGGGAGTCATACCTTACTCAATCCGGCCTCGCCGGCGGCTGCGCTCACTTGTGCCTTCTTCTCTCTACCTTCTGGCTTCTCGTTTAGAGCCCTTTACTGATTCTAAAGCACATAGAGGCTTCGTTCCGCGAATTCGACCCTATTTTCCGCGTGGCCCGCCGGTGGTTGCTTCCGGGCCTGCGGCTCCTACCCTGTGACTTGCGCCAACCTGCTGATTCCAAAGGTGCGGTGAAATTGGGAGTCATACCTTACTCAATCCGACCTCGCCGGAGGCTGCGCTGACGACGGACCGCTGCGGCACTTCAATTTCGAGATAATAACCGTATCATAAATAACGGGGCGGTGTCAAGCGGGAAGTGGCAAATCAAACGGGCAAAACCTTCCAAAAGAAGCCACCCGCGTGGCCGCGGGATTCGGGTTTGCAACGGCAAAGCCTTTCGCGTACGTTGAGGGCATGACGATTGAAGCCATCAAGGACGCCATCGCCGAGCTTCCGTCGGACGAGAAGACCCGGCTGGCCGCCTGGCTCGTCCAGCAGGATTTCAAGGAATGGGACCGTCAGATCGAAGAGGACTTTTCCGCAGGCGGACGCGGAATGGCGTTGCTGGAAGAGGCGGAGGCGGACATCCGCGAAGGCCGGGTGAAGCCGTTGGATGAAGTTCTGGCTGAGGCCAGGGCCAGACGCAACGTGCACTCGAAGCCCGAGCCGTGAGCGCCTTCCGATCTACCAGCACTTCACGATTCGGAATACTCTTCGCAAGGCTCCGCGCTGACCCGAAAGACCGTGTGCCAGCGACAGTGGAGCGCCTGCCAGAGCGCGTCCTTCCACCCTTGGCTGACCGGGCTCAGAATTCCAGCCGGGCCTGAAACGCGATCATGCGCGGAGAGCTGTCGCCGCCCAAGCCGACGCCCAGCAGGCCGGTGGGCGGAGACGTGGTATAGGTGAGCGCGCCGAAACCCGTCTGCGTGGTGGGATTGCCCGGAGTGCCGGCGATCACGTTGGAGGGCAGGCCGAAATTCGGGTGGTTGAAGATGTTGAAGAACTGGGCCTCCACCCGCAGCTTCGCCCGGTCGCCCAGGGGAAACCATTTCGTCAGGTAGAAGTCGCTCCAGAAGAAGTCGGGCCCGCGCAGGGCGTTCCGTCCCAGATTGCCGAACTGGCAGCGCTCGGGATCGTCGCCCCCGGCGCAAGCTCCGGTGACGGGATCCACGGCCGAAACAAAAGCGTCGGGGTTGAGCCATTGCAGCGTTCCGGGTTGGGTGACGCCGGCGACCGCGTTGCGCTGGTACAACGGAACGCCGGGGTTGACGCTGGCGAAGCGCGGCCCGCTGCCATTCACCAGGCCATCCCCGCCCGCGGAGTACGGCGCGCTCAACACCGAAAATGGAACGCCGCTATGCCCGAAGACGGTGCCCGAGATCTCCCATCCGTTGAGCGCGTAGCCCAGCAGGCGGCTCTTTACGGTCAGCGGCAGTTGATAGACGTAGTTGGCGGTGAAGTTGTGCCGGATGTCGTAGTCGCAGGGGCCGCGGTCGCGGGCGAGATCGCCGGGAAGCGGCGAAAGAATGGCGCCGGCCGAGAATTGCAGGAAGCCGCCGTTGGAAACGGTGTCGATGCAGTGGCTCCAAGTGTAGTTCAGTTGGGCCTGGAGGCCGTGGCTGAGGCGTTTCTCGGCAGTGAGCTGAAGTCCGTGGTAGTGGCTGTTGGCGCCGGTGCTCAGTTGAGTGACGGCGCCGAACCTGGCGTCGGCGGGCTGGCCGTAGGGAAAGGGCGCGAAGCAGCCGGGGCACACGGTCTGATACCCGTTCACCTGGGTGGTATAGGGTTGGTTCACCGCGCGCGTGCCGGCGTACTGCGCGCGCAGACTCGCGGTGGAGCCGAACTGGTGTTCCAGGGCGAGGCTCCATTGCATGAAGTATGGCGCGTGCAGCGTGCCGCCCGGCACCGCGGTGAGCGAAACCGGCGGAAGACACGCGTTCCGATTCGCCAGGGAAGACGCGCAGGAGGTCTCGCCTTGCGCGAATCCGGAGAGGAAGTTCTGATTGGCCGCCGCCGTCGCGTCCACGGCGCTGCCGGGTACGCCGGGCGCGATTGCGACTCCGCCCACCGTGCCCAGCACGCCGCCCTGGAACGCATTCACGTAGGGCGGATTCGCGCCCGCCAGGTCGGCGATGCTCCCCGGCAGCAGGTCGCTGAAGAGCCCGAACCCGGTTCGCAGCACCGTGTTCGGCTTCACCTGCCACGCGACGGCGGTTCTCGGCTGCCAAAGGGCCAGCGGCGTCGATTGAAACAGGTTCCCAAGATGGGTTTGGATGAGCGCGTTGAGCGGCTGATCGACGTTATGCGAGATCGAATCGAAAGAGCCCGGCAAGCGCGCCAGGGCGTCGTGCGGATTCAGGGGGTTGGCATTGTCGGTGGCGCGGAGACCGAACGTCAAGGTGAGGGTTGAAGTGGCCTTCCAAGTGTCCTGCGCATAAAGATCGAGGTTGAGGAAATTGAAGGGCTGCGAGTACGCCAGGGGGTAGGTGCGGGCGGCGGTGGAAGCCACGCCGTAGATGAACTGGGAGAGATCCGTGTAGGTCACCGTGGGCACGGTGCCTTCGCCAAAGTCGTAGTCGTTCAGCCGGAAAATCCGCGTGTTGGTGCCGAAGCGCCGCTCGTGCGCGCCGGCGCTCCAGGCGAGATTGTCGTTCAGGAAGATGCGCGCGGCGCGCCGGCCTTGAACCCAGGTGTTATCCAACCCTCCGATGGTGGTGAAGGGGGCGCTCGAGCCAAGTCCCTGCAGGACGATGGGAAACGCGGACAAGGTATTTTCAAGATTCGCCGGCCCGAAGAGGCTCTCATACCAGGAAAACGCGGGATTGAAATAATTGACAACATGTCCGGAGAAGACGTGGGTGTAGCCGGCCGCGAAGGAATACAACGGTTGAGGCGAAAGGGCGTTGAAGAGCGGGTTGATGGGGTCGGTGTAGGCGGCCTGCAGGCCGCCGTCGTATTGAAAGCGATACCACGTCATGTTCTTTTCGCTCAGGTTGTAATCCACGCGGGCGGTCTGCACCTGCTCGTGGTCGTCGCTCGAGTGCGAGATGCTCTGGCGGTTTGCGCAGCCATTTCCGTTCGCCGGACTGCCCGCAGCGGGGCCGCCGTCGCTGTTGAAGGGACACCCCAGCACGGCCAGCGGCGTTCCCGCCTTTGTGCTGTACAGCGCAAACAGCTTCTGGTAGAACGGCACAAGCTGCGGCTGGGCGGAGTACTGCGCGCCCGTGACCGCGTCCCGGCCACCGAGTGGAAGCTGCTGCGCGATGTAGTTTTCAAGCAACGGGGTGGGCACGGTGGTAGCGGTGACGATGGGGAGCGCGATGCGGACCCATTCGGAATCGAAAAAGAAAAACAGCTTATCGCGGACGATGGGCCCGCCCAGGCTGCCTCCGAAGTGGTTCACCGTCGAGCGTGGCTTGTGGTTCCCGGCGGTCGCGTCGGTGAAGTAATCGGCCGCATTCAAGTTGGACCCGTTCCACAATTCGTAGAGGTTGCCGTGGAACCGGTTGGTGCCGGACTTGGTGACGTAATTCACCTGGGAGGCTCCGTAGCGGCCCTGATCGACGGTGTAGGAGAGGGTGTTTACGGTGACCTCGGCGATGGAATTGAGGCCCAGCACGAGGTTGGTGGAAAGGCCGCTGTTGAGGTTCGTCAGAGGATCGTTGGTTTCGAGTCCGTCAACGATGTAGCCGTTTGAAAGCGCGGGCAGTCCGTTGAATTCCACGTTGCCGTAACCGTTTGTTCCGCCGACGAAATCGTTTCCGCTACCGGCCGTATTGATAAGGGCGCCGGCCGAGAATTGGAGCGGATAGGTGAGATCACCGCCGGGATTGGGGAGGCTTTCGAGCGCGGGCGCGTTCAGCGTGGTCGAGGTGTTCGGATTTCGAGTATTCAGCAGGAGCGCTCCCTCGGTGACGGTGACCGTCTGCTTCTCGGCTTGCACCTTCAAAACGAAATTGACCGTTTGGGTTTGACCGAGGGCGGCCGGCACCGCATGGTTCTGCTGTCCTTCGAAGCCCGGGGCCGCCACCTGCACCGAGTACGATCCGGGGATCAGTTGCGGGAGCACAAAGCGGCCGGCGGCGTCGGTCTGCGCGTTGCGCCTCAGCCCGGTGTCGTTGTTGACCGCGGCGATCTTCGCCCCTGGAATGGCGGCGCCGCTCTGGTCAGCCACCTGCCCCGCGATGGCGCTGGTGGTCTCGCCCTGCGCCCAAGCCCATGGGGGACACAACAACGAAACCGCCAGTGGCGCAATCAGAAGTGCCAGTCTGGATTTAGGCATGACTAAAACAGAGTACCCCAGGCGCCGATGATGGGGCAAGGGCCAAGAGCGTTCGCTGATGAAATCTCCCGGCACCCATGGCCCTGGCAGACTCTGGCCGAATCGGGCAGGTTATGATTTAGCGATGGCTAGAAGTCCGGCAGTGGGCACGACCGAGTCGGTGGACGATTACCTCAAGGCGATCCTTGAGCTGAGCGGGCCCGAAGAAAAGCGCGTGGCGGGCAACGCCTTGGCCCAGCAACTCGGTGTTCGCGCCGCCTCGGTGACGGGCATGGTGAAGAAGCTGGCGGCGCAGCGTCCCCCGTTCGTCAAATATGAAAGGCACCACGGCGTACGTCTGACGCGGGCGGGGAGAATGCGCGCTCTGGAAGTCCTCCGGCATCACCGGCTTCTGGAGCGCTTCTTGCACGACTGCCTGGATTACACCTGGGACGAGGTCCATGAAGAGGCCGAACGGCTGGAGCACTTCATTTCCGAGAGGCTGGAGGATCGAATTGCCGCCAAGCTCAGCGACCCGCAGACCGATCCTCACGGCCACCTGATTCCGGAGAGGAGCGGAGCCGTACCCAAGCGCGAAGAACGACTCCTCTCCAAATGGGCTTGCGGCGTGCCGGCGGTGATCAGCAGCGTCTCCGACCGCCACCCGCCCCGACTGCGCGAAATGGAACGGCTGGGATTGAGACCGGGCGTCCCAATCGTGGTTGAGGCTGGCGTGCGAAATGCATCGCTGCGGGTACGGATCAACGGGAGCGCGGGCACAATTCGTTTGAGCCAGGAGCTCGCTCAAGAAATCTCAGTAATTTCTGAGCGCATTGTCGCGGCGGGCCGCAAGACGCAAGGCTGATCCGAAATTCTCCGGAATCAACTCTTCGGTCCCGGCCGGCCGGGCCGCCTTCCGCTGGTGGGTGACGGCTCGGGAGCTGTGGCATGCCTGCCCGAACCGAAACGCCGAACAAGTTAGTATGGACGGGATGTCGAATCCTGCATGTTGAGGAGGATGCGCATGACTTCGCTGCCAGACAAGGGGCTCGTTCACCGCAGGAGTCCCCACTCGGTTCCAGAAACTCTTAAGCGGCTCGAGGCCGTGCTGCAGGCCAAGAATCTTACCGTCTTTGCGCGCGTCGATCACAGCGGCGAAGCCGACAAGGCCGGCTTGGCGATGCGCCCTACTCAACTCATTATTTTCGGCAGTCCGAAGGCCGGCACACCGCTGATGGTGGCCTCTCCCACACTCGCCATCGATCTGCCGTTGAAGGCGCTGGCATGGGAAGACGCGGAGGGCCAGGTGTGGCTCTCCTACAACAGCCCGGACTATCTCAAGCGGCGGCACGAGATCCCGGATGAGCTGGTAGCGAACATCGCCGTTGCAGGGGCATTGCTTGAAAAGGCCGTAGAATAGCAGGTCGCGCCAGCCGTCTTTCTGACTTTCCGCGGATGCATGCCGGATTCGAAACCCAGCGACAAGCCGCCCGTAGCCGGCGGGTATCCCAGCCGCGCGCGCGACCATCTTGCCAACGAGCGCCCCTTCCGCGACGTCCCGGGCGATTTTTTCAACAGACCTTTAAGCGGGCCGGCGGAAGCGGTCGAGCACCTGGAAGAGCACGACGGCCATCGCGGAATTCAACAGGACAAGGCTGGCGAGGTCGAGGGGCTGGATGGGAGGCGGCGATTCCAGGAGCATGTGCCGGAGGCCGTCGACCGCCAGGCTGTGCAGCAGCACCAGCGCGGCCGTCAAAGCCAGCCGGCCCAGGAACTGTTCCAGATCGAACTTGACGCTCGCCCAGGCGCCGAAGTAGCCTACCAGCGCCTTGACCACGCCAAACATGCCGAGAAAGCCGTGGCTGAGGGCGTCCTCGGCCAGGCCGACGGCCGTGCCGAAGAGCGTCCCGAACACTTTGCTGCGGCGCGTCACCGAGAAGTAGATCACCACCAGCAGGGGAAGATCGAGCAGGCGCGCGAGCGGAAGCACCACGGGCAGAAAAGTCTGAAGCACCAGTGCCAGAAACGCCGCCACCCAGAGCGTAAGCGGGTGGACGCGGTAGACGTTGATGGGGCGCTCGGCGGAGGCGGGCATTTTGAAGTGGAGATTGACGATTGTCGATTGATGATTGGAAGGCTCTCGCGGCCGCCGGGCTTTTCATTCTTCAATCGGCAATCGTAAATTCTTAGTGCCGCGCCTTGGCCTCTTCGGGGGCGGGGCGCTTCGCGACCACCACCAGGACGTCTTCCAGGCGGTCGAGCGCGGCGGCGGGTTTCACCAGAATATTCTTGTAGATGTTCCCGTTGCCCACCGTCATCACGGTACCGAGCGGCAGTCCCTTGGGGTAGACCTGGTCCAGACCCGACGTCACCACCGTTTCGCCCGGTGAGACCGCGTCTCCGTTCATCACGTATTCCATACGGCACAGGCCTTGCCCGGTGCCTTTCAGCACGCCTTGGGCGCGGCTCGATTCGAGCAGGCCGCCAGCGCCCGCGGCAGGATCGGTGAGGAGCAGCACCTGGGCGGAGTGCGGGTAGACGGCCACGATCTTGCCCACCACGCCCTCCGGCGTGACCACCGGAAAGTCATTGCCAAGGCCGGAGTCGCCGCCTTTGTCAATCAACACCGTGTTCGAACCCTCTCCA
Source organism: Terriglobia bacterium (assembly GCA_035516075.1). Lineage (GTDB taxonomy): Bacteria > Acidobacteriota > Terriglobia > UBA7540 > UBA7540 > Gp13-AA77. The sequence continues at coordinate 26,277 of DATJAQ010000346.1, read as the reverse complement.
GGGCTCGAGCCAATCACTTCCGCGGCCACCGTGGCGTAGGGAAGTTGCGCGCGAAAATCCAGCAGGGAGCGCAGGCGATGGTTCTCCGTGGCGTTCTCGGCCAGATTGCGGATCTGGGTCTGATCGGCCGCGAGGCGAGCTTGGAGCTCGTTGTTTTGGCGCTCGGCCTGGGTGAGGTCGCGCACGGCATGCCAGGAGCCGCCGGTGAGGTCCGCGATGCCGCGCAGGGAGCGCTCGAACGGGGCCAGCGCGGCCACCGCCCAGGCCTTAGCCAGCGGCTCGTGCTGGGCTGGCGTTATTTGAAGGGATAGCAGCACGAGTTGGGCCGCCAGCACGGCCACCAGGGTGAAAAAAGGCCGGTGGCGTGAGATGAACGCCTGCACCACCTCCGGCCCTTCCGGCACGCGCGGGGGCGCGGGCCGGGGGGCTTCGGGAGAGCGGAGCTCAAGCAGGCCGTCGCGGCCGATTCTGGCGCCCGCGAAGGGCGCGCGGCGCCCGCCTTGGGGCTGGCCGGGAGGGCTATTCAATCGCGACCCTCCTCAGCAGGCGAAAGTCCGTCAGCATCCGGCCGGTGCCGAGCACCACGGAGGCCAGCGGATCCTCGGCAATGGACACCGGCAGGCCGGTCTCTTCACGAATGCGCTTGTCGAGGTTCTTCAACATCGCCCCGCCGCCGGTGAGCAGGATGCCGCGGTCGGAAATGTCGGCCGAGAGCTCGGGCGGGGTGCGCTCCAGCGCCACCCGGATGGCATTGATGATGGTGGCCACGCCCTCGGCCAAGGCGTCGCGAATCTCCGAGTCGTCGATGGTGAGGGTCTTGGGAATGCCCTCGAGCAAATGGCGGCCCTTGATCTCCATGGTCAGCGGCTTCTCGAGCGGATAGGCCGAGCCCAACCCGATTTTGATCTGTTCGGCGGTGCGCTCGCCGATCAACAGATTGTAGCGCCGCTTGAGGTAAGAGGTGATGGCTTCGTCCATTTCGTTCCCAGCCACGCGCACGGAGCGGCTGTAGACGATGCCGGAGAGCGAGATCACGGCGATATCGGTGGTGCCGCCGCCGATGTCGACGATCATGGACCCCGAGGGTTCGGTGATGGGCAGCCCGGCCCCGATGGCCGCCATCATGGCCTGCTCCACCAGGAAGACCTCGCTGGCCTTGGCGCGCATGGCAGAGTCCTGCACGGCGCGCTTCTCCACCTGGGTGATCTCGGAGGGCACGCCGATCACGATGCGCGGGTGCACGAACATTTTGCGGTTGTGGGCCTTGTGGATGAAATAGTTCAGCATCTTCTCGGTCACTTTGAAATCGGCGATGACGCCGTCTTTCAAAGGGCGGATGGCAACGATGTTGCCCGGCGTCCGGCCGAGCATTTCCTTGGCCTCGCGGCCCACCGCCTCCACGTCGCCGTTCACCTTGTTGATGGCCACAATCGAGGGCTCGTTCACCACAATGCCTTTGCCGCGCGCGTACACCAGGGTGTTGGCGGTCCCGAGATCGATCGCCAAATCCGAGGAAAACATGCTGAAAACAGACCTGAAGTTCACACCCACAGTCTAGCTCCGTCCGTTTGAAGGAAAACAGTATTCTTGACCATGCTCGGGAGGGCGTCAAGGATTACCGGACCGGTTCGAGCCGGTGGCCGGGAGCCGGCCGGCGCGCGCAAATCGCGTCGTGAGGCAGTCCGTCCGGACAGTGAGATCAGGGAGATCAAAACGATGCACGCGCGCGAACCGGGACGATCAGACGCGCCTCTAACTGATCGTTGGTCCCCCTCAGGCCTCTTACTGTACATGTTTCGCTCAAAGGCGGCAAGCGGCGCGTTTGTTTTGGCCCTGGGAGGGGCGTTCGGCCGCTCGCGCCGCGAGTATAATGCTTGCTCCCGGGCGCTTCCGGCGAGCGGGAATCGGGCGCTGAGACAGGCACCCGCAGGAGGGCTCTTGGACGTTAACCGCTATCGCGCGAGAAAATACGGGCCGGCGCTGGCACTGCTGGCCACGCTTCTGGCCGCCGCCGCACCACTCCGGGCCGGCTCACAGCCGCCGAATTCCAAACTGAAGTTCGAGATTTCCTTCGCGGCCACCACGCACGCCGCGCCCATCACCGGCCGCGCCTTCGTGATCATCTCGAAGGAAATGCAGCCGGAGCCCCGCCTGCGCGCCGGCGGTTGGGGCGACATGGCGCCGCTGTTCGGCGCGGACGTCGATCAACTCCAGCCGGGGGCGGCCGCCGTGATCGACGGCTCCACGCCCGGCTACCCCCCCGGCAGCCTGCGCGACGTGCCGGCCGGCGACTATTTCATCCAGGCGGTGATGAACGTCTACACGCAATTCCACCGCTCCGACGGCCACACCATCTGGGCGCACATGGATCAGTGGGAGGGCCAGCAGTTCAACGTGTCGCCCGGCAACCTCTACAGCGAGGTGCAGCAGGTGCACCTCGATCCCGCCGCCGGCTACGACGTGAAGCTGAGCCTGACCCAGGTGATCCCGCCCATCCAGGAGCCGGCTGACACCGAGTGGGTGAAGCACGTCAAGATTCAAAGCAGGCTGCTGACGGCGTTCTGGGGTCATCCCATGGACATCGGTGCGGTGGTGCTGCTGCCCAAGGGTTACGACTCACACCCGAACGTCAAGTACCCGGTTATCTACGAGCAGGGCCACTTCAGCCTGAGGCCTGCCTTCGGTTTTTCCGCCCAGGACCATCCCGTGCCTGCGCGGTTCCAGCATTTTATGAAGGACTACAACCTGGAGACGGGCTACAAGTTTTACCAGGCCTGGAATTCCGCTAGCTTCCCGCGCATGATCGCGGTGACGTTCCAGCATCCCACGCCCTACTTCGACGACTCCTACGCCGTGAATTCGGCCAACAACGGCCCTTACGGAGACGCTCTGCTCACCGAGCTCATCCCGTATCTCGAGTCGCACTTTCGCATGATTCGCGAGCCCTGGGCGCGCGTGCTCACCGGCGGCTCCACGGGAGGCTGGGAGTCGCTCGCCCTTCAGGTGCTCCACCCCGACTTCTTCAACGGCACCTGGACGCTCTATCCCGACCCCATCGACTTCCGGCATTACCAAATGACGAACATTTACGAAGACGAGAACGCCTTCTGGGAGCCGGGGCACACCTGGCTGCAGGCGCCGCGCTACATTGAGCGCGCGCCGTACGGCCAGCCCGAGATGTCGACGCAGCAGTTCAGCCAGCTTGAAGACGTGCTCGGCAGCCACGGGCGCTCGGGCGAGCAGCTCGAAATTTGGGAGGCGGCTTACGGCCCGCTGGGGGACGACGGCTATCCGAAGCCACTGTGGGACAAGCGCACGGGCAAGATCGATCACAGCGTCGCCCTCTACATGCGCGACCACGGCTACGACCTAGGCTACGATCTTCGCACGAACTGGAAGACGCTCGGGCCGAAGCTTAAGGGCAAGATCCACATCTACGTGGGTGACATGGACAGCTTCTTCTTGAATCTTGCGGTCTACGACGTGGAGGAGTTCCTCAAGAGCGCCACTGACCCGCCTTACGGCGGTGAGTTTCAGTACGGCCGGCCGGAGAAGGGCCACGGCTGGGAGCCGGCCACGCAAGAGGAAATGGTCCGCTGGATGGCCGCCCACATCACGAAATCCGCGCCCCCGGGAGCGGATACTCACTTGTGGAAATACAACTGAGCGGGCACCGGTGAGTCGCCAATGTTTCGATGGCGCCATTAAAATTCCCCGGCCGGAATACTTCCGTTCCGTATTCGGTAGAGCACGTGCCGGCGCAAAGGGTGCCCGTCCGCGAACGCGGGATGATCGAAATCGTCGGCAGGCGAATAGCTCATGCCGAGGCGCTCCATAACGCGGCGCGAGCGGAGGTTGGCGGGCACCGTGAAGGAGACGATCTCCGCCAGGCCCAGGCGCTTGAATCCGAACTCGAGCGCCGCCCGCGCTCCCTCGGTGGCGTAGCCGCAGCCCCAGTAGGCGCACGCGAGCCGCCAACCGACCTCCACGCAGGGCGTGAAGTGCGCCTGAATTGAAGGTCCGGAAAGACCGATGTAGCCCGCGAAAGGCGTGACGTCGGGAATTTCCACCGCCCACAGACCGAATCCGTGTTTCGCGAAGTGGCCTTCGATGCGAGCGGCGAGAGCGTCGCTGTCTGCGCGAGGCAGCAGGCGAGGGAAGTGCTCCATAACCGCGGGATCGGCGTTGAGGGCGGCGAAGGGCGCGCGATCGTCGGCACGCCATCGCCGCAGGATCAGGCGGAGGGTTCGCAATTCGGGCTCGGCCTGCATAAGCGCCGGGGAAGAGCGGCCAGGTGCGGGGCGGGCCGCCGCTAGATATCGAGGTTCTTCACGTCGAGCGCGTTATCCTCGATAAACTGGCGCCGCGGTTCCACCGCATCGCCCATCAGCACGGTGAAGATGTCGTCGGCGGCCTCCACATCCTCGGCCCGTACCTGCAGCAGCGTGCGTTGCTCGGCGTCCATGGTGGTCTGCCAGAGCTGGGTGGGATTCATTTCGCCGAGTCCCTTGAAGCGCTGGACGGTGAGCAGCTTTTTGCCCAAGTTCATGACGTGGTCGAGGAGATCCCTGCGGTTGGCGATGGTGATCTGGGTGCCGTTGGTGGAGAGTGCGAAGGGCGGGCGGTTGTGTTCACTCACGCGCTGGTGCAGGTCGAACAGCCGCCGGTAATCCGCGCTCCCGATGAGATCCCAGTCGATGATCCGCTCGGGTCCCGTGCCCACCGAGGCGGTGAGGAAGCAACGGTCGTGCTCTTCGTCGCGCCGGATTGCCGACTTGAACCCGCGCGCCTTCAGGTCTGCAGCCAGCTCGCCTAGACGCGTTTCGTCCTCGAGTTCCACTTTCTTGGCGAGCTTCACCGCCAGCAGCCCGTCCACCAGGCGGCCGTCGCCCAGGCGCTTTTCGAGCTTGTCGAACAGATCGTTGTACTCGGCGAGCGCGATCAGAAAATTGGTGAGCTCGCCGCCTTCGAGCCGCACTCTCTTGCGGTCGCCGCCCGCCTCTACCACATGATCCTCAGTTGCGCGGCGCATGATCTCACGGCGGAAGTCCTTCTCATCGGTAATGTAGCGCTGGCTTTTGCCCTTCTTGATGAGGTAGAGCGGCGGCTGCGCGATGAACACGTGCCCGCGCTCCACGAGTTCCCTCATCTGGCGATAAAAGAAGGTGAGCAGCAGGGTGCGAATGTGGGAGCCGTCCACGTCGGCGTCGGTCATGATGATCACCTTGCCGTAGCGCAGCTTGGAGACGTCGAAGTCGTCGGTGCCGATGCCGGTGCCGAGCGCCGTGATGAGGGCGCGGATTTCCTCGTGACCCAGCATCTTGTCGAAGCGTGCCTTCTCCACGTTGAGGATCTTGCCGCGCAGCGGCAGGATGGCCTGGTAGCGCCGGTCTCGCCCCTGTTTGGCGGAGCCGCCGGCCGAGTCGCCCTCCACCAGGAAGAGCTCGCAGCGTTCGGGATCGCGCTCCTGGCAATCGGCCAGCTTGCCCGGCAGCCCACCCGAATCCAGCGCCCCCTTGCGGCGGGTAAGCTCGCGCGCCTTGCGCGCCGCCTCGCGCGCCCGCGCCGCGTCAATCGCCTTGGCGCAGATTTTCCGCCCCATGGTGGGATTCTTTTCGAAGTTCTCCATCAGCTTCTCGTAGACGAAGCTGGCCACCGTGGACTGAATGTCGCTGTTGAGTTTTCCCTTGGTCTGCCCTTCGAACTGCGGCTGCGGCAGCTTCACGCTGATCACCGCCACCAAGCCCTCGCGCACATCCTCGCCCTGCAGGTTCTCTTTCACGTCTTTGAACAGGTTCTGGTTCTGCCCGAACTGGTTGATGGCGCGCGTGAGCGCCGACCGGAAGCCGGAAAGGTGGGTGCCGCCGTCCACCGTGTTGATGTTGTTGGCGAAGCTGAACACAGTTTCGGCGTAGCCGTCGTTGTATTGCAGGGCAAACTCCATGGCCGTGCCCTCGCGCTCGGCCTCGCTGTAAACGGGCTGCGGGTGCAGAACGTTTTTGTTCTTATTGAGGTGTTTGATGAACTCCGCGATACCACCCGTGTAGTGAAAATCGGTCTGCTTGCTGCTGCGTTCGTCCTTGAGCGTGATGGTCAGTCCCTTGTTCAGGAAGGCGAGCTCGCGCAGGCGCTGGGCCAAGGTGTCGTAGTTGAACTCGATGGAGTCGAAGATTTTGGCGTCGGGCAGAAAGGTGACCTTGGTGCCGTGCTTCTCGGTTTTTCCCGCCCTCTTGAGCGGAGCCAAGGGCTCACCGCGCTCGTATTCCTGCTCCCACGTGTAGCTCTCGCGCCAGATTTCAAGATCGAGCGATTCCGAAAGCGCGTTTACTACTGACACGCCCACCCCGTGCAGCCCGCCCGACACCTTGTAGCTCTTGGTGTCGAACTTGCCGCCGGCGTGCAGGACGGTCATCACCACCTCAGCGGCCGACCGCCCTTCTTCCTTGTGCATCCCCACCGGGATCCCGCGGCCGTTGTCGACGACGGTGACGGAGTTGTCCGCGTGTACTACCACCTGCACCTTATCGCAATAGCCTGCCAGGGCCTCGTCCACCGAGTTGTCGACAACTTCCCACACTAGGTGGTGCAGGCCCAGCTCCCCGGTGGAGCCGATATACATGGCAGGGCGTTTGCGCACCGCCTCAATCCCGCCCAGCACCTTAATGCTGGCGGCGTCGTAGGTCTCCGCCGGGTTCGGGTTTTTCTTGCTAGGCTCTGCGGATTCGCTCACTCGAACTCTTTCCTCCCGGGCCGGCAGCGCCGGCGAGGCTCACCCGGGTAAACCCGCAGGATCGGCGCGGCGGAATCTTGCAGGCGGGCTTACGCGCCCTGGATTTTTCGCGCGATGATTACGGCCGCTCGAGTTTCCCCGGCCGCGATGAAGTGCCTTTTGAAGCTGCTGACTCTACGTTTGGGGCGCCCCGCGCCGCCCCCGCCCGAGACCACTCCCGAACTTCGGCGACCGTCACTCAAAAGAGCATTTTAGCACGTCTCGGGGCCCTCTGTCCACCCCCCGCCCGACGGCAGTAGGCTACATGTCGAGCCTGTGTCCTTCCGGGAAGCCCGCTGGAAGATCCGAAGACCGCAAATTCAGGTGCGTGCAGCAAGGCAGATCGCGCGCTGTTCTAGAAGCCCGCCGGGTACAGGCAAATCCCGGAGGGCGAGGAGCCGCCGCAGCCGGTCATACGGGCGTCCCATCGATTTCAGGCCATCGCACGCCCGCGGTGGGCATCGCCCCACCCGGTCCCGAATGCGGGTAGAATACGAGTTCGGGGGATCCATGGCGCGAAAGGATTGTCCGGCCTGCGAGGGCACGGGCTGGAAGCTGGTGGAGGTGGAGGGCGTTTCTCGCGCCACGCGCTGCGACTGCAACCTGGAGAAGCGTCCCGCCGACCTGCTGCGCCGGGCCCGCATTCCCCTTCGTTACGAGCACTGTACCCTCGAAAGCTTCAACGTCGTCAAGGATCAGGGCACCGGGCAGCCCAACGCCTCCCTGGACGTGGCCAAGCGCTGGGCGCAGCAGTACGTGGAGGAATACCCGCTCGATTACGGCATGATTTTCACCGGCCCCACCGGCGTGGGCAAGACTCATCTGGCCGTGGCCGTGTTGCGCGAGCTCATCACCCGCAAGGGCGTGGAGTGCCTCTTCACCGACTTCCGCGAGCTCCTACAGGAGATCCGGGAGAGCTACGATCCGGTGTCGGAGAATTCGGAGCTGCGCCTGCTTTACCCGGTGGTGGATACCGAGGTGCTGCTGCTCGACGAACTCGTTTCCGCCAACCCCACCGACTGGGTGAAGGAGAGGCTAGCCTACATCGTTAACGCGCGCTACAACAAGAAGAAGGTGACGCTGATCACCACCACGCTGCCTTTCGCGGGCTCGGCGGCGCGCCCCGCGCGGCGGGACGAGGTGCAGGGCGAGGTGAAGATGCCTTCCGGCGACGCCGTGCCCAGCCTGGACCGCTCGCTCGACCAGTTCGGAGTGACGCTGAGCTCCCGGATCTACGAAATGTGCAAGCCTATCGAAATTCGGGCGGACGATTTTCGCAAGGCGGTGAAGCAGGCGGGCTACCAGTTTTACCCGCGATAGCCGTGCGGCCGGGGGGCCACACACCCGCTTCAGCCGACGCGAGGGCCGGTGAACCGCCTCGGGGCGCGCCGCGCACATCCTGTTTGCCATTTCCATGCCCACGGTCACGAGCAAATCGGCCGGCCGTTTCAACCTGGAGCGCATTTTCGGGCGCGCGGGGTGGCTCGCGCACCATCATCCGCGCTACGAAGACCGCCCGGCGCAGCTCGAAATGGCCGAGGAAGTGGCGTCCGCGCTCGAAAACCGGCGTCACCTGATCGCCGAGGCGGGCACGGGTACGGGCAAGACCCTGGCCTACCTGGTGCCCATCATTCTGAGCGGCCGCCGGGTGGTGATCTCGACGGGAACCAAAAACCTGCAGGAGCAACTCTTCCACAAGGACCTGCCGTTCCTCAAAAGGCTCTTTCCCAACGTGCGCGCTACGCTGATGAAAGGCCGCGCCAATTACCTCTGCCGCCAGAAGCTCTACGACCTGGAGCGCCAGCCGGCCTTGAGCGGCCTGGAGGAGGTGGAGCTTTACGCGCAGATCCGCAAGTGGGAGGAGCGCACGCCGGCGGGAGACCGCGCCGAGCTCCCGGGACTGCCGGACTCGAGCGAACTCTGGGGCCGCATCGACGCCCGCCGCGAAGCCTGCACGGGCCAGAAGTGCGCCCAGTTCGAGCGCTGCTTCATCACCCTGATGCACCAGCGCGCCGCCGAGGCGGACGTGATCATCGTCAACCATCACCTCTTCTTCGCGGACCTGGCGCTGAAGCAGGGCGACTACGCCACCCTGCTGCCCGACTACCAGGCGGTGGTGTTCGACGAAGCCCACGACCTGGAAGACGTAGCCACGCGCTACTTCGGCGTGCAGTTTTCCAACTATCGCGTGGAGGAGCTGGCGCGCGACACGGAGCAGATTCTGCGCCAGAAAGACCTGAAGGCGGCGGAAGTGACCGGTGCGGTGGGCGAGCTACGGCGGCGCGCGGAGATATTCTTCAACCTCTTCCCCACGGGCGAGGGCCGCTACGCCTTCGACCGTCGCGATCAGTTTCTGGAAGGCAACCGCGCCGCTTACGCGGCCGCGCTCAACGTGCTAGTGCGGCTCGAAACCGAGCTGAAACGCGTGCCCGACCGGCCGGAGGAGATCAATAACCTGGCGCAGCGCGCGGCTGAGCTGCGCGCGACGCTGGAGATGGTGATCGAGAGCCAGGACCGCAATCTCGTCTTCTGGTGGGAGCGCCGCGGACGGGGCGTGTTTTTGGAGGCGTCGCCCATCGACGTATCCGCCCTGCTGCGCGAGCGCCTGTTCGGGCAAGTGGAGTGCGCCATTCTCACCTCGGCTACCCTGGCGGTGAGCGGCACGTTTGACTTCTTGAAACGGCGGCTCGGCCTCGACCACGCCGCGGAGCGCGTGTTTCCCTCGCATTTCGATTTCAAGCAGCAGGCGCTGCTCTACACGCCGGCCCATCTGCCCGACCCGCGCGAGCCCGGCTTCAGCCCCCGCGCCGCCGACGAAGTGGTGGAGATCTTGAAGGCCACGCGCGGCCGCGCCTTCGTGCTGTTCACCTCCTACCAGCAGATGCGCGATATCTGCGAGCGCGTCCGGCGGCGAGTGCGTTACCCGATGCTGATCCAGGGCCAGGCGCCGCGCACGGCGTTGCTCGAGCGCTTTCGCACCACGCCGCACGCGGTGCTGTTCGCCACCAGTTCCTTTTGGCAGGGCGTGGACGTGCAGGGCGAGCAATTGAGCGCGGTGATCATCGACCGCCTGCCCTTCGCCGTGCCGTCGGACCCGGTGGTGGCGGCACGCATCCGGCAATTGAACGAAGACGGCGGCAACGCTTTTGTGGAATACCAGGTGCCGGAGGCGGTGATCTCGCTCAAGCAGGGGTTCGGCCGCCTCATCCGCAGCAGTACGGATCGCGGCGTGCTCGCCATCCTCGACCCGCGCCTGGTGAGGAAGCAGTACGGGAGGCATTTTTTCGAGAGCCTGCCGGATTACGGCCGCGCCAGCCGGATGGAAGATGTGAGGGAGTTTATGCGGGAAGGGCAGAAATAGCGAACAGCCTTGCCGATTTACGATTGCCGAATGACCGGGAGGAAGCCGCGCCGGAAGTCCGCAGCCGGCCGTCGCCCGCCGGCCACGATGAACACTTTTGTTTCGGTGCGGCCACCGGCGACGCCGTGTGTCAGGAGAGAACATGTTTGAAGTCTCGATCGACTATTCGTTTTCGGCCGGGCACGCCTTGAGGAATTACAAGGGCAAGTGCGAAAACGTGCACGGCCATAACTACAAAGTGCGGGTGGCGGTGGAGGGCGACGAGCTCGACTCCACGGGCTTGCTCGTCGACTTCATCGACCTGAGCCACGCCGTGAAGGCAATCGTAGGCCGGTTCGATCACCAATTACTGAATGACGTCGCCCCCTTCGATCAACTCAATCCCTCCGCCGAAAACATGGCGCGCTACTTCTGCCAGGAGCTCGAGCCCCGAATCAACCGAGGCAGCGCCCGCGTGCAGGCCGTGACCGTCTGGGAAACCGATACGAGTTTTGCCTGCTACCGGCCCCAAATCGGCGCTTGAAATGTCTGGGGGTTGTTCGAAGAATGCGGCCGCAGCTCGTTTGACGCCGGGCACGGAGGGCGGCGGTCCCTCCAAGGGACCGCCACGCCGCGGCGATTTCCAGGGGTGGGTTCGCGGGAAGACGTCCGGAACAGATCAAAGCGAGCGCAGGAAATTCAGCACGTCCTGCTGGCTGTTCGGGCCGGTGCTGGGCAGCTTGTTGAAGTTCAGGATGACCTGGTCCGCCTCCGAGGCCGGGTAGGAGCCGATGCCGCTGCAGTGTGTGTCAGTCGAGCCGTCCATGTGGTCCTGGATGGCCTGCAGGATATCGTTGGTCCGGCCGTCGTGCATGAACCAGTAGCGCTGGCCCACGTTCCATAGGGGCGGGGTGCGGAACATGTCGCCCTCGGCAGCGCCCTCGGTAATGTTATCCGCCAGGCAGCTTCCCATGTGATGAAGCAGCAGATCGGAGTAAAGGTTGGCCGTAATGTGGCCCATCGAGGGAATCGAACCCGCGGGCGTGGTGAACGACACCGTGTGGCACAGAACGCACCCGACGCTCTGGAACTGAGTGAATCCCCGGGCGCAACTCGTCTGATCGCCACCCGGGCAGGCGCCGGGCGTGGGCTGTTCCAGGAATCGGATAAAGTCGGCATCGCGCTCAGCGTTGGCCAGGAAATACCAGGGCGTGTTACTGGACGGGGTGTAGTTGTAGTTGGTCGGATCCTCGGGGACCGGGTTGAGCAGGCAGCTCTTCAGTGTCTGATCCGTCTCAGTGGGAAACATTTCGTTGGTGATGCCGGTCTCGACGTTCTCCTCCGCTCCCGCGGCGGGTAGAATGGCGCGCCACTGCGCCTTCCACCCCAGCCGGTTCACGGTGCCGTCGTCGGCGATGTTGACTGCGCCGCCGATGCCCAGGGACGCCTTCAGGCTAAGATTCGAGTTCATGTTGTTCAGGATGTCGGAGTTTTGGATGATCTCAATGTAACCGTCGCCGAAAGTCGGCAGAGGCTGGCGGTAGATGATATCGTTCTCCTGTTCGGCCGAAACGAAGTCGGGCTGCGCGAGGGCGCAGGAGCGGGCATCGCTGCGCCCGGTGATGACGAAGAGTTGGTGCACCAGACCGTCGGGAACGCTCGGATTGCCGAGTTGAAACGGAAAGTGGGGAACCAGCACGGGCCCGTTGGTCTTCTCAAACGAGGGCATGGTGTTCTGCGCGCCCTTCAGAGTGTAAACCTTAAACAGGGGATTTTGGGGCGGGCTCGAGCCCCCCGGCGCCGGCTGGGAGTGGCAGCTGGCGCAGGAGTTGGAACTGAACCGGGGCCCAAGGCCGCAGCCCGCGGTCGGGGCGTTCGGCATCATTGGAGTGCACGCCGCCGGATTCCACGTGACCAGGGCGGTCTGGCTGAACTGCGTGGTGAAGGCGGGCTCAGATAGCTTCTCGTTGGCGGTCAGAGCGCTCTGAAACGTGCCGGCGCCCGCAGGTCCTCCGCGCACCCCGGGGTCCTTGGCCTGCGATTGGGCCCACAGCAGCGCGCTCATCATCAGGACGAGGGTCGCGGCCGCGCTGAGCGCCACCACGGGCGTCTTTCCGAAGCTGAACTTACCGTCTCGTTTTCCCGCCCGATTTTTGCGCCGCACCATAAGTCCCCTTTCTCGTTACCGGCCCTGCTGCTATCTCCCTACGCCCTCCTGCTCCAACCGCGGAGGTCAGAGCGAGCGCAGGAAATTGATTAAGTCCTGTTGATCCTTGGCACTCAGCCCGTTGAATCCGCTAGGAGGGTCAGTCAGGCCAATCACGGCGTTCGCTTCCGAAGGCCCGTACTGCAAATTCCCCACGCAATAGTGGTCTTCCACCGCCTGCACAATGTCGCTGGTCCGGCCGTCGTGCATAAAGAACGCGCGCTGGCCAGCTCCCCACAAGGGCGTGGTGCGGAACTCGTCGCCGCCCGCCTGTCCCTGGCTCACGTTGTCGGCGTCGCAGGGCCCCATGTGGTGGACCAGCAGATCAGAGAACAGATTCGCCTTCTGATTACCCAGCGCCGCCACGGAGGACGGCGGGGTGGTGAAGGAGGTGGTGTGGCACAGGACGCAGCCCACGTTGTTGAACTGGGTCTGGCCGTTCATGCAACTGCTCTGAACCCCGCCTGGACAGGTGCCGGGGGCCGGCGGAGCCATGAAGCGCCCGAAGACTCCGAAGCGCTCCGGGTCGCCCGGCATCAGGTAGCCCTCGGCCGGCAGGCTGGCCCAGTCCGTGCGATCGTCCGGCACGCCGTGCGGTCCGTTGCCGTTGGGAGGGCCCTCGGGGAACGGTGGTGTGCAGCCTGGGGTCTCGTCGGTCTTGTTGGGGAAAAACTCGTTGCTGATCCCGACTTCAACGTTGTAGGCTTCGCCACTAAAGAGTATCAGCGAGCGCTTCTGAGCCTTCCAGCCGAATCGATTAATGCTGCCATCGTCCGCGTTGTAATTTGGGTGGCCGGAAATCCCCAGCATCATTTTCGCCGCCAGGTTTGACATCATGTTGGCGATAATGTCGCTGTCCTGAATGATCTCAATAAGCCCGCCGCCGAAAAAGGGCGTGGTGTTACGGAAAATCAGGTTGTTCTCAGCGTAGGCGGTGTCAAAATCGGGCTGCTGAATGTTGCAGGTGCCGGCGTCGCTGCGGCCGGTAATCACAAAAAGCCCCTTGACGTGCCCGTCCGGCGTCACCAGGTCGGGCTTGTAAGGGAAGCGCGCCACCAGCGTGGGGCCGTTGGCGGTCTCGAAAAACGGCATCACGTTCTCGGCGCCCATCAGTTGATAGACGCCAAAGAGTGGGTTCCCCACTCCCCCCTCCGTGGTCGGAGCCAGGCTGGAGCCTCCGATCGCCGGTTGGGCGTGACAAGCCGCGCAGCCGTTGGAGTCGAAGCGCGCACCGAGGCCCACCCTCTTTACCGAGTTGCCGCCCGCCACCCGGTTCACCTCCGCGATAAACTGCGACGCCGGCTGCTCCATCTGTTGCTGGGTAGTGGTCAGCCCCTTAATGAACTTGCCGGTGCCGCGGTTAGCGGTTTGCAGTCCGGGATCTTTGGCAGTCTGCGCCTGGACACCCGCCGCCATGGCGAATGGCAGAATCACCAGGAAGGTCAGCGTGGCAGCCCAGCTCGTTCGGCCGGCGGACTTGGAAGTTCGATAGCTCTTCGGATGCAGCGGCATGATATCCATCCCCTTGCTCTTGAGACAGCCCTCCCGACGAGGGGCGTCTGCAGACTTCTTAATCTACGCTCAGCGATCGGTCTAGACTAATCGCTCGAAACAGAGCTGTCAAGCCCGCGTGAAGGCTATATACTTTGTTTGTAACAGGGCCCAGACTGCTTGCTGCACTTTCGCGGCGATCCCAGTCTCAGGTAGCTCCTGCCCGTCTGTTATCTAGAACAGTAATGCCTTCGATGCGCCCGCATGGGACTGTTCAACTCCGCGGGTTCCCGAGTAGAATCTCTGTTTCGCCGTAGGGGTAAATCAGGGCATTCGTTGCCTGAGGGGGATTATGTTCCGACGTCAACTTCTTCTCATCGCGCTCTTTTTCTCGGCTGGGACGTTGCTGGCCCGAGCCCAGGAATTTGTGGAAGCTCCGCAATACCCGAGCGCCGCCATTCCGTATTCCGTGGCCGCCGGGGACTTCAACGGCGACGGCAAGCTCGATCTGGCGGTGGCGTGCGAGTTCAACGCCACGCTCAGCATTCTGCTGGGGAACGGCGATGGCACCTTCCAGGCCCACGTGGATTACACGGCGGGAACGGAACCGATCTCGGTGGCGGTGGGCGATTTCAACGGGGATGGCAAGCTCGACCTGGTGGTGGCGAATTACGTCAGCAACACGGTGGGCGTGTTCCTGGGGAACGGCGATGGCACCTTCCAGACCGAGCGGGAGTTTTCGACTGCGGCCGCGCCCTACTGGGTTGTGGTAGGCGACTTCAGCGGGGACGGCAAGCTCGACCTGGCGGTGGCCTCCGCCGCCGGCAATGCCGTGAGTATCCTGCTTGGAAACGGCGACGGCACCTTCAAAACGCATGTGGACTACGCCACCGGAACCGAGCCCGTGTCGGTGGCGGCCGGCGATTTGAACGGCGACGCCAAGCTGGACCTGGTGACGGCGAATTATGTTGACAACACCGTGAGCGTGCTGCTGGGCAACGGGGACGGCACCTTCCAAACCCACACCGACTATGCCACCGGCACCGAACCGGTGTCGGTGGCGCTGGGCGACCTGAACGGCGATCACAAGCAGGACGTGGTGGCGTCAAACAGCCTCAGCAACACCCTGAGCGTGTGGCTCGGCAATGGCGACGGCTCGCTAAAAACCCCCCGCGTGGACTACAACACCGGCAATAGTCCCCATTCGGCCGTGGTGGCCGATTTGAACGGGGACGGCAAGCCCGACGTGATGGTGGCCAATAGTCTCGGCGAGACCGCCAGCGTGCTGCTGGGCAAAGGCGATGGCACGCTGCAGACCCACGTGGACTACGGCACGGCCAGCGAGCCCCTCGCCCTGGCGCTGGGGGACTTCAACGGCGATAGCCGGCTCGACGTGGTGGCCGCCAACGCCATCAGCGACACGCTCAGCGTGCTGCTGGGCAACGCGAATGGCACCCTTCAGGCCCGGGTGGACTTCGGGGCCGGTATCGAGCCCTTGTCCCTGGCTGTGGCGGACTTCGACGGCGACAATAAGCGGGATGTGGCGGTGGTGAACCTGGGCAGCAACACGGTGAGCGTGATGCTGGGGAACGGGAACGGCACCTTCAAGGCTCGCGCCGACTACGCCACGGGAGCCGCCCCGTTCGCGGTGGCGGCGGCGGATTTCAACCGGGACGGCCACGAGGACTTGGCGGTGGCTAACGTGCAGTACAACATGGCCATGAAGTGCTACACCGTGAGCGTGCTGCTCGGCAACGGGGATGGCACCTTCCAGACCCATTCGGATCTCTGTGCCGGAATGGTGCCCGTCGCGGTGGCGACTGGCGACTTCAACGGCGACGGCGCCCCGGATCTGGCGGTGGCCGACCTGGCCGGCAACACGGTGAGCATTCTGCTCGGCAATGGCGACGGCACCTTTCAGGGTCACGTGGACTACGCCACCGGCGCCGGTCCGCACGCCGTGGCCGTGGGCGACTTCAATGGCGACGGCAAGCTCGACGTGGCGGTGGCCAACGCGCTCGGCAACACCGTGAGCGTGCTCCTCGGCAACGGCGATGGCACCTTTGGGGCCCAGACCCCTTACGCCACCGGCTCTGAGCCGTTAGCCCTGGCGGCGCAAGACTTGAATCACGACGGCCGCCTTGACCTGGTGGCGACGAATACGAATGACAGCACTGTGAGCGTGCTGCTGGGGAACGGCGACGGCAGCTTCCAGGCCCATGTGGACTACCCCACAGGGCTCGCCCCGCGCTCGGTGGCGATCGCCGATCTCAACGGGGACGGCAATCCGGACCTGGCGACGGCCAACAGCTACACCTACAGCAACAGTGCCAGCGTGTTGCTCGGAAATGGCGACGGCACTTTCCAGGCGCAAACGGAATACGGTACCGGAGCAATTCCTTACTCCGTGGCGGCGGCCGACTTCAATGGAGACGGCGCCCTGGATCTGGCCCTGGCCGACGAGGGCTCAGCCGCCCTCAGCGTGCTGATGAATGTGGGCAACGGCATGCCGGTGGCGGTGCTCTCGCCCACCAGCCTCACCTTCAAGACTCAGGTTCTCAACACCAAGAGTGCCGCCCAGACGGTGACCCTCAGCAACACCGGCACCGCCGCGCTGCTGATCACCGGCATCTCGACCACCGGCGATTTCGCCCAGACGAACAACTGCGGTTCGAGCCTTGCGGCCGGGGGAAGCTGCCAAATCAACGTCACCTTTACACCGACGGCGATCGGAATGCGCACGGGTACGCTCTCCGTGGCGGACAACGCCGCGGGCAGTCCCCAGACCGCCAGCCTCACCGGTACCGGGACGCAAGTGAAGCTCGCCCCTACTTCGTTGAATTTTGGCAGCGTTCAGGTGGGCCACACCAGCTCGCCGATGAACGTCATGCTGACCAACGTTGGAACCACTTCGATCAGCATTGCGCCCTTCACCTTCACCGGCACCAACCCGGGCGACTTTGCCCAGACCAACAATTGCGGGACGAGTGTCGCGGCCGGCCAGCACTGCATCATCCGGGTGACGTTCACTCCCACGGCCACCGGAGCCCGCAAAGCCACCTTGAACGTGAACGACACGGGCGGCGGCAGTCCGCAGAAGGTCACGGTCTCGGGAACCGGAACTTAAGCGCCTGAATCGGGCGGCGGCGGGCCGGATGAGAATGCGGCGGTTCACCCCGTGGCCCTCGCCGCCTTATGCCTTTCCCGGAGTGCCTTCCGCTTCCGCGCCCAGTACTCCCCGCCAATCCCGGCGGGCGCACCCGATTGCAGGCCCTCCAACAGGGCCGCTTCGAGGTTCTCGCGGGCGCGCCGCTTCTGGTCTTCCCGGATCAGCTCCCGCATGTACTCGCTGGGCGTGCTATAAGCCCCGGCAGCCACCTGACCCTCCACATATTCCTTGAGGGTTTTCGGTAGGGAAACGTTGCGAGAAGTCATGTCCATGAGCCCAGAGGCGGTCTGACAGTTTATGTCAATAATTGCCGGGCCGGGAGTTGCGCGCATATCGCGAGCGGCCCTGATGGTGTGCTGGGGAGGCCCGAGCTGGCGTCGGCCCAAAGATTCCGCTGACGGCTGCTGCAAACGGCCGTCTGGCGCAGGTGCGCGCTGCGGGCCGTCACGATTTCCGAGGGAGGAGGTATTCCCGAAGCGTGATGATGCGGACGCCTTCGAAGCCTTTCAACTGAAGCAAGCCGTGATCACCGGTTACGATCAGGCTGGCGCCCCCGGCCAGCGCGCATTCCAAAATGCGGTTGTCCGCTTCATCCGCCACCACGTGGAGCCGGAGGTTTGGGTGCACCCACTCGGCGGCATCGGCCAGCCAGACGGCCACGCGAGCCAGTTCTTCAGGGTCGCGGCTGAACTTCTGGGCCAGCACACCAAGGAGCTCGTCCAGAATGGCCTTGGAGAGTACCAGACGATCCTGTCCTTGAACGATGCGGTTGAGCGCCTGTTCGGCCCGGCCGCCCGGGAACGCCAGCGCCGACACCAGGATGTTGGTATCGAAAACGACGGTCACTGCTGCAGGTAGCGCTCCAGGTCGCGCTCGGTGAGAATGCCCTTCTCCTTCGCCTTTTGACTCCAGAACCCTTGCAAGCCCCGAAGCTGCCTCCTCAGGCGGCTGCGCCTTGCCTCCCACAGGGCTTCCTGCACAACACCACTGAGGGTCTTCCGCTCCGAGCGGGCCTGATCTTCGATTTCCTGTGCCAGGTCCGAGGGCAAGGAGATGGTCATCTTGACAGCTTTGATACCCATAGCTTCATGGTATGACAAATTCCTACCGGATTCAAGCGCGCCCGCTCGCTGCCGTCCGACCTGGCCGGCGCAGGCCTGCGCCAGACACCGTCATCCGTTCGACCGCGCCGGGCTCAACTGAGGAACATCACGTGGATGTAGGTCCCGAGGCGCACGTTGTAAGCCAAGTACCAGCCCTCGTGGTCGGGATCCTGGTAAATCACGATCTCGTCGCCGAGCCAGTTCCAGTCGCCGCAGTACCCCAAGTCCGCCGGAGCCACGCTGAAATAAAATCCGTTGAACCAGAAGCGGTCCGGCCCGCCGCCCGCCAGCCGCCAGACGTGTCTCGGCCCAAAGCCGCCGCGAAAGTGCCCGTGCTCCCACGGGTGGTCAACATGGTAGCTGGCGTCGTTCCGGCCCGTATCGTGCCCCACCCACACATCGCCCTTCCGGGTTCGGTCAACGTGGGGGACGTTCGGATGCCCGGCTTGATCGCTGAAGTTGCGCGGCGTCGCGGCGGGACGGGCGTTTCGCGTGGGCGCAGGCCCGTGCTTCGGTATCGGCCGGGCGCGCTGATCCTGGCGCGGTTTCTGGTGGGAAGCGCCTTCCTGTCCGGCCATGGGAAGTGCAAAAAATGTCAGGATGACGCAAACCGCGGGCAGCATTAGTTTCCACGTTCTCGGGCAAGCCCTCTGCAGCATGACAGCCTCCTTGGAATTACACCCTCGCGTCCCCCTCCAACATAACGTCACGGCGGCTTTTCGCCGTCGTGACGATTCTCTTCCCCGCCGAAAGCACTGTCAAGAGCCGAAGAGGTTTCGCTCCTTCAGAACGGCGAGGCCGGGTGGGATTGCGGTCCAGGGGGTAGGTGTACGTTCCGGCCCACCGGGCGAGCGCGCCAGCAGCCGTATCCTGGCGGGGCCGGCTTGCGTCCCGCATGTTAATCCGCTAGTATCTTAATGAGTCAGTACAGAACACACGCGGGTCCCAGGAGGCCATGATGGGTGCGAAGAGAAGGGTGCTTTCGGAAGACGCAGTTCAAAAGATCAAGGCGGCGGTGGCTCACACTCGCGACAAGGCGGAGTACCGGCGCGCGCTGTGCGTATGGCTGCCGGCCGCGCTCACGCTGAGCAACGCAGAAGTGGCGGAGGCGGTGGGATGGCCGCTCGGGTCTGTGTGCCGGGTGCAGTGGGAGTACCGGCGGCGCGGCGAAGCCGCCCTGCTCGCCGCGGGACGCGCGGCGCCGCCCGCCGAGGACGCCGCTCACCGGCTGCGCGCGGCCATGAAGCACGCGCACAGCGCGCCGGAGCTGCGCCGGGCGCAATGCCTCTTCATGCGGGTGGTTCTCGGGTTGAGCAGCAGCCTGGTGGCGGCCATTCTGGGATGGGATCAAAGCTCGGTGTCGCATTTGCACCGCAAGTATTTGCGCCAGGGCGATGCGGCCCTGCAGGGCTTCGGACGGGGCGGCGCGCGGCGGCAGATCCTCAGCAAAACGCAGGAGGCGGAAGTGCTCCGCAACCTCGCCCGCCAGGCTTGGCCTAACGGCCTGCTGATGTTCACCGTCATCCACCGCGCCTTCGAGGAGGCCGCCGGCCGCCCCTTGAAAGCCTCCTCCGTCCGGGCCATCCTCGACCGCCACGGCTGGGTGCTCGCCGCCGTGTTCGTCACTCCCGGCCAGACCCGGATTCCCGAAGGCCTCCCGCTGGCATGGCGCAAGGCCCAGGGCTTGCTGCGCATGTCCTGATCGATGGCTGCGCCGCCGTTCCCTTCGTTGCCGTCCTATGCGCCACCGGTCCGCAGGAGTGCGATCGGCACCCGGCCGATTCGTGAATCTCCGTGCTTGAATTCTGGAATTTGCTCGTTTGAAATTCTAAAATCGCCGTTCCTTCGCCGAAGCGTCCAACCTCTCCCCACCACCCCTCAACCCGGCCGCCGGCCCGTCGAAGCCCTGGTTTTTTTCCATGAATTCGCGAATTTGATCGTTTGAAGTTTCAAAAGGGGCCGTTTTTCACCCAAAACGGCGTCTGCCGGACGAGGATGGATTACTATCAGAAATGTTGCCCGGACTTGTTCGTATGATGCCTCAAAAAGGGCCCTTTTTTGGCAAAAAATTCCAGATTTTGTACACTTTTGTTTTTTCGAAGCCCGGGGTTTAGGGGCTGGGAGTTAGGGGTTGGGGGCTTAGCGCTTCAACGTACGGGCCAGCGCCTCGTCTACAATTTTCGCCAGCTTGGGCGCCGAGGGCGCGCCCACCACCGGGCGGCCGTTCACAAACAGCGTCGGCGTCACGTTCACGCCCACCGCTTCGGCCTCGCGGCGCGCTGCCTCAATCCGCGGCAGCGGAGCTTTGGAGTCGAGGCAGGCGGCCAGGCGGTGGCGGTCAAGTCCAACCTGCGCGCCGAGCTTCAAGAGCTGCTCGCGCGCCGTCTCGGCCTTGATATCGGCTTGGCTGGCGAAGATCAGATCGCGGTACTTGAGGAAGGCTGAGGGATCGAGGGGGCGGGCGCATTCGTTGGCGAGGGCGGCGGTTTGAGCCCACTGATGGATGGGGAGCGGAAACTCCTTGAAGATCACGCGCACCTTGGTCTTGTAGGCGTACAAGATCTGATTTTCCAGCACCTTATGCAGCAAGGCGCAGCTTGGGCACTCGAGGTCGGCGAACTCCACGATGGTCACGGGAGCGTTGGCGGGTCCCGCACTGGGCTGGTCCCGGGTGGAGAGCAGTTGCTGCACGAAATCGCGCCGGAAGGGCACCACGAAGCCCAGCACACCGGTTCGGCCGTTGCGGGTGACGTACAGCGGCTGTGTCTGCTTGTCTTTTCCGTTGAGGGCCGTCACGGTAGCTCTTAGCAGGCCCGGATAGGGCGAGGGACCGAAGGGGCCTACCCGCACCGCGGCGGTGGCCGGAATTCTTTCGATCTCGCGCACCAGCCGGGCCGCCGCCTCCCGCCCCATCCCCTTCATTGCGAACACGTTGCCCATCACGAAGCAGCGGGCGTCGCCGGAAATGTAGACATTGCCGGAGTGCTTCTCCCGGCCGTCGTCGGCCACCACGGAAGCTTCGTAAAAGGGCGGGAAGGGCGTGGCGTGCAAGGGCGAGGCCGTGACCTTGGTGGCGCCCGGGACATTGAAGCGGTCGCGGATGTACTGCGCAATCACGTCCGGAGTGGCAAGCTCGAGGACCTCGGGCGCCGGCTGGCGGGCCGCCGGCCGGGGGCCCGCCCGCAACGGCTGGCACCCTGCTCCGGCCAGAAACGCACCCGCCAGCATGACGCCAACCCCGGTCCTCCGCCTAACCGTCTTTCTTTGGCCCCTCCTCGCCACTGCCGCTCCGCCCGAAGTCCCTGAATTCACACGTCCTCCGACGCCGGCCCCGTCGATCTTAGCCGAAGACGCGGGTCCGGATAAAGTGATACGCCTAAAGCCTTGAAGGGTTTGATGTTGACGGCAGGGAAAGGCGCCGGGGTCCACTCCGAGGCCGGAGGGGGCGCCGCGGGCGGCGCTACCAGGTCCAGTAGGCGACGGACGGGTGCTGGGCGGAGCGGTGCTGCTCGCGGCAGACGCCGTCCTTGCAGCAGAAGCAGTCTTCACACCAGGGGCAACGAACCAGCCGCTCGCGATCCCGGACGGCGCCGCAGACCCCGCACACCTCAATCATGTCCGCGATCACGTGGCAGGAGATGTTGCGCCACTGCTCGTCCGCCAGGCGCTCTTCCCGAAACTGATTCAGCTCAGCGTCGCTCAGCATGGGCCACCTCCGAATATTCGCTCTACTTCGCCGGAGCACGCGGGGTGCCATTTCCATCTTACGCCTCTGACTTCACGCAAGTCCATTGCAATCAGCGAAGAATCATAGCGGAACTCAATTCGAGGTACGCTGACGGCATGCGTCAGGTTCCCAAATTGGTTCATTTTGAGCAAGCGGACGGCCGCAACCGCGGCAACGGCGCCCCCGGAATCGATGCCAGCTGGGTACGACAGGCGGAGAATGGTGCTTGCGGAGGCGCGGGTGGGCGCGCTAGATTGACAAGCGTCGTCTCTCGTGAATTGTATGACCAAAGCCGAATTCTCGGTGCTGATTCTGGCGGCCGGCAAGGCCACGCGCTTCAAATCCGCGCGCTCGAAACTGCTTCATCCCCTCGCCGGGCGGCCGCTCGGCGAGTACGCCTTGAGGGCTGCGGCCGCCAGCGGGGCGGAACGGGTGTACATGGTGGTGGGCCATCAGGCCGGGGAGGTGCGGCAGGCGTTTGCGCGGCCCGGGCTCACCTTTATCGAGCAGAAGGAGCAGCTTGGCACCGGCCACGCTCTGATGGTGGCGCGCGCGGAACTGGAGCGCTCCACGAGCGCCCACCTGATGGTGCTGGTGGGCGACGTTCCGCTGATCTCGCCGGGCACGCTGACCGGCCTTGTCGACTTCCATCGGCGGCGCCGTGCGGCCGCCACCATCCTGAGCGTGTGCCTGGATCAGCCGCAGGGCTACGGGCGCATCGTGCGGGGCCGCGACGGCAGGGTGCGGAAGATCGCGGAAGAGAAGGCGGCTTCCGCGGCCGAGCGGCGCATCCGCGAGGTGAGTGCGGGGATCCTGTGCTTTTCGCGGCCCAAGCTGCTGGCCAGCCTCGACTTGCTGACCGCCGACAATCCGCAACGGGAATACCTTCTCACCGACCTGGTGGGAATCCTGGCGAGGCGCAGAGGGCGGGTGGAAGCGGCGCCGGCGGCCGACCCGCGTGAAGTGCTGGGCGTGAACGACCGCGCGGAGCTGGCGGCGGCGGAGGGCATTCTGCGCCTGCGCAAGGCCGGGGCGCTGATGCGCGAGGGCGTGACCATTGTCCATCCCGAGGTCACCTACATCGACGATGCGGTCGCCGTAGGCTGCGACACCGTGATCGAGCCCGGGGTCAGCCTGCGGGGCGCCACCCGGGTCGGGCGGGATTGCCTGGTGCGGGCTTACTGCACACTGACCGATGCCACCTTGGGCGATCGCGTGACGGTGCGCCCCTGCTCAGTGATAACGTCATCTCAGGTGGGCTCCGACACCATCCTGGGGCCGTTCGCCCACGTCCGCGACGGCAGCGTGATGGAGCCCGGCTCCCGCATTGGCAACTTCGTGGAAGTTAAGAAGTCGCGCATCGGGCGCGGCACCAAGGCCTGGCACCTGACGTATCTGGGGGACGCGGAGCTGGGAGAGCGCGTCAACATCGGCGCCGGGACCGTGACCTGCAACTACGACGGCGAAAACAAGAGTCCGACCTACCTTGAGGACGACGTGTTTGTGGGGAGCGGCACGATGCTGGTAGCCCCGGTGCGCGTGGGCCGCGGGTCTTACGTGGCCGCCGGCTCAACCATCACCGAAGACGTGCCGCCTGAGTCACTTGCCCTGGGGCGAGCCCGCCAGGTGGTGAAAGCCGGCTGGGCCGCGGCCAAGAAACGGAAGCCCGCCAAGTCAGCCCAGTGACTCCGCGGCCGCATCGGCGGGGTTCGACAGACCGCCAGGCCCGCCAACTCTCGGGGAGCCGCTGCGCTAACGGCGCGTCATTCTTACACGAACCCCGGCAAAATGAGGCGCGCGCCTGGTTCACCAGACCCTCCGCCCGCCCCAAGCCATTATCTTTTCAATGAGTTGAGCCGGCTTTGCGAGTGGCACCCCGCTTGCCTAGAGGGTTGTTGTGATCGTGCCCCGAAGGGGTGCGACGGGAGCGAGGAGGAAGGACATGGCAATCGACGAAGTACCCAATTCTATGAGAAATGAACGCATTGAAGTTCGCCAGTCGAGCGGACCCTGGATCCTGGTGTTCGTAGTTCTGGGGCTGCTGGTGATCGGCGAAATCTACACCCTGAGCAGGCTGGGCGCGATCAGTTCGGTTGAGACGCAGCAGGCGAGTCTGAAGAGCCAGATTCAGCAATCCAACGATCAACTGGCGGCCAAACTCTCGAATTTGCAGGACGCCAGCGCGCAGCAGCTTGACGCCCTACGCACCGAGCTCGACGCCTCCGCCAAGCGCATGGGCTCTTCCGGCGGCAAGGCGCTGGGCCGCGCCCGCGCGATGGTGGCCAAGCTCGAGAAAGAGACTCAGGCGCAGAACGACGAGCTGAAACAAGAAATCGCCAAGAAGGCCGACACTGACCAGGTCGCTTCGGTTTCGCAGGACGTGGCGGCCACCAAGTCCGATCTGGGCACCACCAAACAGACCCTGAGCACGCTGCAGAGCGATCTGGGGATGGCGCGAAGCGACATGGGCACGCTGATCGCCCGCAATCACGACGACATCGAAACCCTGCGCAAACTTGGCCAGCGCAATTACTACGAATTCACGCTCAACAAGAACCAGGAACAGACGGTGGCCGGCGTGGGTATGGTGCTGAAGAAGACCAATGTCAAGCATCACCGGTTCAATCTGGATGTACTCGCGAACGACATGGAGATCCAGAAGAACAATCGAACCGTCGATGAGCCGATCTTCTTCATCCCCAACAGTGCGAGGGCCTTTGACGAGCTGGTCGTCAACAAAGTCACTGCGAACACGGTGATCGGCTACGTCAGCACGCCGAAGTTCTCCCAACCGGAGCTGGCGACATCCACCCCGGGAACTTCGAGCTCGCAGTAGCGCGTTGCCGGCCCTCCGCGAGGGCCCGAGCCCCGTATTTCAGCGTCCCGCTTCTTGTTCTTCCTGGTCTCGAACAAGACGCGGGGCGCTGCTGTTTTCGGGCGCTTCGGCGGCGCGGTAGAACGAAAGGTGGGTGTCGCCGTGCCGCAGCGAGCGGACACGCCGGAGCCGGCCGTAGGCCTCTTCGAGGATCAGGTGCCGGGAGTGCTCGGCGATCACGCGGCCGGCAGGCGCGAGGAGCGTGGAGCGGCCAAGCTGCCGCAAGGTGTGATGATATTCGCCCACTTCGGCGTAGGGCGGATCGAGGAAGACGAAGTCGAATGGCGCGCCTTCACTCCCCAACCGCTCCAAGGCCTTCGCCGCCGGGGCCGCCAGCAAGCGAACCTGGCGGCTCGCCCGCAGTGCCTCTAGATTGCGCCGGATCACTTCCAAGGCGCCGCGATGGCTCTCCACCAACACCACCTCGCTCGCGCCGCGGCTGAGCGCCTCCAGGCCCACCGCGCCGCTCCCCGCGTAAACGTCGAGAAAGCGAGCCCCTTGGAGGGCGGGTCCCAGCACATCGAACAGGGTCTCCCGCATCTGATCGGATGTCGGCCGCAGGTCCGCGCCCCGCAGCGACCGTAAATGAAACCCGCGATAAGTGCCCGAAATGATCCTCATGAAATTGACGATGGCCGATTGACGATGGCCGATTCGCGTGCCATCGGGCGCTATTCATCGCCAGCCAGCGGTCTTCGGTTATGCAACGCTCGCCAGACCGTACCGGCGCGGCCAGATGCGCCGCAGGTAGCGGACGTAGTTCTCGAATTCCTCCTTCGAAGCCGGATGGTCGATGAACGCGCCGGCCTCGCGCCGCGCCCACCCCAGGATCGTCTGGTCGCGCAGAAGATTCGCCACGCGAAAGGCGGGGATGCCCCATTGGCGCGTGCCGAAGAACTCGCCCGGCCCGCGAATCTTCAGGTCCATCTCGGCGATTCGGAACCCGTCGGTGGTCTCCGCCAGGGCGCGCAAGCGTTCGTCCGCCACCTCGGTGCGCGGCTGGCCGGCCAGCAGCAGGCAATAGGACTTTGCCCGGCCGCGCCCGATGCGCCCGCGCAACTGGTGCAGTTGGGCCAGGCCGAAGCGGTCGGCGTGCTCGATCAGCATGACGGTGGCGTTCGGCACGTCCACCCCGACTTCAATGACGGTGGTTGAAACCAGCACCTGGGTCTCACCCCGTTTGAAGGCCAGCATGGCGCTCTCCTTCTCCGCGCCGGAGAGCCGCCCGTGAAGCAGCCCCACCCGGAATTCGGGGAAGACGTTGGTGGAGAGGTGCTGGTGCATCCGCACCGCCGCCTGCACGTCGAGTTTCTCGGATTCCTCGATGACCGGATACACCACGTAAGCCTGCTCGCCGGCTCGCACGCGCTCCCGGATCAGCTCAAGCGACTGCGCGCGGTCGCCGTCTTCGAGGAGCCGCGTTTCGATGGGCGCGCGGCCCGGAGGCGACTCGTCGATTACCGAGGTGTCGAGGTCGCCGTAAAGGGTGAGGGCCAGCGTGCGCGGGATGGGAGTCGCCGTCATCACCAGCACGTCCGGGGGCAGGCCCTTGCGGATCAGGCTATGGCGCTGCAGCACGCCGAAGCGGTGCTGCTCA